>NZ_JAZDCX010000039.1:0-34337 GCF_036323805.1 Streptomyces rubellus
GCGCAAGCGCGGGAATTAAATTCCGCAAGCGGAATTCTAAAAGCGGGTCAATTCGCGCAAGCGCGAATTGAAAGCACCCGCGCAAGCGCGGGTGCCGAGGCTGGCAGCAAAAGGCGGTGCATCGCGTGCGGACCTGTGTAGGGCTTGAGAATCTCAGCCACCACCCCCGCAACGAGAGTGACGGACCGTCGGCCTGACGGAGTGCCGGCCCACCGCAGTGACGGGCTCCGCTGCGCTCCACCCGAACCCCTCCCCTACCCTCGAAACTGGCCGCTCACGTCGACTAATACCCCGCTAGCATACTCTATGAACCGCGCGAACGGGCGGGATTCAGCCAAGTATCAGCCTACAGGGGAAAGCTGCGGCATGGATGATGCATCACGGGTGCTGACTGTGTAGGGTCTGGGATCAGAAACCACCACCCCGGCCCGCCACTCACCGCGCCGGACTCTCATTCCTATTACGCGCCGCATTCCGCGAAAAGGAGAACACGGTAATGGCCGTGAAACTGCGTGAACACCAGATTGAGGCCGTAGCCGCCATCGTGCGCGGCCTCGATATCCCGCCGGGCGGAATTCCCTGGAATGGCCTGCGCGGACAGGTGCACGCCGCGTGCGGAACGGGAAAGACCATCATCGCGGCGGCCTCCGCAAAGCGGATTGTGCCCAAGGGGCGCACTCTCGTTGTGGTGCCGACCCTGGATCTCCTGGCGCAGACCGTGAAGGCGTGGAGCGCGGCCGGGCACAAGGGGCCGGCGGTCATGGTGTGCTCGCCGCTGGACGACCCTGAGCTGTTCCACCTGGGCGTCCGCTCCACCACGAACCCCGTGCAGCTGGCGCTGTGGCACTCCACGGGGCCGGTGACCATCTACGCCACCTACGCCTCGCTGGGCGTGCTGGTGGAGGCGTTCGAGGGCGCCTACGGGCAGAAGCTCGCCCCGGTGGACCTGGCGGTGGTCGATGAGGCGCACCGGACGTCGGGCTCGATGGGTAAGGCGTGGGCCGACATCCACGACCAGACGAAGATCCCGGCGCACCGCCGGCTGTACCTGACGGCGACGCCGCGGATCTGGGAGGAGCGGCTGAACCGCGAGGTCGCCGAAGGGGTCCGTGACCCGCTGCCGCGCGAGATGGCGGCCTCCATGGACGACGAGAAGGTTTTCGGACCGGTCCTCTACAAGCTCTCGCTCGCGTCGGCCGTGTCGCGCAAGCTGCTGGCGCGGTACCAGATCATCGTCCTGGAGCTCCAGGACCCGGTCGTCACGCCCGAGCGGCTGATGGGCGAGGAGCGGCACACCGAGGAGGTCCGCGGGCAACGCCTGGGCGCCCTCCAGGCCGCGCTGCTGCACACGATGGCGCAGCACAACCTCCAGACGTGCATCACCTTCCACCACCGGACGATAGAAGCCGCGGCGTACGCGGAGGGCCTTCAGCGGGTGGCCAAGCGGCTGCACGCCGACCAGCCGGAGAAGTACCCGGCCGAGATCTGGGCGGACTGGCTGTGCGGCGAGCACGTCCCGGAGCGCCGGCGGGAGGTGCTGGGCAAGTTCGGCTCCACCGCCCGGCGTGCTGTGCTCTCGAACTGCCGCGTCCTGGGCGAGGGCGTGGACATCCGGGCCGTGGACTCGGTGGCCCTGCTGGACCCCAAGGGCGCGCCGCACGACATCGTGCAGGCGATCGGCCGCGCGCTGCGCCAGAAGCCCGGACAGGGAAAGCTCGCCTCTTTGATCGTGCCGGTATTCCTCCAGCCTGATGAAAAGCCGGAGGATATGTTCACCTCGGGTTCTTACCGGCCTTTGGTAAAAGTCCTTGAGGGTCTGCGGGCTCACGATGAAGAGGCCGTGGAATTGCTGGCAATCCCGCAGGAGCCTCAGAAGGACGTTGCGCAGCCGTCCGAGTACATCGGTGCTGCGCCCGGTGATAACGAGGAAGAAACCCGTCTGCTGCTCCGTTTCGCGGCTCCGCGTGATCCGTCGATGGTCGCGAACTGGGTGAGCTTCAACGTGATCGACACGGAGCGGCAGGACTGGGCACGCGGCTGGGCGAAGCTCAAGGAGTTCACCGAGCGTGAGGGCCACGCCCGGGTGCCGTATGAGCACAAGGAGGGCGCGTTCCCGCTGGGGACTTGGGTCGCGGAGCAGCGGCGGGCCTTCGGGGCCGGGCAGATGAACGGCCGGCGCGCGGCGCGGCTGGAGAAGCTGGGCATGGTCTGGTCTGCGGCCAATGCGCGGTTCCAAGAGAACCTGGCGGCGGCCCGGGTGTACTACGAGCAGCACTGGACGCTGTGCGCGCCCCGGTCGGCGGCGGCGCTGGACAAGCCTGTGGGGCAGTGGCTGTCCAACCTGCGTCGCCCTGGTGCTCTGGCCGACCACCCGGAGTGGGAGGCCGCGCTCCTGGCCGTGGACGAGGACTGGAACCCGTCGTGGCCGGCGGAGTGGCAGCGGCACTACGCCGCGCTGCGCGAGCTCGTGCGCGATGAAGAGGGCCCGGCGGAGGTCCTGCCCGGGTTCACGATCCACGGCATGGACATCGGCAAGTGGCTGGCCCGGCAGCGGAAGCCCGAGGTGTGGGCGGCCCTGGCGGAGGGACAGCGCGAGCGCCTGGAGCAGCTCGGCATCACGCCGCTACCCCCGGAACAGGAGACGCCCGCCAAGGCCCCCAAGGCAGCCGTGAGCGCCTTCGAGCGGGGCATTGCCGCCCTGGCGCAGTACAAGGCACGCACCGGCTCCGTAACCGTCCCCAGGGCCCACATGGAGCGGCTGGAGGACGGCACAGAGGTCAAACTCGGAGTGTTCCTCAGCAACACCAAGAGCAGGCGCGCCAAGCTCACCGCGGACAAGCTTCAGGCGCTGGCGAATCTCGGGCTGGAGTGGGCAGCGGCCTGACTCGCCGCCGGGCGCGAGCGGCCCATCGGAAGAGGCACCGATGGGCCGCTCCTATCTTGGCAATCGCCGCCAATCGAGGTTGGTGGTCCGCCTACTATGCCGTCCACGGGAGTGGGGAGGTCGGGGATGCACGGGCTCGAAGCAGTGGTGGTCCGGCTGGCGTCAACGGTGGCCCAGACAGTCGTGAAGTCGGTGCTGATGCCGAAGCCACGTGCAGGTCTGGTAGCGGTTCCAGTACGGCCGCTGCCGAAGCCGGCGGGACCGGAGAAGCTGGCGCGGGTTCTCGGGGAGCGCATCGCGTCCGCGTACGCCTCGTTGCCGGAACACGAGAGACTGGCGGCAGTGGCGGCAGTCCAGGACACGTTCGCCGCCGCGGGCCCGATCGACGCGGAACGGTTGTTCACCGTGGACCTCGATCCGGAGCGCCTGGCCGACGAGCTGCGGCGCCCCATGGCGGACCTGGTCGAACGCGCCCGCGACCTGTACGGGGAGCTGCTTCGGCTGTGCTGCGCCCATCTCGTGGAACAGCTCACCGCCCAGCCGACGTTCGCGGCGCGGGCAGCGGTGGAGCAGACACGGCGAACCGGGGCGCTGTTACGGGAACGGACCCTTCCGGAACCAGCAGGAGGTGCCACGCCCAGCTTCGAGCAGCGGTACGCAGACTTCGTAGCCGGGACGCATTCCCGCTTGGAGCTGTTCGGGGTCACCCTGGGCGGTCAGCGCCGAGCCGAATGGCCACTGGACACCGCGTACATCAGCCTCGCCGTGAGCGACGAACGCGCCTATGAACCGCATCGTGAAGGCATCGATGTCCCGGGAGGAACGCGGACCCCGGTGAAGGTGGAGCAGGCACTCGCCGGCTGTGATCGGCTGGTGCTGCGGGGATCGGCTGGGTCGGGTAAGTCGACGCTGGTGCAGTGGCTGGCGCTGAATGCGGCCCGACAGAGCTTCGGCCCGGAGCTGACCGACTGGAACCGCTGCGTACCGTTCGTGCTGCGGCTGAGGTCCTTCACCACTCGTGAGGGGCTGCCCGTGCCGGAGGATTTCCTGACCGCGTCAGGCGTGCCGTTGCGTGCGCCTCAGGGGTGGGTTGAGGAGCTCCTGAGCAATGGACGGGCGCTGGTTCTCGTGGATGGTGTCGATGAGGTGCCGACGCGGCTGCGTGGACGCACGGAGCATTGGCTGAAGGCGCTGATCACCGCGTTTCCGCGGGCGCGGTACATGGTGACTACGCGTCCGTCCGCTGTGCCGGAGGACTGGCTGGCAGCGCAGGATTTCACCGTGCACACGCTACTGCCGATGGAGCGGGACGACGTCCGGGCGTTCATTCGGCACTGGCACGATGCGGTCCGCCGGGAATGTGGCTCGGATGCCGAGCGGGTCCTGCTGGAGCGGTACGAGACGAGTCTGAACCAGGCGGTCGCGGTGCGGCGCGACCTGGGCCGGCTGGCGACCAATCCGTTGATGTGCGCACTGCTGTGTGCGCTGAACCGCGACCGTCGGATGCAGTTGCCGCGAGCACGCAAGGAGTTGTACGACGCGGCCTTGGACATGCTGTTGATCCGCCGGGACACCGAACGGGAGATCATCTCGGTGGAGGGTGTGTCACTCTCCCGGGAAGAGCAGATGGCGTTACTGCAGCGGCTGGCGTACTGGCTGCTCCGCAACGGCCAGGTAGAGGCGGCCCGGGACGAGGTCGTCGCGATGCTGGACGAGTGGCTGGCCGCCATGCCGCAGGTGCGGGACCAGGGCGATGCGGGCCAGGTCTTCTCTCACCTGCTGATCCGCAGCGGCCTGCTGCGCGAGCCGGTGCCGGGTTATGTGGACTTCGTGCACCGCACTTTTCAGGACTATCTGGGGGCGAAAGCGGCGGTCGAGGCCCGCGATTTCGGAGTGCTGGTGCGCAACGCCCACGACGACCAGTGGGACGACGTGGTGTGCATGGCGGTGGGACACGCGCGTATGGAGGAGCGGGGGCGGCTGCTGCGCCAGTTGCTGCGGCGCGCGGAGAAGACGCAGCGTTACCGGCAGCGGCTGGTGCTGCTCGCTGCGGCGAGCCTGGAGCACGCGCCGGAGCTGGATCCTGCAGTGCGGCGGGAAGTGCAGGACCGGGCGGCTGAGTTGGTTCCGCCGCGGTCCGTGACGGAGGCCGAGCAGCTCGCCAAGGTAGGTGACCTGGTGCTGGAGCTGCTTCCCGGCCCCGAGGGGCTGGACGGCGTCACCGCAAGCGCGGTGGTGAAGACGGCGGCTCTGGTCGGAGGGGACTCCGCCCTCGCGGTGATGGCACAGTTCCGTGCAGATACCCGGCCGGCGGTGGCCGGTGAGCTTGCCCGGGCTTGGGCGTTCTTCGATGCCAGAGAGTACGCAGACCAGGTGCTGTCCGCCGTCTCACCCGATATCTACGTCGAGGTGAGCACGGCCGCCCAGCTTGCCGAGTTGCCACGCCTGCCGCGCATCAAGCGTATCGCCTTGAACGGGCTCCAAGGCTTTCCCCCCGAAGTGCTGGAGCGCGCCGGGCTGGAATACCTGTGTCTCATCGGAGATCGTTCGCTGCGCGACCTGTCGCCTCTAGCTCAGCTACCCGATCTCGCGGCGTTCGTCATCTTCGACTGCCCGGAGGTGCAGGGTCTCGAGCCCCTGCGGGGTCTGCGTCTGCAGAAGCTGTATCTCCACGACCTCGCGCGCGGCATGTCGCTCGCTCCCCTCGCCGACATGCCCGCTCTGGATCACCTGACCCTGGGTTTTCCCCCCGACGTCACCCGCGCCGGAGACATCCCTGCCGGCCCCGGCCTCACCGCCCTGGTGTTCACCAAGAACAGCCAGGACATCACTCTTGACGGGCTGGACCGCTGGCCCTCGCTCAGCTGGCTCGTCATCTTCGGCGACGCCCAGGGCGCACAGCTGAGCCGCCTGCCTCGTACCGTCCGCCTTGAGGATCTCAACATCGAAAAACAGTCAGCCTTCGACCTCACCACCCTGCAGCGCCACAGCGAACTGACCACCCTGATGCTCCAGAACTGCACGATACGTTCCAGTCTCGCCCCCCTCAGAGACCTCCCCCGCCTCACCCACCTGACGCTGAGGAAATGCAGAGGCCCCATCGACCTGGCACCACTCGCAGACCTGCACAACCTCACCGTTCGCATCAACGACAGCCCCGACGTCACAGGACGCGAACACCTCCCACCCGAGCGACTCAACCCTCAACAGTGACCGCCCCACCCCCACCACCCGTAGCAGCGCCCCGTTACACAATGGCCCCAGAGCCCACATAGAGCGGCTGGAGGACGGCACGGAGGTCCGGCTTGGGGTGTTTTCTGAGAACAGCAAGAGCAGGCGCACCAAGCTGAGCGCGGACAGGTTCCAGGCGCTGGCGGACCTCGGGCTGGAGTGGGCAGCGGCGTAGCCTCTCGCAGTCATTGCCTCGAAAACTGCTGAAAACGGCGAACAGGCCACATACAACGCCTACCATCATCTGATCACTGTTGCTCTAGGTGACGGGTCAGGGGTGAGGGCGAGCGGTGTACGTGGCCGAAGTGCTGGTGGAGCGATTCCGGTCGTGCGAGCGGGTGCAGATCCCGCTGCGGCCGGAAGTGACGGTGCTGGTCGGGGAGAACAACGCGGGCAAGTCGAGCGTGATCGACGCGCTCCGGCTGCTCACGGACCCCCTGGACGGGCGCCGGATGCGGTATTTCGAGGAAGCCGACGTCCTGCAGGCCGCGGCCGCGCTGGGCGGCCCCGTCCTGCAGCTGAACGTGGCCGACATCGGCCCGCAGCACAGTGGCGCGTATCTGGAGGCACTGCTGCCCGAGGGAACTCCCGACAGCCGTACCGCGCGGTGGCAGGTGTCCTGGACACCGCCGCAGCCGGGCGGTCGCCGGGGGAGCGCCGTCTGGGCGCAGGGCGCGGGCCTCCCCGTCACGGGCGAACCTCCTGCGCGTGGGGGCGTGCGGCATGTCTACCTGCCCGCGCTGCGCGACGCGGAGCGGGAGCTGGCCTCGGCGGGCGGGGACCGGGTGCGGATGATCCTTCGCGGGTTGCTGGGGGACGACGAGCAGGTCGATGCCTTCGTGGAACGGATCGGCGCCAAGCTGAAGAAGGTGGCCGCGGACCCGGACGTGGCTAAGGTCAGCGAGAAGATCAACGAACCGCTGCGGGACCTGACTGTCGGTGCGCATCCCCAGATGAGTGGACTGGCTCTGGCCGAGCCCACCTTCGCGTCGATCGCCCGGTCGCTGCGGGTGCTGTTGGGTGATGCCGCCGGCCAGCCGTTTCCGCTGTCAGCCTCGGGGCTGGGTTATGCCAACGCCCTGTTCATCGCCACGGTGATGGCAGAACTGGACGCGGCGGCGGAGGCCGACTTGACCGTGCTGCTGGTCGAGGAGCCCGAGGCGCACCTGCATCCGCAACTGCAGACGCTGCTGCTGCGCTACCTGCAGCAGCGGGCGCGGGCCTCGCGCTGCCGGCCTGCCAGTGATCCGTCCCAGCCGGCCGGGCATCTGCAGGTGGTGGTCACGACTCACTCCCCGATCCTTTCGGCCGCGGCCAGCGTGGAGAATCTGGTGGTCATGGCCCGGCGCCCGGCCGGATTGTCCGACGGGTGGCAGGCACGGTCTTTGCCGGTTCCTCGGCTGCGTCTGAGTCCGGACCGGGTGCGGCATCTGGACCGCTACCTGGATGCCACCAAAAGTGCCCTGCTGTTCGCCTCACGAGCGATCCTGGTGGAGGGTATTTCCGAGCTCCTTCTGCTGCCTGCCCTGGCCGAGCGTGTCCTTACCGCCGGTGCGGGCGCCAGCGCCCCGGCGGCCCGGGAAGCGCCCGAGGCGTTGGAACGGTTCTTCGGGATCACCCGGGTGATCGTGGATGGCGTCGGATTCGAGGTCTATCTGCGGGTGCTGCTGGCGCCCGTGGACGGCATGAGCCTGGGACGGCGGGTGGCGCTGATCACCGACACTGATGTGGCACCCGGTCAGCCGGAACCACGTCGGCTGCAGTCGCTGCGGGCGCTTCCCCTGCGCTGGGGTTCTCCTGGTGAGCTGCACCTGGCCGCGGCGCCCCGGACGCTGGAACCTGCGCTGTGGTCGGCCGACAACATCGCCGCCTTGAAGGCGGCGTTCCTGCGCTGTGCGCCGCGCTCGCAGGAACGCTGGGAGCAGGTCGTCCAAGCAGCGGATCCTGCCCTGGCGTTCGGGGAGTTGTTTATCCCGAAAGCCAGCCGGGCCGTCACCGGCGCGGACGGGAAAGTCCTGAAAGGCGCCGAGATCTCCAAGGGTCGGTTTGCCCAGGAACTCGCCGACGTGCTGACCGAACCGGCAGTGGAATTCACCGTGCCCGCCTACCTTGCGGACGCCATCCGCTTCATCACCGCCGCCGACAGCGCCGGGGTGAGCGCGCCATGAGCGAGCCGAGGCAGACAAGGGCGGTGCGGGCCGATGCCGAGACGCAGCAGAAGACCGCGACGGCCGTGACCGCCCCCGCCTACGTGCCTGCCTGCCCGGGCGCGGGCAAGACGCATGTGATCACCAACCGCCATCTGCAGTCGCCCAGGCGGCTGTTGCGCCAAGGCCGGGCCCTGATCTCGTTCACGCGGGTGGCGCGGGATCAGATGGCCCGCCGCTGCCGCCAGGCGGGCCGCGCCGACCTGGTCCAAGCACCGCACTTCATCGGCACGCTCGACTCGTTTTTGTGGGAGTTCCTGGTCAAGCCTCTGCGCGCGGCCAAGCCCGTGCCCCGGTTGCTGGAGTCGTGGGCGAGTATCAAGGCCCCGGTGGAGGGCGTGGGCCGAGAGATCTCCTTGCACCGCTTCCCCATGGCCCTGGACCCCTCGCAGAATCCGGCGCGTGAGGCGGTGGTCTGGGACAAACTCGACTACGACACCCGGCAGCTCATCGAGGCCAGCGCCTACAGCCGCTGGGCATGGCAGGAGAAAATCTTCGCCACCCGCAGGTCGTGGTGCGAGCAGGGCTACTTCACCGGGCACGAGGCGCGGGTGCTAGCCCTGTGGAATCTGCGCAACGCCGAGGCCGCCGCCGGGCTACTGCCCCCTCTGCGCTCCCGGTTCGCGGAAGTCGTCGTCGATGAGGCCCAGGACTGCTCCGCCGCCGATCTGGCGATCCTCCAGCTGCTGCACGATGCCGACCTGCCGCTGGTCCTCGTCGGCGACCCGGACCAGGCCATCTACGCCTGGCGCGGCGCCGAACCGCAGGCACTGGGGGCCTTCGCGGCCCGCCTGTCCCCCACCCCTCATCGCCTGACGGGCAACTGGCGCAGTTCCCCCGTCATCTGCCGCCTGGCGGCCACCCTGCGCACGGGACAGCGCCCGCCGGACACATCCGTCATGCGCAACGACGACATCCCCGTCCTGCTGCTGCCCACCCGGTTCGCCACCTCCGGCAGCCGCCACCTGCACGCCCCGACCGGTGACGGCATCGTCGACGCCTTCCGTGCGCTCGCTGAGGAGTACGCCATCGAGGTCAAAGACTGCCTGGTGACCGCCTACAAGTACGCCACCCTGCCGGGCATCACCCGGGAAAAGCCCAACACCAACGCCATCACCAGCCTGGCCTGGGCCCGCACCGTCATCCACGCCCCGGGCGCCTCCGGCGACGACCTCGCCCGGGCCTGCGCGATCGCCGTGCGTGTCCTGTTCGGCTACTGGTATCCGGGCGAAACCGGCGGTCCCGACCGCATCATGGCTGCCCACCGCCTGTCGGCTAGCCAGGTCCACCGCACGGCCTTCGCATTCCTGCACAGCTTGCCTGCCCCCCACAAGGAATGGGGTCCGCAGGTATGGCAGGCCATGAAGGACTGGCCCCCTCTGCCCGGGGCCGCTCCGCAGGGCGGCAAGGGCCGTCCGGCAGGAAAACCCACCCTGCCCCGCCCTCAGCCAGCCACCGGCATCCGCACCAACATCGTCCACCAGCTCAAGGGTGACGAGGCCGACGGGGTCCTGCTGTTGCTGCCCGATCCCGGAAGTGTCCAGCGGTGGGCCACCTCGGATCCGGCCACCGACGAGGTGCTGCGCGTTTGGTACGTCGCCGTCACCCGCGCCCGCCGCCTGGCCGCCATCGCCCTGCCCGAAGAAGAGACCGACGTGCTGGCGCACCTGCTGGCAGAACGTCGGGTGCCAGTTCGCGTCGTCTGACTCTTCTCCCAGCTGTCCGGCCCGGCCGCTGGCCAGACACCAGTACTTGTACGAGTCACGTCATCTCTTCTCGGGCCAAAGGTCTGGGCCGGGGGAGTGGCAGCGGCACTACGCCGCGCTGCGCGAGCTGGCGGCCGACGAAGAAGGCCAGGCGGAGGTCCTGCCCGGCTTCACGGTCCACGGCATGGACATCGGCAAATGGCTGGCCCTGCAGCGCAAGCCCGAGGTCTGGTAGGCCCTGACGGACGGGCAGCGCGAGCGCCTGGAGCAAACTGTCTGTAAGAGGTTCAACTGGCCCCACCCGAAGAACGAGAGTTGGCTCCGACAGGCGTTCGGGTGCCAGGTCGACGCGGGGTTGCTGCACAAGCTTGGCCAGCAGCAACGAGGCCGTAGGAGCGAGGGTGGCGCCTCGGCTCTCCGTTCGAAGGTGGGGCCAGCGGAAGTTCTCAGAGACAGCAACTCGGCATCACCCCGCTCGCCCCGGAACCCGAAGCCGTGCTCGCGAAGCCGTCCACGACGCCGCTGAGCGCCTTCGAGAAGGGCGTGGCGGCCTGGCCCCAGTAACCGAAGTGCGCGAGGGGCTGACGTCGAATCTCGTCGTCAGCCCCTCGCGCACAGGGCGGCGCTGCTCCACCACCGTATGCACGTCATCCGCTCCCTATGCAGCGTCTGGAGACCTCCGCAGCGCACCAGACACCGGCCGGTCATTGCCGCCGATGAAGCTGAGAACGCTCCGCGGCCAACTGGCTGAGGAGTTCGGTGTCGCTGACAGGCAAGGATCGCCCGAGCCTGTGTGCGACCTCACGGTGCAGCTGCAGCGCAGCTTCGTCGCCTTGGGCGGCAAAGAGGGTCGACCAGAGCGGGTCTTCTGCCTTCGTGTTGCTCTCCACCAGGAGAAGCAGCTCTATCTTGTCCTGGTGATCGAGGCGGGCCAGTTGGTGCTGTCCGATCCGCTTCTCCACGTCCGGCCACGTGGTGACGCGTCCCTCGCTGGCGGCCTTTTTGAGGGCACCGCGAACGGCCGGGGCAAGGTGACGCAGCCGTTCAGAGCGGAGCTGCTGAGCGTCACGCTCCCGCCGCTCCATGACAGCCTGCTCGGCTGCGGCCATGCGCTCAGCACGCGCCCGCGCCCAGGCTTCGTGCCTCTCGGCCTCTTCGCGAGCTCGGGCCTCCCGCTTCTCTTCTTCGGCACGCCGAACCTGATCCCGGATGCTGAGTACAGCAGCTCTTTCGTCCGCTGGCGCATCCGCGTCTCCCACCAGGTCCATGGCCTGGGGCAGCAGTGCCGTCGTTGACCGTCCCGCTTCAAAATCCTCCTGCAGGCGGGCGACCACCGTCTTCCGAAGTCGCGCTCGCTGCGCCTGCCACTGCTGTCCGCGAAGCACGGCAGCGCGCACGTCATCGAGGTCATGCCCGCCGTCGCTGTCGAGGAGTCTCTGGAGAGCGCGCAGCGCCGCTTCCACTTGTCTCGGCTGGTTCTCCCGTCGAGCTTTGTCGAGCCGCTGCACCGCCTGCCAGCCTGAATCATCTGGCCTCGACACTGGCGCCTTGACGGAAGGGGCGACGGACACGATCGTCCGCTGCGCCTGTTCCGACGTCCTTTTTTCCACGGTGGCCGAAGGGGGAGTGGAGGGCGTTTCGGGCTGTTCGGCGGCGGCCAGTCGGTCTGCTGTGAGCACGAGTTGGTTCAGGCCGAACCACCGGGTGCCCTCACCTGGTGTCTCGGTCCCGGCTCGAACGGAGCGGCGGACGCCAGGCTGGTCGACGAAGCGGATCCGGTGGACGTATCCCCGCCGGGCGAGCACATCGGGGTCGATCCGCACTCCCGGCCCAAGCACCACCTCCCACGTGGTGTCGCTGTCCCATACGACGGGTCTGGTCTTGTCCAGGTGAATCAGGATGACGCGTCCGTCTTCCATACGGATCAGTACGGCGGATCCGAGCGGCTCGGGGTATTCGAAGGCAACTGAAATGCCCTGCGTGCGTGCCCACAGGGAGAAGTCGCGTCTAACGAAGAGATGGTTGGCGCTGTCCCTGTCCCGGGCTCGGACACTGCACTGGTGCGCGACTCCTTCGCTCGCGTAGTGGGCGAAGTGGCACACCTTGTCGGTGCACAGCCGGGTCGTCAACTGCCGGCCACAGCCGCCCTCCAGTTTGGTGCCGCACCATATGGTGTCGTTCACGTGCTCACGCCGGAACACGACCAGCTCCTCCGGATCCTCCGGGCACAACGCCGGCTCGTCGGAATCCGGGCTCCCAAAGACCGCAGTCTGGATGAGGCGCCTGTCCATCGTGCTCCTGCATGCTCGAGAAAACTGAACCTTCACCATTGTGCTCCATGGCACCGACAACTGAGCCTCGTTCTGAGGCGGTGGACTATCCCACGAGATTGGCCAAATAGGACGAGCCGGTATTCCAGGGCGCGAGTTCGGCATTGAAGCCAGACTGGCAGCGGCACTACGCCGCGCTTCGGGAGCTGATGCGCGACGAGGACATGGGCTGGAGCGACCCTCTCCCGCGTGTCCCGGTTCGATGCACGACATCGGGGTTAACGCACCAGGCCGCCCAGCCAAGGAGGAATTAGGGACTGCCGTGGTCAGGAAGTGCCTTCGATGGTGACGGGGACTTCCAGCGGCACGGTCCACTCGCTGCCCTTCGACTTGGCGGTGATGCTCAGGCGTACCGGCTCGTTCGCGTAGTCGCGGTGCCAGTCGTCCGTGTTGGTCGCCGACCACGGCGGCGGGGAGGTGGGAGTCAGGCCGTATCGCGTCCACTCGCCGACCGTCAGCTGCTGCGGGGCGACCGTTCGGCCGGTGTCGTCGCGGCCGTCCGCGCTGAACTTCCACGGTCCCCAGATATGGGTACGGACCTCTTCGGGAGTTGGGGTGCCTGCGAGGCGGGGTCCATCGCCCCGGTGCGGGTTGTCGTTGCGCAGGGACGCGGTGATCTCGATAGCGCCGTGGGACAGCAGGCCGGGCGGGCCTTCGAGGTGGACCCACAGCATCGCGGTGGAGCGGGCCGCGTTGGCCACGATCGTGCAGCGGAAGTGCGGGGTGAGATCGGCGTGCAGGCGCTGCTGCTCGATCCGGGACAGGGTCTGCGCGGCTCTGTCGGAGTTGCGCGCGGCCCTCCAAGAGCCGATGGCGGCAACGGCAGCGACGACCGCGACGGCCAGCGCCAGGACCGCGATCGTGTCGGTGGTGGTCATGGGGCAGGACGCTATCGTCACCGCACGTCACAGGTCAGCGCCCCGGAGATATGGCCATCGGCAGGGGACGTCGTCCAAGGTGGGGGGATGAGCGCACTCCGCCCCGGTGGCATCACTGACGAAATGCTCCAGACCATGGATAAGGCCAGGCGACAGGGACTGCAGAAGGACCTGCGCGCCCTCGCAGCCAACATCCGTGCCGATGCTGAAGGCCGCTACGACGGCGCGGAGCCTGGGTGGCGGGCCGGAGTCGAGTGGACGCTGCTGTGGATCGAGAACACCGCCGCCCAGCTGACCGAGGACAAACCGAGCGGCGCCGGCGGGCGTCAGGGTGTGTCGCCGGAGTAGTGGAAGCGGCAGCTGATGCCGGGGCCGGGTGTGCGGGGCTCGCTGGGACGCGGGTCGTACAGCGCCCGGCCGCCGGGCCACCGCCCCAACTCGGTCATCAGGGCGACGCCGTCGTCTATCTCTTCCGGCCGCCAGCCCGTGATGTCGAGCAGCAGCCCGTCCAGCGGACCGCCGACCAGCGCTGCGTACGTCTGGTGCGGCAGCGGGCCGGGGTGGGGGTCGTCGTGGTCACAGCCGTACACCCGGACGCGCAGCAGCTGCTCGTCATCGGCGTTCATCCGGCCAGCCTCGCAGCCGCCACCGACAACCACCCCGGCCTCCGAGACCGCCAGCTACCGGCGGCGCCCGATGCCGAACCGGCTGCGCGGCTTCACCGCCGGCGCTTCGGCCGCCGCGCGTTCGGCTTCCTCCGCCTGGCGGCGCGCGACGCGCTCAGCCTCCGCGCGGTCGGCGGCCTCCTTCGCGCACGGCCCGCACAGCCGGTTCCGCTCGCCGGACCACGAGGACCGCGTGGTCTCCTGCCAGCGGTCGTCGGTGAACTTGTTGCCGCACCGCGTGCACACCGGGCGCTGCGCCTCCCGGTGCGCGGCCTCGCGCTCCGCCTGACGCCGACGGGCCTCCCGAAGCTGCACCGCGTACAGCCGGTCGCCGTCGGGGTTGTCCAGAGCCTCGGACAGCGTCTGCCACTCATCGCGCCCCAGCCTGCGCCACACCTTCCCCGCGGCCCCAGCCGGGTCGGCGGTGATCCGCTCCAGCTCGGTGACGACCACGGGCACCGCCTGGTGGTAGTCGACCGCCGTGTAGCTCTCGCCCCGGTGCGGGGTGCCGGCGAAGTAGGCGCGGGCGGCCTGCTCCAGACGCTCGATCCGGCTGGCGCGCTGCGCGGCCGTCCGGCCGGTGAACACGAACGCCACCGGCACGTACCCCTCGCGGCCCGTCGCCGGGTAGATCCGCGACCACAGCCGGAAGTCGTGCACCGCCGCACCCTGCCGCCGGGCCGCCTTCTCCTTGTTCGCATCGGCCTTCGGTGCCAGGAGCTCGAACCAGTCGGTGTAGCGGCGCAGCTTGGCCACCAGGTCGTCGACGGGCTCGGTGACGCGGTCGACCTCCAGGAGCATCGCGGGCACCCCGGCGTCCGGCGCGCGCATCGTCAGGTCGGCGTACTGGGTGTAGCCGTACGGGAGGCGGTGGGCGATCTCGGTCTGCCAGGACAGCGGGGTGCCGTACCCGGCCCCGGTGAGCACGGCGGCGGTCGAGGTGACGGCGGCGGCGTGTTCGTCGTAGCCGTCGGCTTGGACCGGCCGGCCTTCGTCGTCGTACTCCGGCTTGCGCAGCGCGGAGATCCGCACCGTCTTCGGCAGCAGCAGCTTGGCTTCCTTGTGGCCCTTCTCGGTCAGCACCCACAACTGGTGCCCCGACTCCAGTCGCGTCTCCACCCGGACCAGGCCTGAGCCCTTCAGCGCGTTCAGGGTGTCCCTGGTGATCCGGTCGTGCCGGTCGGCGGGGCGCAGCATCCGCCAGAGCTGATCGGCGGTAGCCCGCTGGAAGATGCCCAGAGCCTTCAGCACTTCCTGCCGTCGCACTCCGGTCGGCTTCCAGACCTGTGTCGACCTAGGAGGGTTGTCGAACGCGTCGATGGACCTTGATTTCCGGGGCTGACCTGCGGATACGCGTCCGGCGGGCGAAGTGGCCGTGGAGGGGGCGATGGAGGGGCCCGTGGAGGGGGCCTGCGGGGCCTGGTCCACGTCGGTGGAGGGCCGGCGGTCGCGGGCGCGGGCGGCGCGGTGCTCGTGGGTGGGGTCGGGCGTGAGTTCGGCGGGCACGGTGTCCTCGGTTTCTCCGGCCTGCGGACCGGGCCGGTGGTTGTCCAGCCGCGCGCGGATCTGCGCACGGGCCGGAGCCACCGTGTGAAGCCACCCCTTGACCGCGGTCTAACGGCCATCGATATCAGGTGTCCGGTTCCTCCTTGACCGACCCTTGCAGTCCGGCTTTGTCCGTGAGCGGCATCACGATCTGCTCCATGTCCCCCGGCGGGCTGACAGCAAGAGCGAAGCTCCGTCCGGACCGGGGGACGTGCTCTAGCGTGAGCGCTCCCGTCACCCGCTTGGCAGAGGAGTTCAACGTGCCCGAGGTCTGGATCGGCCCGCGCCGCTACGCGACGAAGAAGGCCCGGCAGGAAGCGGTGCAGGCGATCCTGGGCCGCTACGGCCTCGGGCAGGACGTCGACCAGGAGGACGACGACCTGCTGCTGCGGGACCTGCTGGCCATGCACCCCGACGCGGCGGAGAAGGTCGGCCCGGGGGTGGACCGTTTCCGGATCATCCCCACTCCGCGCGGTCACCACAAGGGCCCGGAAGCGGTCCTGGTCGATGGCAGCAAGGTCGCCTTCTCGTACCAGAAGTGCCTGGACGCACCCACCCACCGGCAGCGCGTGCTGGCCGCGATGCGCACCGAGATCCAGCCGCAGGTCAACACCTACTACGAGTCCCGCAAGGCGTCCCACACGCTCGTGTCCGACGAGAGCGGCCAGCCCCTGGCCCCCGACGACACGCACGTCTCCTACTTCCGCGGCCCGCGCTTCCACGACATCGCGATGGAGTTCGTCCAGGCCGCCGGCGGCTTCGATGCCGTCGACCTGACCAGCGAGACGGCGCGG
This sequence comes from Streptomyces rubellus, assembly GCF_036323805.1. Lineage (NCBI taxonomy): Bacteria > Bacillati > Actinomycetota > Actinomycetes > Kitasatosporales > Streptomycetaceae > Streptomyces > Streptomyces rubellus. The sequence goes on from NZ_JAZDCX010000039.1 coordinate 16,241, forward strand.
GGACTGGCCCTGTTCACCGACCGGACCCAGGCAGAGCGCTGGCACGCCCACCACCAGGAGCACGCCGTGCTCGGGCTGCTGTCGGCCAAGGAGAACCTGCGCCGCCCGCACGTGTAACGCGCCACACGCACCGGATGTCCGGGGCGGCGGCGCGCGCGGGTGCGGACCGCGGACCGGCGCGCGCATGGTGCGTTGAGTTGCCCACGATGTAACGCACTCTCCCACCCGGTGGAGCGCACCGAGTGGACTCCACCCGTACCTGGTGCGCTGCGCGGTGGCCTCCACTCTCCACTCGGTGCGGACGATGTCGTGCACTTCCACCCGGTGGAACGCACCACGATGCGGTGATGCACGGCATCGTCCGCACCACGCAACGCCCCTACGGACGGTGACGGTGCGTGGTGCGGCGGGAGGGAGAGATCTCCCCTCCGCCACCGTGCATCGGAGACCCGGTGCGGGTCGCCGCCGAAGAGGTAGCGGACGCTGTCAAGGGGAGACGTCGAAGATCACGCGGAAACCCATGGGTGGACAAGGGTTGCTTTCCATCCGATGGGCTGGGTGGGATCCGGCGGCACACATGGTCAAGGGGGGTGCATCGAGCGCACCGCATCCGATGCCTGGTCACTCTCTGTACGCTCACCGAGTGGAGCGGACGGGAGTGGCGGCCACTCCCACGCGCGCCGTTCGGTGGTGCGGTGGGGGTGGGAGTGCGCCGTATCGTCGTCCGGCGCACCGGTGCGCCCGATGGACCGCACCGAGCGCACCGGATGCCGGGAGGTACTGCACTCCCCCCACCGAGTGGGACGCACCGAGTGGACCACCCGATCCGCACCACCGTGGTCTCCACTCCCATCCAGGCACCGGGCGCGCGGTGGAGTCCACCGTGTCCACTCATCCCCGGCGGCGGCCCCGCGCGGTGCGCCACAGGTTCGGCCGGCCGCCGGGGTACTGACGGGAGCGGCGCCGGGCGGGCATCGGCTTCGGCGACGGGAACAGCGCCGCGCGCAGCCGGGCCGCGTCGGCGAGCTGCTCCAGGCGCTCACGCTGCTCCGGCGACAGGTGCGGCAGGATCGGGGCAACCATGGAGCCTCCGTGCTCGAGGGGAGCGGTCCCCCGCACCCTCCCCGCTCCCGGGTGATCTCGGGGGTGGGCAACCGGTCGCGTCCCGGCGTCTGGCGCGGTGACTTCGCCGCCCGTCCCGCCGGGCGGGCCCACGCGGCCCGTCACGGCTGGAGACCCTGTCCCTGGCCTTGGCCGGGCTGCCGGTGCTGCTGCTCGTGCTCCTGGCGACGCTGGTCGACCGGACTGGCCGGGTCGGCGGCCGGAACCTCCCGGCCCTCCATGGCGCGGCGGCGGGCATTGGCCGTGCGGGTGAAGGCGGCGAGCCGCTCCAGGTTCTCCTGTGTGCGCAGCCACGTCGCCGGGTCAGTCGTCCGGCCCCCCAGGTACTCATCGGGCATCGCGGCCTGCTGATGGGACTGGACGGCGGCGGCCCGCTGCGCCGGGGTGAGGGCGGCGCGGATCGTGTTCCGTACGGCGAGACTGGCGACCCGGGCCCGCTCGTAGCGGGTGGCGGCCCGCGGCGGCTTGCCGTCGGTGCCGGCGATCCACCAGGGATCGGGCTCGGCGAAGTCGGCGGTGTAGAAGATCTGGTCGGCGGCCGGGGCCCGGCGGCCGGGCTGCGGAGCGGTGGACTGGCGGGAGTGGTCGGCCAGGGCGCGGTTGGTGATGTAGTCGTCCAGGCCGCGCGTGAACTCCTGGCCGCGCAGCGTCTCCAGCAGGTGCCGGCGGGCTTCGGCCAGGACGTGGCGGCGGGCGAACTTGCCGCGCACGGTGGAGACGACCGCGGCAACGTCGACGGCGGCGAGCACGGCGTCGATGTGCGGATCCACCCGGGCCCGGATCGCCGCTCCCACCTCGCGGCAGCGTTGAAGGAGCCCGTCGACCACCTGCTTGCCGAACTTCAGCAGCGCGGACGCCCGCCACCATGCGAGCAGCTGCTTCAACGGGCGCGGGGTCTTCTTCTCGGGGCGGGTGTCCTGCGCCGCCCACCACCCGAGGCCGTGGCGGGCCTGCTCGCCGGGCAGCCGCCCGTGCTTCTGCGCGTACTTGTAGGTGAGGCCCTCCAAGACGTCCTCGATCCGCTGGCGGCGGGTGGAGGACCAGTCGATGAGCTCGGAGTCGACACCGGCTATCTCCATCACCGGGCGCAGACCCGGCGTCACCTCCCTCGGCACCGTCGCCAGTCCCAGCTCCTCACACACCTCGGTCGTCATCGCGAGGGTGTAGAGCGTCCCGGCGGCCACCACGTGCCGGTAGAGGCGGCGGGTGTCCAGCGCGCCCCACTTCGGCTCGCCGTCGGCGTCCAGGCGCTGCACACGGTTGAGGACCAGGCAGTGGTCGTGGAGGAGCGGGAAGCCGTCGCGGTTGTCGAAGTGCCGGAACGCCGCGACCACCAAGGCCGGCGTCTTCGCGCGGCCGCGGCCGGAGGACCACCGGGTCTCTGCGACCTCGTCCTCGAGCCAGCGCAGCGCGGTGGCGATGGCCCGCTCGTGCGCCCGCTCGATGACCCGGCGGGTCCTGTCGTTTCCCAGGACCCACAGCACGATCAGGGACGCCTGCGGCCGGAAGGTGAAGTCGAGGGCGAGCAGCGGGGTCTGTTTGCGGGCCTCGATCTCTTCGATCGGCTGCCCGAGCACAGTCGCTCGTCGCGCGGTGGCCGGGTCGACGCCGTCGTCCAGGAGGTGCCGCTCGATCCGGTCGGCGTCCGGGTGCCGGCCCTGCCCGAAGACGAGCTCCATCTGCCGCTCGGACACCTCCGCGCCCTCGGTCAACCCGAGCGCGGCCAGGCCGCGCCCCAACCACCTCCCAGGCGGGAGGCCGGCCATCTCCTGTGCGTCCTTCAACGACTGGCCGACCGGACGGCGGCCGTCCCCGAAAGCGACTCCGCGCACGTAGTAGCACCACGCATTTCGTCTCTGGACCTTCGCAACACTGAGCATCCCGGCAGCGAACACCGGCTCTGACCTGGGAAAAAGGTCGATCCCGTGAGGCGGGAGGGTTCACCGAAACTTCACGGCCCATCCCGTACGACGGGCACCCGCAGCGATGTCGCGCCCGCCAGGCGAACACCGTCTTTCGCTCCCGAGGCCCATGCAAATGCTGCGCCACCGGGACGGTGGGGGCTGCGCCACCGGGACGGTGGCGCAGCCCCCACCGGGGCGTGGCCGCTATCGCGCGACGAGCTCTCTGGGGAGGTGATCGGTATGCAGGAAGCGGTGGAGTGTGGAGCCGCGGGTGGCGTTGTGGGCGAAGTCTTCGGCGATCTCGGTGGCTCTGCGGATTGGTTGAGGTAGGTGGCGGTCGGGGTTGAAGCCCATCATGCGGGTGATGGTGCGCCACAAGCGTGCATCTGGGTGGTAGCCGACGGCAGCGTGGTGCGTGGCCAGCAGGTGGGCGGCGAGTTCGTCTCCGGCGCCGGCTGCGAATCTCCACCAGTACAGGGCGCTTTCGCATCGGTTGAGGGTGTAGAGCAGGCAGGCGAAGGTGCGGGCGCCTGCCTGGTCGTAGTCGGTGACGAAGTCGACCAGGCGGTCGACTTCGTTGGAGCGCAGCACCAGGTCGCATAGGCGCTGTACTTCTGCGAGCACGGTCGCTGGAGTCGCGGTGGTGTCGTCCGTCCTGGGAGGAATGGAGCGGCGTCGGCGGCAGCGGCGGGTGAGCGGGCGTACTGGTGTGGGTGCTCGTCCGGCCCTGGCCGCTGTGCTTCGTACGGGAGGGTCGGCGTCCAGTTTCTCCGGCTCCTGGTTGACGGACTCGGCGATACGGGCCGCCAGGCGCTGCATGAACGCATCCGGGTCATGATCAGCGAGCTGGCGGCGTAGCTCGGCGGCTTCTTGCTGCAGGACTTCTTCCAGCATTAGGTATCCCTTCCCCCGTCTACGGGATGCTCCATAAGTTCCCGGAGGCGCTGGAGGCCGTGGTGGACGTTGGTTCTGGCAGCGCCCGGGGTGGTGTCGAGCCACTGGGCGATCTGGTCGTAGGACAGACCGACCAGGTAGCGCAGACGTACGCAGTTGGCTTGTATGGGTGCAATTTTTTCCAGCTTGTCCATGGCGCGGTCCAGCTGTTCATGGCTGCGCAGCTCCTGCAGGTAGGAGATGTCCGGCGGTGTGGCAACGATGTGCTCGCGGCGGTGGTATCGGGCCTGGCGTCGGTAGAAGTCGCAGACAATCCCGTTCAAGATCTTGAGAGCGAGTGCCATCGGGTTGGCATGCGACAGCATTTGTCCCCACTTGGCGTGCATACGGAGCCCGGCTTCCATCACGGCTTCTTCCGCATCGCGCCGGTCCCTCAGCCGGGAGGTTGCCACGGCCAGGAACACTCGCTGATGCTGGGCGAAGAACGCCTCGAAGCAGGGCGGCAGCTTTGCGGGGTGCATGAGATCGGGCTCCAGCTCCGAGAAGTCGTTCACCAGGCCTCCTCATCCCTCGGCGGGCCGCTCCACGCTTTGGGAGGCGGTGGGCCGGTCCGGGTAGGTGCTGGATGAGGGCACCGCAGCACGATGAGAAGCTGCGGAGGATCGGTGACAGGCGCCGCGCTGGTGCGGGCCGCGGAGCGGTGCTCCGCGTTGGCCTGCGAGGCGATGCGGGCAACGCGCCGTACCACGGCGTCGAAGCTCAGCGAGGTCAACCAATACGCGCTGACCAGTGCAAGCGTGTACCAGGGCCATGTGTGCCCCACGGGCCCTCCCTTCATGGACGTATCGGAGCCTCCGCCTGCGGTGTTGCGGGCGGGGCGGGAACTTGCGTTCCTGCCCTCTTACCGATCCGTCTGTGCCTGAGTGTTAAGCGAGGGGCCCATGTTCTTTGCTGAAAGTCATCTTGGCGTGACGCACGGTGCTGTGACCTGCGCACGTTCAAGTCACTGTGATGTAAGGCACACCATGGGTATGTTTAGTCTTCATATATCCATGAGTCATCAGCAGCTTCGCACTACGCCCATGGTGAAGCTAAGGCCAACGAAAGCCGTTTCCAGTGACTTACAGTGCCCGTTGCGCTCCCGGCTGGCTGTGGTGCTGACCGGTCAGGTCGGTGCTCACTTTGTACTGGCCGACCCTGCCTCGGTCTCGTGGAGGCGGCGTAGGGCCTGGCTGGCGGAGTAGTGGCGGGCGATGGGCAGGCCGGTGATGACGCAGCCCAAGAAGGGCGAGTAGAGGTAGCACTCGGGCCGGTCGGCGAGGATGAAGAACAACATCAGCGCTGACCAGCTCCCAGGGCTGCTCAACCACTTCCACCACGCCCGCATCGCCGCACCCAGTGCCCCGATGACCAGGATGTGCAGCGCATCCGCAGCGCCGACCAGAACGGCGACACGAGCCGGCTCACGCGAAAGGCTGGACTCGCCACCGCGCTGGGCTTCGCGACCACCACGCAAGCAGCCTGCCTGAACCCGGAGGGTGAAGTACGAGGGCGAAGAGGCTCCCATGAGCTGTTGACCTAGTAATGTTCGGCCGCATGAGCATCCCCAGCCCGAGAGGGGAGCGAGAGAAGCTAGTTACAGCCCTCACTCCCAAGCTGCGTAGGCATTTGAAGATTCGCGCCTTTGAGCACGGAATGGACATCCAGGACGCGACCGAGCACGCCATCCGAGCCTGGTACGACGCCGACGACCTCCCTGAGGTGAAGACCGACGGGGCCAAGACGTGGGGCACGTTCCTCCCAGTCGGTGAGCCGGACAAGTTCAGGGCCGCGTGTGTGGAGCGCGGAGTCACCTACGTGCAGGGGCTCGCCCAGGCACTGGCCCTGTGGCTCGACAACCACCCTTCGCCGACAGCTCCGCTGGTGTCCCAGCCTGTGGTGCGGGTGATAGTGGCCAACCAGAAGGGCGGGGTGGGCAAGACCTTCATCTCCTCGGGCATCGCCCAGGCCCTGGCGGAGGCCGGCCACCGTGTACTGCTGGTGGACTACGACCCGCAGGGGCACCTCACCGCCGAACTCGGCTTCGAGGACCTCATGTACGAGGACGGCGTCGAGACGCTGATGATGCACATGGACGGCTCGGCGAAGGGCGACATCCACGATCTGCTGGTGGCCCTGGACGGCGAGCGCTTCGGCGAGCGACTGCACCTGCTGCCCGCATCCGACGACGCGTTCCTGCGAGACGTCATCCTGTCCAAGGTCAGCTTCAGCGAAGCCGCGCTGGAGCGGGCCCTGGAGCCGCTGGAGGAAGACTACGACGTCATCATCATCGACGGGCCCCCCAGCCTGGGCCTGAACATGGACGTCGCCCTGTACTACGTGCGGCGCCGTGAGGGCGAGCTCGCCGACCGGTCCGGTGTCATAACGCCGGTGTGGGCGAACAAGGCCTCGCACCGGGCCTTCCGGCTTCTGCGGTCCCAGATGGATGACCTGTGCCACAAGGGCCGCATCCAGATCGACTACCTCGGGCTGATCGTCAACGCCTACGACAGCCGCCGCGGCAAGCTGGTCAAGGAGAACAAGGACCAGTGGGAGAAGAGCAGTTCCCCGGCGGTCCTGGCGGTGATCGGCGACCTGAAGGAAGGCCGGGAGGCGGCAGACGGGGAGATCCCGCTGCTGGAGTACGCCCCCGACAGTGAGCACGCGCAGGTGATGCGTGAGCTGGCGAAGGAGCTTGCCGTATGACGCCGGCGCGGAGGGTCACCCGAGGCTTCAGCATCGACGAAGAGGGCAGCGGCGAGTCGCCCGCACCGCGTCGTGTCCGCACGCGCTCGCAGATCATGAAGGGTGAGGGGAAGCGGCCTCCGGCGAAGGTGGAGCTGAGGCTGCTGGCCCACAACCCGTTCAACCCGCGGGATGAGCTCACCGAGATCGAGGAGACGGCACAGTCGCTGCGGGTCAAGGGGCAGATCCAGCCCGTGACGGTGGCCCGGCGGGATGCCTTTCTGGCGGCTCACCCTGGGCAGGAGGAGGAGATCGGTGCTGCCGAGTACGTCGTCATTGACGGCAACCGGCGCCTGGCCGCCGCTCACCTGGCTGGCCTGGCAGAGCTCCGGATCGACGTGAACGACGAGCTGGCTGCGAGCGCAGCGGACCTTCTTGAGTCCGCTCTGATCGCCAACGTCCACCGTGTGGATGTGCCCCCCCTGGACCAGGCGAAGGCCATCCAGGAGTTGGTCCGGGTCCACGGGTCACAGGGCCAGGTCGCCAAGCGGCTGGGTAAGACTCCGGCTTGGGTATCCCAGCGTCTGGCATTGCTCGAACTCACCCCTGATCTCCAGGAGAAGGTGGAGACGGGCGAGCTGAAGGTAGAGCCTGCGCGCCGGATCGGGCGACTCCCCAAGGAGCAGCAGGCCACTGCCGCGCGAGACGCTATGGACGCCGTCAAGCCCCCGCGTCAGCGCTCGGGACGCCGGGCTTTGAAGGAGAAGCCGGGCGACGCCGTTAACGCCGTTAATACCCCGGGCGACGGAGCCGGTTCTGACACTGCTGGCCGTCCGGCCGTTAACGGCGTTAATACTCCGGCCCCGGGAGGGGCCACCGCTACCTCTGATGCCGCGACCGTTAACGCCGTTAATGGCGATGGGGCTTCGGGAAGCGGACGGCGTGAGTTGGTGATCCCGGCTGGGTCTCCCGCTGAAGTGGTGGAAGCCCTGGTGGTGCAGCTCCCGCCGGCTGACCTGGTCGCTGTCACCGAGTTGCTGGTGGACCGGGTGGGTGGCTCTCCCCAGGGAGCTGTAGCTTCCGGCGCCACCGGAGAGGCGGGTGGGCCCCGCTGAAGGCGCCCCACCTGGCGGAAAACTCGCGGGCCTCAGCCACCAGCGGCTGAGGCCCGCCCCGTTGGTGGCTTCTGAAACACACAAAGGCCCGTACCCCCGCAGGTTCGCAGGGGTACGGGCCTTGGCCGTATCAGTTGTGCGTGTCAAGTGGTGCCGTCGTCGGCCTCACTGGTTTCGATCTCGTACGGGGGCGCCGCAGTCACGGCGCTTCCTCCCGGTCGATGGCGGCCGCCAGTAGTACGACGGCGTCGGCCTCGTACGGGTCGCGGTAGGCGGCGTGGTCGCTGACGTTGAACGGTGCGGCGGCCGCCCGCAGCGTGAACCCGGGCACGGTGGTGCCCGCCGTGCCGCCCAGGTGGGCGTTGAGGCGGTCGGCGTCACGGTCGGTGTGACGGCACTGGGTGTAGGGGCCGAGGCGGAGCAGGGTGTAGCCGGTGCCGTCGGAGCGGCGGGCTTCGACGTGGAGGCCGTAGTGGGCGGGTTCCATGCCGACGTCGTCGGGGAGGTCCAGGTCCGCCGCGGCGTGGGTGAGCGGGCGGTAGGCCGGCTGCCAGGTGCCGAGGATCGCGCTCGTGTCGCAGCGCAGCCAGCCGCGTTCGATGTAGCCGAGCTGGCGGCCGTGGAGGTAGGCCGCGGCGTGCGGGGTGTCGGGGTGGACCAGGGCGACGGCGATGAGGTCGAGGTCGTGGTCGTCGCCGGGCCGGGGGTGGGCGCGCTCGATGAAGGAGCCGACGCGGACGGCGATGTCCTGGGCGTGGCCGGGTGTCCAGGGCTGCGGGTTGCGGAGGGTGGTGAGCATCGCGCGGAAGTCCGCGACGACCGCGGCGTCCTCGAGGGTGAGGGCGCCGGGGGCGTGGCCGCAGCGGCGGACGAAGGGGCGGCGTTTCATCGGGCGAGGTTCTCCTTGGGGGCGCAGGCGGTCAGGCGGCCGATGCTCACGCGGGTGTGGCCGGCGTGCGGGACATCCAGGTGCACGGTGCGGTCGATGGTGGCCTTCCAGTCCGCGGTGGGCAGGTCGACGGTGGCGCGGGTGGGGATCAGGCGGGGTGTGAGGGCGGCGGTCAGGAGGTAGACGGCCAGGCGCTGCTCCCACCGGCCGACCGGCTCGGTGGCGCTCTTGGGTGGGGCGGCGGCCGCGGCGTACTCCCATACCGGCCGCCGGGCGTTGCCCGGGTCCGACCAGCGGGTCGGGGCGAGCCGCAGTCCCCAGGCCGGGTCCAGGGCCGGGTCGTCGGGGGTGGTGGCGGCCACCAGGGCGGCGCGGGAGCCGTCCGGTAAGAGGGTGGAGGTGTAGGCCAGGACGTAGGCGCCCCAATCGGGCCCGGCGCCGCCGCCGGTGCGGGCCAGAGTGATCCGGCCGATCCCCGCGGCCGGACGACCATCACCGGGGCCGGGCGTCCGGGCGCCGGCGGGGGCGCCGGGCCGGTGGGCGCGGGCCCCGGTTCGGGTGTGTGGGGTGCGGGCGGACACGGACATGTGGGTCACCTCCGGGCCGGGGCGGTGGGCGTGGTGAGGACGCGAGGCAGGTGGGCGTGCAGGTGCCGGATCTCGGCGCCGTGGCCCTGGGCGCGGATGCGGCGGGCCAGGATTTCGACGAGGGCGCAGGCCCGGTGCTTGCCTCCCGCGCAGCCGATCGCGATGCTGCCGGGCCCGGCCGGGAGCAGCGCGTAGGCGGTGAGGTTGGCCAGCAGTTCGCGGGCGCCGTGGGTGCCCACGACGACGTTCTGGACGCGCAGGTCGCGGCCGTCGAGGTCGAGGATGGTCCGGGCGGCGGCGGGGTCGCGGAGCCGGGCGCGGACGTCTTCCACCCGGTCGGCGGCCGGCGGGACGGGCTGGCCGTCGGGGCCGGTGGGCAGGTGGAGGTAGCCGAAGGAGATCAGCCGGATCGGGCGCATGCAAAGGGGTCTTCCTGGTCTGCGGGGCGGTGGTGGGGAGCAAGAAGGCCCTCGGGAACGCCGCGGTGGCGTCCCCGAGGGCCGGTGTGGTGCGGGAGGGAGCGGTCAGCGGGTGGCCGCGGGAGCCTTCTTGTGGTGGTCGCGGTGCGCGCTCTGGGCCGGTTCGGCCAGGACGCGCAGGCCGTGCGCACCGACCGGGCCGCAGGCGCTGCACACCACCTGGTACCGGCGCCGCCCGGTGCAGCCGGAGTGGGGGTCGCGGGGCTTGCCGGACGGGGCCACCGCGTGGGTGCACGGGGTTCCGTCCGCGTGCTCGGGGACGATCTTTACTGCGATGCGGGCCATGTGTGGTCCTCCTGGTTGCTGTTCTGTTGGGGAAGCGGAGAGGAACGTTGCCGCGTCCGGCCGCCGGGGCCGGGCGCGGCAGATTTGGGGGAGGGTGCGCCGGGGCCGGTCCCGGCGGGGTGTGCCGACCGCGGGACGGGTGTCACAGCTCAAGGCGCAGGGCGGGCCTGGCCTGGGGGTGATCGGCTTCGGTGGGTATCCACCAGGGCCCGTCGTCGCGGTGGTCGGGGCGGAGCCAGCAGGCGGTCAGATCGCGGCCGGGGTCGATGTCGTAGGTGTCGGCCAGGGGCTCGCGGCAGTAGATGCGGTGGAAGGCGTTAAGTGCGGCGAGTGCGCGGCGGCGGTCGTGGGTGAAGGCGATGTAGTTGTCCTCGGAGTCGATGACGCCGATGCCGTAGAAGGTGTCGGTGACCTCCTGCGGGGGAGGGCTTTCCTGATGGGGCATGGGTGCTGCTCTGTTGGTTGCCGGTATCGGTGAGGTAGGGGCAGAGCCGCGCCTGCCAGGCTCTCTTCGGAGGGGCCGGGCAGGCGCGGCCGCGGTGTGCGGCGTGGTGGGGCTGGCGGGTCAGGGTTCGCCGGGTGCCGTGCGGCGCTGGTGGGCGTCGATCAGGGCCTGGATGGCGGCCGGGGTGTCGGTGGTGGTGCCGACCCAGATGCCGGTAGGGCTCCACACGCGGGCGGTCCCGGCGCCGGGATCGCGGTAGGTGGCGTAGGTGCCGTGTCGGCCGAGCAGGCCACCGTCGGGGAGAGCGGCGGCCTCCGTGTCGGCCGGGCCGGCGGATCCGGCGCCGGGGTCGGGGTCGGGGGGCTTCTGCAGGGGTGCGGTGGCCAGGACCTCGATCCGGTGTACGTGCAATCGCACCGCCTGGTCCGGGGTGCGGGGCAGGCGGAGGTAGCCGGTGACGCGCAGCCGGTCGCCTTGGCACAACTCGTGCAGCACGGCGCGGGCCAGCAGCGGGTCGGACGTGACGCACGCCAGGGTCGTCTCGTCGGTGAGGTCGTCGGTGGGGGAGACCGTCAGCCGGAACCGGGCCGTGGTCTCATGCACGTCGCCGGGGGCGGCGTCCTCGTCCAGGAAGCCGTCCAGGGCTATCGCCTCGCCGGGCCTCATCAGCCGGCCTGCTTCAGCTCGGCGTGGGCGGCCTCGTAGGCGGCCACGATCTTCTTCGGGATCATGCCGTGGTCGGCCACGGTGTGGCCGTTGGCCCGCGCCCAGGTGCGGATCGCGGCCAACTCCTTGCGGCTCTTGCCCGGGGTGCCGCGCCTGGCCGGGGCCGCGGCAGCCGGAACAGCGGCGGGGCGTCCGGTCTTGGCCTGCCGCAGTTCGGCCTGCGCGGCCTCGAGTTCGGCCTTGAGCTTGGCGACGCGCTCTTCGGCCTGGCGGGTGGCCGCCTCGGCGGCGCAGCGGGCGGACAGCTCGGCCAGGTCGGTGCGGATACGGGCGGCGCGGTTGCGGATCCCGGCCAACTCGTGGCCGTCGGCCCACGCCAGCAGCCCGGCGACGCCGGCGGTGTCGGCCTGGGAGGTGGCCGGGGTGGTGGTGTCGGCGGTGGCGTCCACGTCGAACTGGCGCTCCTGGGCGTCCACGAGCGCGGTGATCTCGGCTTCGGACAGACCGGTCGCCTGGGTGATCTCGGCCATGGTCTGGTCGGCGTAGTACATGGACACGGCCATGGCCTCGAAGGCGTTCTGCGTGGTCATCGGTGTGACGTCTCCTGTCAGCTCGCGGTCGGTGGAGCGGTCGGTCAGGTGAGCCAGGAGGCCGGTGAGGGTGTCCTCGTCGGTGGGCAGCCCGAGCGCCTCCAGGAGCTGCACCAGGTCGCGCTTGTCCCGGGCACCGCGGGCGACCGCGACCGCGGCGGCCTGCTCCTGCCCGGCCTCCGGGGTGGGTGCGGGGAGGTGTTCGGCGGCGAGCGCCTGGCTGAAGTTGGCGAACATCGCGGCCTCCTATGCCGCGTTCTTCGTGTTCAGGGCGCGGGCGAGCGCGGCACGGTTGGCCGCCGCGCGGGCGGGGGTGATGGGCTCGCGCCACGGCTCGTACGGGGCGGGCCGGGACGGGATGAGTTCCAGTTCCAGCCGGGACAGCGCCCGCTGCCGGGCGGTGTCCCGGCTGGGGGGCGGATTCCATCGGGCCTGCCGGCGCCGCTGCCGGGCGGCCTCATCGCGGCGGGCGACGGCCTCGGCCCAGTTCTCACCGAGCCGTTCCTTCAGTCGGCGGCACAGCTCGCCGCGCTCCCGGGGTGTGGTGGCCGCCCACACGCCGACCCGGGTGGCCTCGGGGTGGAACAGCGCCCACTTCAGACAGCCCTTGGCGATCGGGCACGCCCTGCAGGCCTGCTTGGCCCGGGTGATGTCTTCCTCGGCTCCGGCGCTCTTGTCGTGGGAGAACCACTGGGGGTTCGTGCGGCACGGCAGCGGGGCGTCGGTGTGCGGGAACGGGATCCGCTCCTCGACCGGGGCTGTGGTGGGGGTGTTGGGACTTCCGGTGCGGCTCATGACGTGGCCTCCGGGCGAAGAGGGGGGGAGTTGGGCAAGGACGTGGGCGAGGACGTCGGCCGGTGGGCGCCAAGGGCCGAGCGCGCCGGGGCACGGCACGGGCAGCGGCAGCTCCTGGACGTCGGCCAGGGTCAGGTGGTGGGCGCCTCTCTGGGCCCACAGCGAGCACGGGGCGGTGTCATCGGGGTCGGTGTGGCAGCCGGTGAGACGGGCGACGCCGACCACCGCGCCGGTCTCCAGGGCCCGGCCGCAGAGCGCGCGGGCGACCAGCGGATCGCGCAGCGCGGGGCGGTCGATGGTCTTACCGGCGTGCAGCAGCACCCAGCCCCGCCAGGACCAGGCGCGCGGCCGGTTCTCCACGTCCTTCCCGGCGAGGATGCAGGTGGCCCAGGGCTGCCGGATGGTGATGCCGCGGATCCAGTCGCCTTCGGGGAGTTCGACGGCAGTCATGCGGCACGTCCCCAGGTGGCGGTGCCTGGGCGGCCGGCCCGGCGGCCGTTGATGGACGGCACCGCAGCGTGCGCGGCGGTGGCGAGGTGCGCGCGGCCGGAGTGCTTGCCGTCGCAGAGGGCTGCGTCGGCGGCCCGCTGCAGCGCGGACAGGTCACCGGTGCCGATCACCTCGGGGGCCGCGGCGCCGACGGAGGCGGCGACGTCGACCGAGCGGCCGTCGTCGAGGACGACCGGGGTGTGCAGCATGCGGACCAGTTGCTCCAGCCGCACCTGGCGGCGGCCGCGCGGCAGGGGCAGTACGGCGGCGAACTCGTCGCCTCCGAGGCGGCCGGCAGCGGCGTGGGGACCGGCCCAGGCGGCCAGCCGGGCTGCGAGCGCCACCAGGACGGTGTCCCCGGCCGCGTGCCCGAGCCGGTCGTTGATCTGCTTGAAGTGGTCGGCGTCGACCATGACCACGGTCGTGTTGTCTCCGTGGCGGGCCAGGAGGCGCCGGGCCCGGGCGGTGTAGGCATCACGGCGCAGCAGCCCGGTCAGCGGGTCACGCTTCGCCGCGGCGAGCTGCCGATGCAGCGCGACCGCGTGCACGGCCCAGCCGGTCAGCGGGACCGCGAGCGTGGTGATGAGCACAGCGCGTTGCCCGGAGTTGGCCGATGCGCGCAGGACGGAGTCCATACTGGGATCTCCTTCTCGTCTCGTACGGGATGGGTGACCCGGGGCAGCCGACTGCTTGCCGGCGATACGGCTGCCCCGGGGGTCGGGTTGCTCGGCCCGCGAGCGCGGCGGGCCACCGCGACCGCCCCGCCCCCGGGCGCAGTGGGAGCGGGGCGGCACGGTGATCCGCTGCGCGGCTACCGGGTCTATTCGCAGTGCACCGGGCTTCAACCCGGTGGTGAAGCGAATCTTTGGCCCGCTCTGACCTCAGCTGTGTGCACGGATCTGCACTGCTCGCCTCAGCCCAGGTCAGAGCGGCCGGTTCTGCTGTTCGATGTACTCCTTCACGATGCTGAACGGCGCACCGCCGACCGACCCGGCGAAGTACGAGCCGGACCACAGGCGCTGTGCCCGCCAGTAGTGGCGGACGAGGTCGGGGAACTCCTGGCGGAGCCTGCGCGAGGACACACCCTTGAGGGAGTTCACCAGCCTGGATACGGCGACCTTCGGCGGGAAGTTCACGAGCAGGTGGACGTGGTTGGCCTCGCCGTTGAACTCGACCAGCTCGGCTTCGAAGTCCTCGCACACGGCCCGCATGATCTCCTCGCACCGCGTCAGATGCCGGTTGGCGAAGACGGAGTGCCGGTACTTCGTCACGAAAACCAAGTGGACGTGCATGCGGAAGACGCAGTGACGACCTGTACGAACGTTCTCATCGATATCCATAAACCAACTGAGTATCATGATCCGCGTGCAGCTTCGGTACAGCTTTCGCCTGTACCCGAGCGCCGGCCAGCGCACAGCGTTGGCGAAGGCGTTCGGGTGCGTGCGGGTGGTCTACAACGACGCGCTGCGCGCTCGGGAGACCGCCCGCGGCGCCGGGCTGCCGTTCCCGAAGACCGGGGAGTTGTCGAAGCGGCTCATCACCGAGGCGAAGAAGACCCCGGAGCGGGCCTGGCTGGGCGAGGTGTCGGCGGTGGTCCTCCAGCAGTCCCTGAGGGACCTGGACACCGCGTACAAAAACTTCCTCGACGGCCTCAAGGGCAAGCGCCCGCCTATGGGCGCACCCCGGTACAAGTCCCGCAAGGACACCCGGCAGTCCGTCCGGTTCACCGCGAACGCCCGCTGGTCGATCGCCCCGGGGCACAAGCTGCGTCTGCCGAAGATCGGCGACGTGCCGGTGAAGTGGTCCCGCGCTCTGCCGTCGCTGCCGTCCACGGTGACCGTGGTCAAGGACAGCGCGGGCCGGTACTTCGCGAGCTTCGTCGTGGAGACCGGCCCGGAGGAAGTCCTGCCCAAGGTGCCGCCCGAGCTGGGCCTCGATCTCGGGCTCGGGCACTTCGCGGTTCTCCCCGACGGCACGAAGATCGACAGCCCGCGCTTCCTGCGCCGGGCCGAGAAGCGCCTGAAGAAGGCGCAGCGCGCCCTCTCCCGCAAGGAGAAGGGATCCCGCAACCGGGACAAGGCCAGGGTCCGCGTCGCACGGGCGCACGCCCGTGTCGCGGACGCGCGCCGCGAGTTCCTCCCCCATGGCCTTCGGCATGGGGGTGCCCCCATCCGGCTCTCCACGAAGCTGATCCGCGAGAACCAAGCGGTGGCCGTGGAAGACCTGGCGGTGAAGGGACTCGCCCGCACCCGCCTGGCCAAGTCCGTGCACGACGCCGGATGGTCGGCGTTCGCGAGCATGCTGGAGTACAAGGCCGCCCGGTACGGGCGCACCTTCATCCGGATCGGCCGCTTCGAGCCCACCTCTCAGGTGTGCTCGCAGTGCGGCGTCCGGGACGGCCCCAAGCCCCTGCATGTCCGTGTGTGGACCTGCCCGGCGTGCGGGGCCGTCCTGGACCGGGACATCAACGCGGCGGTCAACGTCGCCAAGGCGGCCGGACTGGCCGTGTCAGCCTGTGGAGCGCAGGTAAGACCAGGACTCGTCCCGGCACCGCGCGGCGAAGCAGGAACCCACCCGACACCGCAGCCACAGACGGCGCGGTAGGCGGGAATCGCCGTCCTTCAGGACGGCGAGGATGTCAAAGCGCGGTCAGGGTCTCGTAGGGGATCTCGTAGACATCGACCACGTCAGTGACGTTGGTCCAGGTGCCGGGCGCGTGGCGGATAGCGACGATCCGCAGCCACTCACCGCAGCGCTTATCTAGCGCTGATGGCCGTTTATCCAGGTCAAGATTGCGGCGCCGGTTCGGGCACATGAGGTATGCCCGTGCTGTGCCGGGGCCGCGCGCAGCATGGCCCCGGCACAGCTTCTGCCTTGTGGCCCGGGTGCGGGTTACGGGGTGAGCCGCTCCAGAAGCCAGGTGATGACGGCCCGGATGGTTCCGGAGATGGCACCGCTGAGCGCGGCGCCGGCCAGGGCCAGGCGCTCGCGGCGCGTCAGAGGTGTGCGGGACATGGGACCTCCACGGTCGTGGTCATCAGGTGGGCAGCCGGCCGGCTCGCTGCCCACTCTGGGTCCTGTCTGAAGATCGACTACCAGTTGCGACAAGGGGCCAACCCGGCCCGATTACCGCGCTGTTCAGCCTGCGCTGGACGCGCGGGTGGGGGATGATGCTGCGATGAGTCGCGACACGGGGAGCGGCCCGCAGGGCGCCAAGCGGCCGCGGGTGCTGGAGCGGGCCCGGGTGGGATGGCCCCGGTCTTTGCGGGAGCTGAAGGACCTGCTGTATGAGGTGTACCTGGCGGCAGACGCCCCGTCCCTGGATGAGATCGCCCGTGGCGTGGATACTGACAGCCTGCCGGGATCACCGAGCCGGGACACTATCCGCCGCATCATCAGCGGCCCGTCCCAGCCGGCCAGCCAGGCCGATGTGGTCTCTGTCGGCTCGGTGTTGGCCCGCCTGGCCCGCTGGGATGTGCAGGATCTGGCTCAGCGGGTGCGCGATCTGTGGGTGGCGGCCCGGATGGCCACAGGTGCGGGGCGGCCGGTCAGCGTCTTCAGCGAAGATCTCCGGCTCGTCCTGGACAGCGGTCTGGGGATTCACTCGGCATTGGACACCGGCGGTGCCCGCGACCGGCTCGGGATCCTGCCCGGCTACATCCCGCGGGACCACGATGCGCGTCTGAAAGCGGTGGTCGACGCGGCAGCAGCCGGCCGCAGCCAGATCGCGGTCCTGGTCGGAGGATCCTCCACGGGCAAGACCCGCGCTTTGTGGGAGGCCGTCTGCGAATTGCCGGACGGCTGGCGGCTGTGGCATCCCCTCAGTCCCACACGCCCTGACGCGGCCCTGGCCGAGCTGCCCGACATCGCCCCGAAGACGGTGGTGTGGCTGAACGAAGCCCAGCACTACCTGGAAGCGGACCCTTTGGGCGAACACGTCGCCGCGGGCCTGCGAGAGCTGCTGCGTGATGCGACGCGGGGCCCGGTGCTGGTGCTGGCCACCTTGTGGCCGGGGCACTGGGACCGGCTGACCACCCGCACCAGCTCGGACCGGCACGCCCATGCCCGCGATCTGCTGGACGGCCACAAGATCGACGTGCCGGATGCGTTCACCGCCGTCGATCTGGCCGCACTCGCCGATACCCGCGGCGCTGATCCCCGTCTCGCCGAGACCGCCGAACGCGCCCAGGACGGCCAGGTGACGCAGTATCTGGCCGGGGTGCCCGTCCTGATGGCCCGCTACGACGCGGCCCGGGGAATAACCCGGGCTCTGATCCACGCCGCCATGGACGCCCGCCGCCTGGGTGCCGGCCCGCACCTCCCGCTGGCCTGGCTGGCCGATGCCGCACCCGGCTACCTCACCGACACCGAATGGAACAAATGGAACATCACCGGTGACGACTGGCTGGCCCAAACCCTCGACTACGTCACCCAGGACTGCAACGGCATCCTCGGCATCCTCACCCCCGTCAAGACCACAATCCCCCGCAACCAGCGCCCAACTTCTGCTACCGGCCGTGCTGCCGGGCAGCCCGCCCGTGAGGCGCAAGGGCCGCACTACCAGCTGGCCGACTACCTCGACCAGTACGGCCGCCGCCACCGCGCCGACCAGATCCCCCCGATCGATTTTTGGACCGCGGCCGCCGCCCATGCCCACCCCCGTGACCTGACCGCTCTCGGCGACGCCGCCTGGGACCGCGGCCTGTATCGGGACGCTGCCCAACTCCATAAACACGCCACCGCCCACGGCAATCCTCACGCCGCGACCGCCCTCGTCGACCACTTCCGAGCCTTACATCCCACCGACCCCCGCCCCGCTCAATGGGCCGCAACACACACTGCCCTCGACAACCCGGGCGCGGTGGCTCGCCTGCTCGACGCGCTGCGGAAGGCCGGGGCGAAGGAGCAGGTAGCCGCCTTGCTGGCCCACGACCCCGCCGCACACGCACCCCTCGACGACCCGGGCGCGGTGGCCTGGCTGCTCGACGCGCTGCGGGAGGCCGGGGCGAAGGAGCAGGTAGCCGCCCTGGCCGAGCGCGCCGCCGCACACGCACCCCTCGACGACCCGGGCGCGGTGGCCTGGCTGCTCGACGCGCTGCGGAAGGCCGGGGCG
>NZ_JAZDCX010000040.1:0-27324 GCF_036323805.1 Streptomyces rubellus
GCGGGGTCGTCCGCCGTCACCGCCCGTCGTCCCCGTCGTCCATGGTCCCGCTCCCGTCCCGTTCCGGGGAGGCGGAGGCGGGAGCCGGGGACGGCGGATCCCAGTCGCGGGCCACCGAGGCGGCGTCCGCGCCGGGCGGGGCGGGCGGCCGGGGCGGCGCGGCGGGGGTGGCGGAGAAGCGGGGCGCGGGGGCGGGCTGGGTGACGCCCGCGCGGGTGGTGAAGGTGCCGCGGGCGGCCAGGTGCGGGTGGGCGGGGGCCTCGCGCAGGGAGAGCACGGGCGCGACGCAGGCGTCGGTGCCCTCGAAGACCGCCGTCCACTCCGCCCGGGTGCGGGTGCGGAAGCGGGCGGCGACGGCCGCGCGCAGCTCCTCCCAGCGGGCGGGGTCGTCACGGTGGGCGGCGGTCCGGTCGTCCAGGCCGAGGAGGCGGGCGAACTCCGCGTAGAAGGGCCGCTCCAGCGCGCCGACCGCCATCCAGCCGCCGTCGGCGGTTCCGTAGACGCCGTAGAAGGGGCAGCCGCCGTCCAGCAGGTTGGCGCCGCGCCGGTCCTGCCAGGCGCCGGCGGCCAGCATGCCGTGGAGCATCGCGGTCAGATGGGCGGCGCCGTCCACGATCGCGGCGTCCACGACCTGGCCCCGGCCGCCCCCGGCACGGGCGTGGTGGAGGGCGGCGAGGACGCCGACGACGAGGTAGAGCGAGCCGCCCGCGTGGTCGCCGAGCAGGTTGGCGGGGAAGGCGGGCGGTCCGTCGGCCGGGCCGGTCATGCCGAGCGCGCCGGTGACGGCCAGATAGCCGATGTCGTGTCCGGCGGTGCGGGCCAGCGGTCCGTCCTGGCCCCAGCCGGTCATCCGCCCGTAGACCAGGTGCGGGTTGCGGGCCAGGCACGCTTCGGGACCGACTCCGAGGCGCTCGGCGACCCCGGGCCGCCAGCCCTCGATCAGCACGTCGGCGCGCTCGGCCAGGTCCAGTACGGCGGCGGGGCCGCCCTCGGCCTTGAGGTCCACCACCACGGACCGCTTGCCGCGGCCGGTGACGTCCAGGGCCGGGTCGATGGCCAGCGCCTGGCCGCCGGGCCGGTCGACGCGTACGACGTCGGCGCCCAGATCGGCCAGGAGCATGGCGGCGAACGGGCCGGGCCCGATGCCCGCCAGCTCCACCACCCGCACCCCGGCGAGCGGGCCGCCGCGCCCGCCGCCCTCCGCACCCATCCGGACCTCCGGCCACCGTCCCGGCCGCACCGTCGCGACCGTGTGACACCAATGATGTAACACCGGCGATGCCAGGAACGTGTTCCCTTCCCCACAAGCCCCGGGCGGAGGCGGCGCCGGTGCCGCACCGGACGAACCGAACGGGCCGGGACCGCCGCCGTGCGGGGAGGACGGGGAGCCGCCGCGAGACGCCGCACTCCCCCGGGCCGATGCCGGCCGGGGGGAGTGCGGGGAGGCGAGGCGGTCAGCCGCTCAGCAGCCGTGCGTCCAGGTGTGGGAGCTGCCCCGGTCGTTGGCGTAGGAGTTCCAGGCCACGGAGTCGTTCGGCCTCAGGCAGATGGTCATGGCCCCTGTCTGCCAGAAGTCGTCGTAGACCCGGACGTGGGCGGGGATGCCCGAGCCGGAGATCCCTCGGTTGATCCACGACGAGTCCTTGTTGAGGATGTTGGTCTCCCACCATCCGTCATCGCCGTACCAGTTGACCCACGTGCCGTTGTAGTCGACGTCGGTGGTCGCGCAGAAGTAGCCGCTGGGGCAGTTGTTGGGGTCGCCCGCGTGTGCGGTGCCGGGGACGGCGGCCACACCGGCGAGGGCGAGGACGAGGCCGGTCAGGGCCGTTGCGGTTTTGCGCATGATGGATTCTCCCGTTGGGTGAGGGCGGGTCGTCGTCTCAGCAGCTGTGCGTCCAGGTGTGGGAGCTGCCCCGGTCGTTGGCGTCCTCGTCGTAGAAGACGTAACTGGCCGGCGGCACGCAGATGGTCACCGCGCCGCTCTGCCAGTAACCGTCGTAGACCTTGACGCGGGCGGGCTGACCGCCGCTGGTGGTGCCGCGGTTGGCCCACGCGGAGTCCTGGTTGTTGATGTTGCTCTCCCAGAACCCGTCGTCGCCGTACCAGCTGACCTGCATGCCGGCGAAGTTGGCGTCGGTGTTGGCGCAGAAGTGTTCGTTCGGGCAGACCGGTGCCGCGGCCGATGCCGACTGCGGCACGGCGACGGCGGCCAGTCCCGCCAGGCTCAGGGCGGCCAGCAGCGAAGCGGTTTTGCGCATGGCGATGTGCTCCTTGGTGGTGTGGGAACGGAACCGGCCGGAAAAGGACGGCCGGCCGGGAACCGGTCGACCGGGTCAGTTCGACCGGGAGACGATGTCGGCGGCCCGGGGCAGGGCGTCGAGCCGCATACGGTGCCGCGTCTCGATCTCCGCCCGGCGGAATGCCCTCTCCTGCTCGGCGTAGCGCTCCTCGAGGACTGTGCCGGTGCGTGCCAGTCCCGTCGCGCGGACGCACTTCGCCTCCGCCACGGCCAGGCGGCGCTCCACCGCCTCGCGGGACTCCTCCGGCAGTTCGCCGAAGCGCTCGACGAACCGTTCCCGGAGCTCCTGAGGGCTGTCGGCCGGGTGGCCCGCGCCGGCCATGCAGGAGGACCAGCGGGAGACCGCCTTCTTGTACGCGGGATCTTCGAAGATCTTCGGCGAGCTCTCCGCGTCCAGGTTGTTGACGATGGTGCTGGCCCGGTACCAGGTCGTGAAGTCGCCGTACAGCAGGTGCTGTGCCTCCGACATGCAGCCGTCCTTGCTGCCCTGGATGGTGTAGCCGTTGGTCAGCCGCACGGACACCGTCTGGGCGCGGGTCCCGCCCAGGCTCACCTGGTACTCCTTCTGCCGCTTCGGGGACAGCCCCTCGAAGTAGCGCAGGTTCGCGTTCCGCGCCGGTGAAGGGCGCCCGTGCCGCTCACCGGCACCGGCCTCACCGAATCCGTGAGTGCGAGCCCATGCCACGTCGTTGATGCCGTACGGGAAGATCCGCCGTCCCGGGTTTCGCGCCGTCTGCTCCGCGGGCGGCGCGGAACCGGACGCGTCGCTGTCGTACCAGAAGCCGCGGGCCCGCATGCAGCGCGCGGTGAGAATCAGTTCCGCCCGGTCCAGCGTGCGCAGTTCCTCGGCGGTCAGGTCCTGCCGCCCTTCCCGCGCGGACGGCTCGCCGCGTTCCCGCGCTGTCACCGGACCGGTCCCGGCGCCGTCGTCCGCCGATACGCCGCAGCCAGTACAGACCGCCAATGCCGCCACGAACAGCGCGGTCAGTTCCGTTCGAACCGTATGACGCCGACGCATCGTCCCCCCCAGTGGCCGTTCTCCCCGTGTACCGCCCGCTTCCGGCACGGTGCTCGTGCGACTGCCGGGCAGCGCCGGCCGGCGACGGGTGACTTCCGTTTCCCGTCGACCGCCGGCCCTCCTCGGAAAAGACTGCGCGCCGCGGCCGGGCCTGTCGTTACTCGTGAGCGCACTGGCCTTTAGTCTGCGCGCACTGCCGCGTGCTGCCGGCGGAACTCGCTCGGCGAGAGGCCGTAGGCGCCGCGGAACGCCTGACTGAAGTGCGCGGGGCTGGTGAATCCCCACCGGGACGCGACCGCGCCGATCGGGCGGGCCGCCAGCCGGGGGTCGGCGAGGTCGCGCCGGCACTGTTCCAGGCGGCGTTCCCGGACCCAGCCGGCGACGGTGTGCCCTTCCTGCTGGAACAGCTTGTGCAGGTACCGCAGCGAGATGTGGTGCGCCGCGGCGATCGAGTCCGGGGTCAGGTGGGCATCGCCCAGGTTCTCCCGGATGAAGGCGTGGATCCGGGCCATCAGCGCCCGCCGCCTCGTGTCGGGCGGAACCGTGCCCTGGGTGTCCAGCGCGTCGGCCAGTGCCGTGGTCAGCACGTCGAGCGCGAGGGTGGAAAGCCGGGCGGTGTCGGACGGAGTGAGTTCCGCCATGCGCCGGGCGAGTTGCAGCAGGAACTGCGAGGACAGCGCGCCGATGCCCTGTGCGCCCGGAATGCGGAGTGCGCTCAGGCGCCGCAGGTCCTGGGGAGGCAGCGGCAGCAGCGAACGCGGGAAGCGCAGGAGCAGCAACTGGTTCTCCGGAACGTCCGGAGCGAACTCGGCCGCGTACGGACGCGAGGTGTCGTACAGGACCAGATCCCCGGTACCGAAATCCACGCGCCGGCCGTCCTGCGTGATCGCGCCGCCGCCGTGCACGAAGCAGCCCAGTTTGAACACCTCGGGGTCGGCCCGGCGAATGAGCTTGGGCGTACGGTGGACCGAGTGCGGCACCGCGGTGATCAACGTCGCCTGCACGGGGCCGAAGTTACTGACGGCGACCTGGGCCCGGAACCCGTTCTCCGGCAGCGACGCGCGACGTAAGTCGTAGGGCACCCAGAGCTTGGAGTGCACCTCGCGCCAGAAGGCGAACTGCTCTCCGGGCGATACCCCGGCAGTGCTGATCACATCCATGATTCCCCCTGTCGCTGCCCTTGCGGGACGAAACCGGTACTACCTGAAAGAACCTCAAGCTTCTCGATCGCGCACATTGCGGCGGATACCGTGCCGGTATGTGCCGCGGCAAGCGGCGCCATGAACAGAACAAACTCGCCGGTCCTTTTCTGCCCGGCACCTGCTTCACCGGAGAGCGGCACGCTCCGGTTGCCGCGGCCGCGGCGGTCAAGGGTCCCGCCCCGGAACGGCCTCTCCCGGCCCAGGGCGCCGACCGGCTGCCGGTCGTAGCGGAACTCGCCGTCGTAGTCGTCCTCGGATGAGCAGCCCGCCGCGGGAGCGGGCCCAGTCGACGACCGCCGTCCGGCGCTCCGGATGCAGCGGACCGCCGGTGGGGAACTGGTGCGCGGGCGTGAGCAGTACGGCCCCGGCGCCGGTGGCGGGCAGTTCGGCGATCCGTGCCCCGCGGGAGTCGACGGTGAGCGGGACGGTCCGCAGGCCGGCCTCCTCGATCAGCTCGCGGTGGAAGCCCAGCCCGTAGGACTCCACCGCGACCGTGCCCTCCAGCACGCCGCACAGCAGTTTCAGCGCGTGGGCGAAGCCGGAGCAGATCACGATGCGGTCCGGCTCGGTGCGCACGCCTCTGGCGCGGGCCAGGTACTCCGCGGGCGCCTCGCGCAGTTCGGGCCTGCCGCGTGCGTCGCCCACGCCGAAGGCCTCGTTGGGCGCCGCCGCGAGGGCCCGCCGCGCGGCTCACTCCCCGCCGCTCCCGTCGAGCCTGCTGACCGGCATGGCGGTCTCGACACCGTCCTCGTGCAGCAGTTGGCGCATGCGGGTGAAGTCGGGGTAGGCGCCGTCGAGGGGGTACGCGAACAGCCGGGAGAGCGCGGTGCCGTACTTGGCCATCGAGCTTCTGCCCGGGAGGAATATGGACAGTTCCTCCCGGGCCTCGAAGACCCGCACCTCGGCATCGCCGGGCAGGGCGCCGCGCAGCACCTCCGTCGCCTCCTCGCCCACCGTGACGGGGACGTGCACCAGCCAGTGCGTCCCCTCGGCGGTGACGTCCTGTCCCTTCCACGCCGGGGTTCCCGCGTCCCAGGTCCGCCACGGGACGCCCGACACCGCGGCTCCGCACGCCGCCACGGCCTCGGTCAACTCCCGGACGGCGGCGGCGACGGCGGCCTCGACCTCCTCCCAGTCGTACCGGCCGTCCCCGGCGGGCGGGTCGGGCACCGGCTTCGTCACCACCCTCGCCCCGGGCGCGTGGCGCAGGCTCACCTCCGGCCGCGTGCCGAAGAAGCGGAGGGCGTCCTCGATCGCCTCGTCCTGGGCCTGCCGCGTGCGCCGCACCTGCGCACGGTGCTCCCGCAGCAGGGCGAGCGCCGTGTCCGGCTCCGCCAGAGCGCGCCGGACGAGTTCGACGCTCATCCCCGTACCGCGCAGCACGGTGATCAGCATGACCTGCTCGACCTGGTCGAACCGGTACGAGCGGTAGCCGGTCCGCTCGTCGACGTCGGCCGGGACGAGCAGGCCCTCGGAGTGGTAGAACCGCAGCGTCTGCGGCGGCAGTTGGCACATGTCACTGAATTCGCCGATGGAGAGCATGGCACCATGCTCGTCCTTGCAGCGACTGCAAGGTCAAGCGCCGGCGGTGCGGCGCGCACGGCGCCTCCCGGAATCGGCCCGGCCCGGCGGCAGACCGTGAGGCGCCCGCCCGCCCCCTTCCGGCATCGCGTGGCACCACGCGGCACCGGATGGCGCAACTTGATGCCACATGGCACCATCCGGCACTACACCGCTCCCCCGGAAACACGCGTACAAGCATGGCACCACAACGAACCAGACAGCCTCCGGCGCATTCGCGCAGTTCAGAACACCCGTGCCAGCCGCCGTTCCACAGACACCGCCATACGGCTTGCACATGGCACCACTAGGTGCCACTATGGCACTATGGACCTCACCCCGTATGTCGACACCCTCCGCCGCGAACTCGCGGTGGCCGCCGAGGCCGGCGGCGACGATGCCCGCGAGCTGGCGGAGAGGCTCACCGCTCCTCTGGAGTCGGCGGCCCGGCTGACCCTGCTCAACGTGCTCTCCGCCGCGATGGACGAGATCACCCGAGAGCTCGCCCCCGGCTCGGTCGACGTACGGCTGCGCGGGCTCGACCCCGACTTCGTGGTGACACCACCGCCCGCCGACGGCGGCGCCCCCGCGGAGTTCGCCGCGCCCGTCGAACCGCTCAGGCCCCCGGCCCCGGCCGAGGGCGACGAGGGCGGCACCGCCCGCGTCAACCTGCGTCTGCCGGCCCACCTCAAGGCCCGCGCCGAGGAGGCCGCGAGCCGCGAGGGCCTGTCGGTCAACGCGTGGCTGGTGCGCGCCGTGTCGGCCGCGGTCGAGGGCGGCGCCCGGCCGCGTACGGCGGAGCGGACCCGGACGGTCGGGCAGAGCTTCACGGGCTGGGTGCGCTAGCCGCGCCCCGCCCGCACCACTCCACCCGCACCACTCCACCCACACCACGTCCCACCAGCGGGGACGTCCCAAGGACTCATGAGGACGGGACAGCCATGCCTTCTTTCGACACTCCCGAACCGATTTCGGTCACCGCCTACGTGTACGCCGGCTCCATCCGGTTCACCGCGGGCGACCGCCTCGACACCGTCGTCGAGGTGCGGCCCTTCGACCCGCAGAAGGACCTGGACGTACGGGCGGCCGACCAGACCGAGGTCGCCTGCGCGAACGGCGTCCTGACCGTCACCACACCCAAGGCCAACCTGCTCGGACGCGGCGGCGCCGTCGACGTGACGGTGGAAGTGCCCACGGGCTCGGACGTCGACGTGACCGGTGCCGGGGCCAACGTGATCGGCGAGGGCCGGCTCGGCGAGGTCCGCGTGAAGACCTCGTCCGGCGACGTCCGCCTGGACACCACCGGCCCGCTGCGCCTGAAGGTGCCGCACGCCTCGAGCACCGTCGACCGGGTCGAGGGCATGGCCGAGATCACCAGCAGCACGGGCAACGTGCGCGTCGGTCTCGTCGACGGCCCCGCCGTCCTGAAGAACTCGCACGGCACCACGACCGTCGGCGCCGTGACCGGCGAGCTGCGGGTGAGCGGCGCCCACGGCGGCATCGACATCGCGCGCGCCGAGGCTTCGGTCGTCGGCACCACGACCCACGGCCCCCTGCGCGTCGCCGAAGTCGCCCGCGGCGACGTCCGCCTGGAGACCTCCAACGGCTCCATCGAGGTCGGTGTCCGCGAGGGCACCGCCGCCTGGCTCGACGTCAGCTCCAACCGTGGGCAGGTACGCAACACGCTCGCCGCGTCCGAGGCCCCGGAGCGGACCGAGGACACCGTCAGGATCCGCGCCCGGACCAACTGGGGCAACATCGACGTCCTCCGCGCCAGGGCCTGAGCGTCCCCGCCCCGCACCGCCCGTCTCCTCCGATCCCACCGGTCATCCCAGCCTCCGAACGGGAGGGCTCATGCCTTCATCTGTCATGCCCACATCCAACCAAGGCGGCGGCCACCCGCCGTCGGCCGCCGTCTCCGCCGTCGGCCTGCGCAAGTCGTACGGCGACAGGACCGTCCTCGACGGCATCGACCTGCGCATCCCGGCCGGATCCGTCTTCGCGCTGCTCGGGCCGAACGGCGCCGGCAAGACCACCGTCGTGAAGATCCTGTCCACGCTCATCACCGCCGACGGCGGGCAGGCCCAGGTCGCGGGCCACGACATCGCCACGTCGCCGGCGGGGGTGCGTGCCGCGATCGGCGTCACCGGGCAGTTCTCCGCCGTGGACGGCCTGATCACCGGCGAGGAGAACATGCTCCTCATGGCGGACCTGCACCACCTGCCCAGGCGCGAGGGGCGGCGGGTGGCCGCCGAACTGCTGGAGCGCTTCGACCTCGTCGACGCCGCCGGGAAGCCCGCCCAGAGCTACTCCGGCGGCATGCGGCGCCGCCTCGACATCGCCATGACGCTCGTCGGCAGTCCGCGGATCATCTTCCTCGACGAGCCGACCACCGGTCTCGACCCGCGCAGCCGCCACACCATGTGGCAGATCATCCGCGAGCTGGTCGCCGACGGCGTCACCGTCCTGCTCACCACCCAGTACCTGGAGGAGGCCGACCAGCTCGCCGACCGCGTCGCGGTGCTCGACGACGGCAGGATCGCCGCCGAGGGCACCGCCGAGGAACTGAAGCGGCAGATCCCCGGCGGGCACATCCGGCTCCGCTTCACCGACCCGGCCGCGTACCGGAACGCCGCCGACGCGCTGCGCGGAGCCACCCTCCCCCACAGCGCCCCGCGCGCGGGAGCCGCCCCCGTGGACGAGGCCCTCACCCTGCGGATCCCCAGCGGCGGCAGCCAGCGCGAACTGCGCGCCGTCCTCGACCGGCTGGACTCGGCCGGCGTCGAGGCGGACGAGCTGACCGTGCACACCCCCGACCTCGACGACGTCTTCTTCGCCCTGACCGGTCCCACCGTGCCGGGCCGGCCCGGCCGGCCCGAGGAGGATGCCCGATGAACTCCACCCCGTATCCCGCCCGCCCGGCCCGGATCTCCCTCGCCGTGCGCGACTCGTCCACGATGCTGCGCCGCAACCTGCTGCACGTGCGGCGCTACCCGTCCCTGACGCTGAACCTCCTGCTCACGCCCGTCATGCTGCTCCTGCTCTTCGTCTACGTCTTCGGCGAGGTGATGAGCGCGGGCATCGGAGGCGGCGGGGCGGACCGCTCCGACTACATCGCCTACCTCGTGCCGGGCCTGTTGCTGATGACCATCGGCAGCACCACGATCGGCACCGCGGTGTCCGTGTCCATGGACATGGCCGAGGGCATCATCGCCCGCTTCCGCACCATGGCCGTCCACCGCGGGGCGGTGCTCATCGGGCACGTCGTCGGCAGCGTGCTCCAGTCGGTCGTGAGCGTGGCCCTCGTCGGCGCCGTCGCCGTGGCCATCGGCTTCCGGTCCACGGACGCCACGGCCCTGGAGTGGCTGGCGGCGTTCGGGCTGGTGGCGCTGTTCGCCCTGGCGCTCACCTGGATCGCCGTCGGGATGGGGCTGTCCAGCCCGAACGCCGAGGCCGCCAGCAACAGTGCCATGCCGCTGATCCTCCTGCCGCTCGTCTCCAGCGCCTTCATCCCGGCCGACACGATGCCCGGCTGGTTCCGGCCGGTCGCCGAGTACCAGCCGTTCACCCCGGCCATCGAGACCCTGCGCGGACTGCTGCTGGGCACCGGGATCGGCCACAACGGCTGGCTCGCCGTCGCCTGGTGCCTGGGACTGGCCGTGCTCGGCCACCTGTGGTCCGCGTCGCTGTTCAGGCGCGACCCGAGGTAACGGGAGAAGATCCGTCCGGCGGCCCGAGGACCGCGGCCCACGGCCCGTCCCGCCGGCGTTCTCCACCGTCGGAACAGCGGGAGACCGCGTCCTCGAGGCCGGCGACATCGACGCCTCGAAGGCGTCCCGCCCGCGCTCGAGCCGGACGGGACACGTCGGGGCGTACCCGGCGCCGTCGCCGAACAGGGCACGGGCCAGGTTCCGTTCGGCGGCCGGGGGGACGGCGGGGTCGCCGTGCGGGGCGCTCCGCAGGCGACCGGGACCCGCCAGGTGACGGCCCCGGCGTCGCGGGCGCCCACTCCCCGCCTCCGGCTCCCGGCGCGGGGAGCGCCCCGACAGGTGGAGCGGCGACGCGTGAGGGCTCATGCCCCGGCCGGTCGACGTGACGCGGACCGGTGCCCCGCCCCGCGCCCCGGTACGCCGGCGGGCCGGTCTTGGCGTGTCCCCCGGGCGGAGAGGAGATTTGTCCCGGCAAGCCGACAACGGCTCCCACCCCCCGTTCCTTTCAGGAGGAGTCCCATGCTGCTCACGCGTGCCTGCGTCACCGCGGTCGTCGCCGCCGGTCTGTTCGGCGTCGCCGGGACCGCGGTGGCCGCCCCCACCGTCAGCCGGTTCGACGACGGCAGCTTCGAGTACCCCGCGGTCGCGGCCAGCACGTTCCGGACGGCCGGCCCGGACATCACCCGGGGAGTGGTCGTGGTGGCGGCCGAGGACGTGGCGGCGGCGCGGGTACGCCGGGCGGCGCGATACGCCCCGGTGGGCTGACGGTGCCGAGGATTCTCCATGGCCGTTGAGTGCCGGAGTCGTACGACGAGACGGTGGGGAGCCGGTACCGTGCGACTGCCGCGCGATCGGGTGTGTTCACACCAGGAGCGCAGAGAGCTCCGTCGGGGCAGGGTGACCGAATGGGTCCCCTGCCCCGACGGAGCTCGGTCGGCCGGGCGGTGGGTTACCGGCGCCCGGCAGAGGCCGGTGCCGTGTGCGGCGCTCTCCGGCTCAGCCGAAGTTCACGTCGCTGCACCACATGTAGGCCTGGTCGAGGTGCGAGGCCTGCCAGATCACGAACAGGATGTGGTGTCCGGTGTAGCCGGAGGTGTTGACATTGAAACTGATGTCCTGCGCCGGGGCGAAGCGGCCGGTCTGCGTGATGAAGTCGAGGTTGCCCCAGCCCAGGGTCTGGGTCTTGGGGTTGAAGCCCTGCTTGCTCACGTAGACCCTGAAGTAGTCGGCACCGTGGGACGCCTGGTCGTGCAGCTGGACCGTGAAGTTGTTGCTGACGTTGGTCGTCTTCCACTGCCCGGGCCTGTCCAGGCTGGCGTTCCTCGAGAGGTTGTTGCTGCAGAGCGTCCCGTCGGGGGTCCGCGCCTGGAACTGGCCACCGAGGCCGTCGCGGAGCGCGCTCATCCAGTTCCACATGGTGTCGGGGTTGGCCTGGAATGCCTGATAACACATGGGGTCTTCGGTCTGTATGGCCGGGCTCGTGTGGTTGCTGCCCCACGTCTTCCAGCACTGGTACGCGCGGGAGGCGGGGTTGACGATGGTGCCGTGAGCCTGGGCGGGGGCCGACCAGGTCAGTGCGCCGACGACCACGGCGAACAGCATGACGAGCGCCTGGATAGGCCGGCGGAGGGCCGACCGGGAACGCCCGGTCAATGGGCTCTGGTTGCGCATGTGGGGGGAACTCCTTCCAGCTACGGAGCACTATGGGAGCGCTCCCAACAGTACGACTTCTGAGTGAAATGTCAATGAAACAAACGGAGTTGATTACAGGGATGGGCGGCGAGCACCTCCACGGTCGCCGCCTCGTGCCAGTGCGACACGACAGCCCCCGCGCCAAGGGCCTCTTCGACCACCGCCGATACCGCCCCGCGCACCCGCAGCGGGCACTCCCGCCACGTCCGGAGCGGCCGGGGCCTCGACGAGCTCCTCCCGGTCGGTCACCCGACGCTCCAACACCGCTTCCGCCCCGGCGAATCCGACCGCGATTCGTTCCGCCTGAGGGCGAAGCTCCTCCGCCCGCACCCGGGCAGCCGCCTTCCGTTCCTCCGACAATCCCAACCGTCGACTGCGTCGGCCAACTCACCTTCGCTGAGCCAGAATCGAGCTGGCGAACCCTGCCACGGCGACACCGGGAACATGCCTGACCAAAGAAGCCCAACCATCACATCCGGAGGGACATCGGCTTGCCATGGCGCCGCGTCAATTCGCGGTCTTGCAGATCCGGGCCAGCAGGGGAGACTGCCTTTACGACCGGGGCCGCCCGGTCCCCGGCAGCACCACGCCAAGCAGGTCGGTCCACCGTCACTCCACCGAGATGAGGTCTCATGAACCGAAACCGAGCCACCGTCAGCGCGGTCGCCGTGACCCTGTTCACCGCCGGCCTCGCCGTCGGCCCGGCAGCCGCCGCCACCGCCGCCGAGGCGAAGGCCCGCGTCGGAGCCGACTGGGCAACTCAGTCGATCGTCTTCACCGCCGCTGCAGGACAGACCAACGACCTCAACATATTCTCCATGTACACCAGCGACGGGATCCGGCGGATCGGCTTCAGCGACGTGGTCCCGCTCGAACCGGGCGACCACTGTGCGTACTCCAGACCCGAGGACACCACCTCCGTCGTCTGCGAACTGCCCGCCGACAGCCCCCGGCCCGACAGGATCGACGTCTTCCTCGGCGACGGCAACGACACGATCGCCGCCTTCACCCCCGGGATCGGCACCGTCAGCGGCGGCCCCGGCGACGACGAACTGCACGCCCACACCGCACGCACGGTGCTGGGCGACGCGGGGAACGACATGGTCATGGGACCCGCAGCCCTGCACGGCGGCGACGGCATGGACCACCTGATGGGTGACAGCAGCAACCAGCAGATGTGGGGCGGCCGGGGCGACGACATGATCGAGGGCTACGGCGGTGACGACACCGTGCACGCCGGCCCCGGCGACGACCACGCCATGGGCGGGGACGGCCGCGACATCGTCCTCGGCGGCCCCGGCAACGACACACTGGACGGCGGAGGCGGCGACGACCTCGTCTGCGGTGGCACCGGAAAGGACGCCCTTGAAGGCGGACCCGGCCGCAACATCGTCCTCCCGTAACAGGAAATGGCGTAACCCCGGCTGCCGCCCCGAGAGACCCGCCGAGTGTGGTGGGAGCCGTGGCTGCCACTGCGGCCCCGCACAGCGCTCCTGCCGCACCACCAGCGAGTAACTCCCGCGACATCTCCCCAGAGAGAGCCTTGGTGTCTCCCTGGGCCAGATGTACACCGCCGGTGATGAGATCACCGGCCGGGCCGAGGCCGGTTTCGGGCGGTCCTCCCCCGGCGATGGCTGCCGGTCAGCGGTGAGGACCGGAACGCGTCGGGTGAGGCGATGCCCGAGTACGCCGGAGGAAGCGCCGGTCCGGCCATTCTCCGTACGTCCGCCGACACGGGCCTGCCCCGGGCTGGTTGCACGGCGGAACCCCGGTCCGCGAAGGGCCGCCGGTAAGGCGCCGACGGTTTCCGGACGGCGGCTCACGGCCGCGTGTTCTCCCGGTCCGGAGAGACGTACGACCACAGACCCCCGGCACGGAGGTGGCTCGACGGCGATGCTGGACGACGACATGCGCCGCCTGGTCGCGGCACAGGGACTGGGCTTCGTCGCCACGGTCCGCCCGGACGGCGCCCCGAACCTGTCCCCCAAGGGAACGACGGAGGTGTGGGACGACGAGCACCTGGTCTTCCCGGACCTGTACTCGCCGGGCACGGTCGCCGACCTCGCCGGGAGTCCCGCGGTGGAGACCAACGCCGTGGACCCGGTCCGGCGCAAGGGGTACCGCTTCCGCGGAGTGGGCGAGGTGTTCACGGAAGGGGAACCGTACGACCGGATCGTCCGCCGCTTCGAGCGGAAGCGCGGCACCGACCCGGCGCGCGTCAACTCCGCCGTCCTGGTGCGGGTGCCGGGGGCTGAGCCGCTCATCTCGCCCGCGTACGAGGGCGGTGCCACGGAGGAGGAGATCGCCGCGCGCCGGCGCGCCCGGCCGGCCTCCGGAACGGATGCGACCGGCGACGGTCGGGGGGAGCCCGGGTGAGTACGGAACCGACGGACACGGCGCGGCCCGGCGTGGCCCCCGGCTCACGGCGGACCGCCGGGACCATGTTCGCCGCCCTGTACGGGGACCTGGTCCCGCACGACTGGCTCGGCCCCGAGCCGGAGAACGACGCGTACTCGCTCTTCCACCACCGCTCGCTGGCCATGGGCTGGCTCGACGACGTGGGCACGGTGATCAGTGCCGACGTGCCCGGGGGCCGGGCCGTCGGCGCGGAGGGGCTGTGGGCCATGAACGACGCCGGGTGGGGCCGCCCGCTCGCGCCCGACACGGCGCGGTCCGCACCGGCGGCGTGGTTCCAGGTCGAGGCGCAGGCCGTGCCCCGCGACCGGCCGCTGCCGGTGCAGCCGTTCCTGCGGTGCGCCGGGGACGCGGTGGCCCGTTTCGGCACCCTGCACCTTGCGGCCGTGCA
Source organism: Streptomyces rubellus (assembly GCF_036323805.1). Classification (NCBI taxonomy): domain Bacteria; kingdom Bacillati; phylum Actinomycetota; class Actinomycetes; order Kitasatosporales; family Streptomycetaceae; genus Streptomyces; species Streptomyces rubellus. The sequence continues at coordinate 14,288 of NZ_JAZDCX010000040.1, forward strand.
ACTGCTGCTGCCGGTTCAGGGCCTCGCCCCCTCCTCGCGTCCGTCCGGCGCCTTCCTGCCGTCGATGCATTCGGTCTCCTGGTTCGGCGACACCGACCCCCGGTCCCGGACCCGGGTGGAGGTCGGCGTCAACAGCGGCCGCAACCCGCGGATCCCCGCCGTCGCCGAGCAGCTCGCGGACACCCTCGGGCAACTGAACCAGCACGTCCTCGTGTGCACGTCGTACGAGACCGGCAGTCCGCGAACCGCTCCCGCTCCCCCGTTCCACGACACCTTCTGGAACGGCCCGCCCCTGCACGGGGTGACCCTGCGAGGGGAACTCGCCGAGTGGTCGCTGGACGCGGTCGGCTCGCTGGGCGAGGTGATCGCCGACCTCGGCGCCCACCTCGGAGTCCGCTCACCGCTCCTGCTCACCGTCACCCGGAGCGCCGACGCCCGCGCCTGAGCCGGGCCGGCCGATGCCCGCCCGAACGCGCAGGTCGCGCAGGTCCCGCAGGTCGCGCAGGTCGCGCAGGAGCTCAGTATCTCGCGGGAGACGGTGCGCAAGTGGCGGTCCAGGTTCGCTTCCGGCCGTCTTGAGGGGCTGGTCGACGCTCCGCGCTCCGGCTGCGGGCCTCCTCCAGTGCCTCGCCGAGTCCACCGGTGGCGAAGGCGCGCAGTTCGGCGGCCGCCCGCGGGCTCACGCCGGTGCCCTTCTCCTCGTCGTACGGCGGGAAGAGCGCGAGGAAGTCCCCGGCCGGCCGCTCCCCGGCGGCGAGCGCGGCGCGGCGGAACTCGGCCGACCAGCCCGACTGCCCGAACGGGGCAGCCGGCCCGAACAGTTCGGTGGCGTGTCGCGGCAGCGGCAGGACGGGCTCGCCGTCGCCGTCCGCGCCCGCCAGCCGCCCGGCGCCCGCCAGGTCGAGCAGGTACGCCGGGTACTGGCGGCGCAGGATCTCCACAGCGGACAGGAAGCAGCCGGGCGGCCGGATGTCCCCGGCGATCATCTGCCGGGGGTCGTCCAGGTAGTTGCGGTCCTTGGGGCCGCGGTCGACCAGGGTGAGCAGGTAGGCGTTGCCGGTGGCGCGGCCGGCCCGGCCCACCCGCTGCACGTAGTCGGCCGGGCCCTTGGACAGCGAGGCGAGGATCACCGCGGACAGGTCGCCGATGTCGACGCCCAGTTCCAGGGTGGGGGTGCGGGAGAGGACCTGCGGGTTGGCGTAGTGGACCGCGGTGCCCGCCCGGAACGCCTTCTCCACCGCCTCCCGCCGGCGGCGGCTGAGGATGCCGGTGTGTTCGGCGGTGTTGACGGTGAGGACCCCGGCCTCGCGGTACTTCCGGCGGTAGAAGTCCTCGGTGAAGTCCCGCTGCCGCACTCCGCCCTCGGGGTCCCGGCCGGTGCGCAGCAGGCCGCCGCACCGGTAGCGGGGGCAGGACTGCCCGACTCGCCCGGATACCAGAGCCTCACCCGGCTTCGCGTAGATCATTTCGCTGAGAAAACCTGGCTGGATCGCGTCGGCTACATCCAGGAATACGCTATGTTCGATTCGCCGGCTTGCAGCGAGAATCGCTGCCCGCCACGTATGTCAATGAACCGGCACCGAGTCAGGTAGCCGCGGGAGGAGATAGCGTGACGAGCGAGTCTGACAAATGGGCGGATCCAAACTTCTCATCGGTCGATCAGTCGGATCGAACAGTCCCTGTCAACCTGCGCCAAACGGGTCGGCCTGACGTCAAGCTCCTGATATCGACACGCGCTCGGAAATCGCCATATTGGCACCTGGCGATTGAGGCGGGATGCTGGCGCGCAGAGGTGTACAACCGTATGTACCTGCCCAGAGGATACGTCCCTGAGAGGGACGGCGGGTCCACGGCCGAGTACGAGGCGTTGACACACCGAGTGACGTTATGGGACATCGCGGCCGCGCGGCAGATTCGAGTGCAAGGACGCGAGGCTACCGAGTTTGTCAATTACGTCGTAACAAGGGACGTCACGCGACTAGCGCCCATGCGGGCGGCGTACGCGGTACTTTGCGATTCCAGTGGTCGGATGATCAACGACCCGCTGTTGCTGAAGATTTCCCCCGATGAGTACTGGTTCAGTATTTCCGACTCGGATCTGTCGCTGTGGCTGAAGGGGGTGAATGTCGGCAAGGGGTTCGATGTTAAGATCCAGGAGATCGACGTGTCGCCCGTCCAGATCCAGGGGGCGGAAGCAAACAGGCTGATGGTCGACCTCATCGGTGACGCAGCCTCTGAGATGCCCGCGTTTGGGCTGTCGGAGGCCGAGATCGCCGGGCTTCCGGTACTCGTTTCGCGAACCGGGTTCTCCGGTGAAGCCGGATATGAGGTCTACCTGAAGAATTCGAGCATTCACGCAGAGCAGATGTGGGATGCGATCCTTCGAGCAGGAGAGAAGTACAGGCTGGCAGTAACCGGCCCCATCCAACCCCACCGGATCTCGTCAGGGATACTCGCATGGGGTCAAGACGTTGACAACGAAATGGTCCCTTTTCAAGTCGGGCTGGCGGCCCACATTCCCCGCAACAAGGCGTCAGATTACATCGGCCGGGACGCCCTCGAACAGATGCGGACCGAAATTGCTGCCGGAAACCATCCATACAAACTCACAATGGTGGGGTTGAGGATGGAAGGGGAACCGATCTCGGACTATCTGCCTGACTTCTGGTTGGTTGCGCCTTCGCCAGACTCGGAGCCGGTGGGCTTTGTGACTTCCGCTTCATACGCCCCGAAACTTCAAACAAACGTTGCCTTGGCCCGCCTGCCAGTCGAACTCGCGGTTCCAGGGACACAGGTGTACGTACTCGAGCCGACCATTGACTCGACGAGCAGGATTGTCCCAGCAGTGGTCTCGGCTTTTCCAATCGAGTGAAGCATCCTGACTTCGGTTTTTCGTGACGGTCCGCTGATTTCTTCGGAGGACCAGGTACTGGTCGTTGTGGCTGGGGACGGTGACGGGGGTGACGGCCAGGGAGGTGTCGTTGTAGGGGCGGAGGGTGAAGCCCCGCTCGACGCCGGTGTCGGTGCCGTACAGGTGCCACCACTGCTGCTTGCTGGTGGCCGAGCAGGTCCTGGTGGAGATCACCTTGCGGTTCTCCACGCTCGCGGGCTGGAGGCAGATGTCGTTGCCGCCCGCGTTCTTGATCAGGAACGTGGTGGTGCTGCCGTTCACGGACTGGTAGGTCCACTTCTCGGTGTCGAGAACGACGTTGTTGTGGTCCTCCCAGATGTCCACGAACGTCGTGGGGTTCTTGGAGAAGCCGTTGGGGGTGATGTGCTCTCCGGTCTGGGTGTGGCCGATGAAGACCTCCTGACCGGTGGGGACGGACACGGACGGGGCCGCGACCGCCGTGGTGGGCATCAGAGCGGTGAGGCCCGCCAGCGCGGCAGGGCCCAGGAGGCGGAGGACGGTCGTCTTGGTCATGGACGTTTCTCTCCTTGTGATCGCCGGATAACGGCGCCGCCCATCCTCGGCCCGTGCCGCTCGGCCGGGAGCGCAGAATGCTTTTCCCCTCACCCGGACTGATGTACGACGGGCATGTCTGCCGTTATGCGTCGGTTCCTCCTGTTACAGACCGGTTCGGGCCGCCTCCGGCGCGGCCCCGGCGGCGGGTGTCAGTGCGGTGGCAGGTCCAGTTCGGCGTGGACGGTCTTCCCGGACGGCTCGCGGTCGCGCACCTCCCAGCGGTCGGCCAGCGCCTCCACCAGCAGCAGCCCGCGTCCGCCGTCCGCGTCGGGCGGCGGCGCCGGCACCCCGGCGGCCGGGCGGCACCCGCCCCGGGCGTCGGAGACGTCGATCAGGAGCGTGCGCGGCCCGAGGCCGAGCCGCAGCTCGAAGTCCCGGCCCGGTACGCGGCCGTGGGTGGCGGCGTTCGCGGTCAGCTCGGCGACGATCGACGCGACGGAGTCGGAGAGCGCGGAGCCGTACGGGACGCCCCACTCGTGCAGCCGGTGCGCGGCCAGGTGCCGGGCGAGCCGGGCGCCGAGCGGGGTCGAGCTGAACCGCTGGGTGAACACACGTACGGTGACCGCACTCTGAGGGGTGAAGGGCTGTGCCATGCCCCCATCCGACCGACCCTGAGAGCGTTTCACCAGCTCAGCGGCTCATACGCTCCGCACCCGTACCAGCACTTTTGGTAGACAGCGAGCATTACCCCCCGTGACGATTGAGGCACGTGACGGATACGTCGGATGTGCGTACGGGAGGGAGCCGCCATGGCTGACGGTACGAAAGAGAACACGGGCAACGCCGGGAACGCGGGCGGGGACGAAGCGGCGAAGCCCGCGCCGGGCAACGGCAGGAAGGGCGGCGGCAACCACGAGCCGGAGACCTCGGAGAGCCTCAAGGTCTTCGGCGAGGTCGTCAAGTCGTTCCGCAAGCGGGCCGGCCTGACGCAGGAGGAACTGGCGCCGCAGGTGCGGTACTCGCTTCCCACGGTCGCCTCCGTCGAGCAGGGCCGCCGCTTCCCGCCGCACGACTTCGTCGAGCGGGCCGAGGACGTCCTGGACGCCTTCGGCACCCTGCGCGGCGCGTCCCGCCACCTGTCGCGCAAGCCGGGGCTGGCGCGCTGGTTCCGCGAGTGGGCGCAGTTGGAGCAGGAGGCGATCAGCCTCTCCACGTACGAGTGCCGCCTGATCCCGGGCCTGCTCCAGACGGAGGCGTACGCCCGGACGCTGTTCGTGAACCAGCTTCCGCCCTGGAACGACGAGCAGATCGAGGCCCAGTGGGCGGCGCGCGAGGAGCGGCAGCGGCTGCTGCGGGAGCGCCCCAACACCGCGTTCAGCTTCATCCTGGAGGAGCACCTGTTCCTGCGCCCGGTGGGCGGGCCGGAGGCGATGCGCGCGCAGATCGGCCGTGTGCTGGAGCTCGCGGAGCTGCGCAACGTGGAGATCCAGGTGATGCCGCTGGGCCGGGTGCACGCGGGACTGGACGGTCCCATGCGACTGCTGGAGACCCCGGACAACCGGTGGTTCAGCTACTCCGAGGGGCAGGAGAGCGGCCAGTTCTGCTCCGTCTTGAAAGTGCTCAGTACGCTCCAGATGCGATATGCCAGGATGCGCTCACAGGCTCTCTCACTCGAAGACTCCGTGAGCCTGCTGAAGCGGATGCGAGGAGCAGCATGAGCAGCACGGAACTGACCTGGTTCAAGAGCAGCTACAGCGGCGGCTCCGGCGACGACTGCGTCGAGGTCGCTCTCTCCTGGCACAAGTCCAGCCACAGCAGCGGCTCCGGCGACGACTGCGTCGAGGTCGCCGCCTGCCCCGGCACCGTCCACGTCCGGGACTCCAAGGACAAGACCGGCCCGCAGCTCGCCGTGGCCCCGGAGTCCTGGCGCCGCTTCCTGTCGTACGCGGCCCGGGACTGACGCCCCTGCGCACGGCGGTGCCCCGCACCGGACCGCGTCCGGTGCGGGGCACTGTCCCCGTCAGGAGCAGACGGTGCCGTTCTTCGGGACCGTCCCGTCGAGCAGGTACTTGTCGACCAGCGCGGTCAGGCAGTCGTTGACGCCGTAGGTGCCGTGCCCCTCCCCCTCGACGGTGAGGTGGACACCGACTCCCTCACCCAGTTCGTCCGCCATCCTCCTGGCACCCTCGTAGGGGGTGGCGGGGTCGCCGGTGTTGCCGATGACGAGGACCGGGTTCGCGCCGTCGGCCGTCACCTCGGCGTCGGACGCGTGGCCGGCCACGGGCCAGTCGGTGCACTGGAGCAGTCCCCAGGCCATCCAGTCGCCGAACACGGGAGAGGCCCCGCGGAGTTCGGGAAGATGCCGGCGCACGTCCTCGGCGGTGAAGCGGTCCTGGTAGTCGGCGCAGTTCACCGCCGTGTTGGCGGCGTTGATGTTGGAGTACCCGGTGTCGTCGATGCGCTCGCTGAAGGCGTCGGCGAGCACCAGCAGCGTGGTGCCGTTCCCCTTCTCGGCCTCGGCCAGTGCCCCGCCGAGCAGCATCCAGCCCTCCTCGCTGTAGAGGGCGGCGGCGATGCCGTCGAAGGCGAGGCTCTGGGTGAGGGTGCGGCCGAACTCCGTGGGCAGGGGTTTGCTGTCCAGGCTCCTGAGCAGCGCGACGATCTCCTTCTCGCCCTGCGCCGGGTCCTCGTCCTCGAAGAAGCACTCGTCCTGCTCCGCGCAGTCCTCGAGGAAGCTCCGCAGCGCGCCCTGGAATCCCTTCGTCTGGCCGTGTACCGCCGCCAGGTAGTCCTCGGTGGGGTCGACCACGGCGTCGAAGACCATGCGGCCGGTGTTCTCCGGGAAGAGGTGCGCGTAGACGCCGCCGAGCTGCGTGCCGTAGGAGATGCCGAAGTAGTTCAGTTTCTCCTCCCCCAGGACGTGGCGCAGCAGGTCGAGATCACGAGCGGCCTGCCGGGTGCCGACGTGGTCCAGCACCGCGCCCGAGTTCTTCTCGCAGGACCGGGCGTACGCGCGCACCCCGAGGGTGCGGGCCTTCTCCTCCGTGGCGTCGTCCGGAGTCGAGTCCGAGGCCAGCCAGGCGTCCGTTGCCTTCCTGTCCAGGCACTTCACACCGGCGCTGTTCCCGACGCCGCGCGGGTCGAAGCTGACCAGGTCGTAGCGCTTGTGCAGCTTCAGGTAGTCGTCGGCGGCCAGGAGGGGCAGCGTCGACACCCCGGAACCACCGGGGCCGCCGAAGTTGAAGACCAGGGAGCCGAGGTGCTTGTCGCCGGAGCCCGGCGCGGCCTTCGCCCGGATCAGGGCGATGTCGATCGTCTCGCCGTCGGGGTCCGCGTAGTCGAGGGGCGCCTTCAGGGTGCCGCACTCCCACTTCGTCCCGTCCGGCAGGGCCTCGGGCTTGTCGCCGCCGCCCTGGGCGGTGGACGGGGCGGGGCACGCGCTCCAGTCCGGCCGCTGTTCGGCGAGGGCGGTGGGAATCCCGGACATCGCGGGTTTCGCGGTCGTTCCGGCGGCGTCGGCGCCGGGGTCGCAGGCCGTGACCGTGGCGGCTGTCAGTACGGCCAGCACGGCGAGCGGGGCCAGGAGGGTGGTGCCCCGGTTCCGGAACGAGTGGCGGTGCGGAGACATGGTCCTGCCCATCTGAGGTCGGTGACGGTGGAGGAGAGGGGGACGCTCAGGCGTCGATGTCCTGGTCGTGGCAGGGCTGTCGGCCGGTGCGTGCGGTGTCCCTGACGGACCTGAACTTCCGGAGGGCCGACGCGACGAGCGCGGCGAACAGGAGGCTCGCGCTGACCATGAAGATCCACTCCGCCCACGCGCCGTCATCGTCCCCGGCCGAGTCCACCGCCGGGAACAGCTCCCTGCCCACGGGGTAGAAGGCGGCGCACAGGATGACGACGAGCCAGAACGGCAGCCTCTCCAGCGGCTTGGCCCACACGGTGACGGCAAGGCTCAGGAAGGCGACCAGGGCGGTGACAACAGCGGTTCTGTCCATGCGCCGATCGTCCCGCCGCGGGACCCGCCGGGGCGTCGGCCACCGGGAGGAACGCCGCCTAGGCCGCGGGACATAGCCGGTGGGGGAGGAACGGCGTCCGGCCCCTCCTCCCCCATCCCCACCGTGGCGGAGCGGACCTCAGATGGCCTGGGCGGTGGGCATGACGGTGATCTCGGTGAGGTTGACGTGGCGCGGGGCGGCGGCCATGAAGGCGACGGTCTCCGCGATGTCGTCGGACCGCAGGCAGTCGATGTCGCGGAGGAGGCCGGCCATCAGTGCGGAGGCGTCGGGGTCGGTGACGTGGTCGGGCAGTTCGGTGTCGACCATGCCGGGCTCGACGGTGGCCACGCGGACCATCTTGGGGCCGAGTTCGGCCAGGCGCCGGGCGGTGACGGCACCCATGCCGCTGGAGGCGCCGGAGACGACGGCGACACGGCCGGTCAGAGGGGTGCCGGTGAGCAGGGCAGCAGACATCACACAACCTCGATCTGTTCAGGGGGGTACTCGAATACGGGGGGTGCCGGGCCGGCGCGGCGTCCGGCCCGGCAGGCAACCGGGCGGGCGGACCCGGCCGGGCCGGACCGGGCCGCCTGAGGGCCGCGGGTGCCCCGAGCGGTGTCAGGCGGCGTCGTCGTGGGCGGTGGCGGCGGACTTCTCGCGCCACGGGGCGAGGTCGTCCCGCACCTGCCGGTACTTGACCTCCAGCCGCTCCAGGGTGTCGCGCCCGAGGTAGAGGTGCGTGGGCAGCTTCTCGCCAGAGGTGACCTCGACGATGAGGGCGGCGCCCTTGACGGGGTCGCCGAGCTGGGTGTGGTTGGCCTGGCCGGCCCAGTCCACCGTCACATGGGCGGGGGTGTCGTCGTAGTCGGGGATGCGGTTCGCGGCGACCGACAGGGAGCTGGCGTCGAGGAAGTCGGTGCGGAAGACGCCCGGCTCGACGACCATCGACTGGATGCCGAACGGGGCCAGCTCGGCCGACAGCGCCTCACTGATGCCGGCTACGGCGAACTTGGACGCCGAGTACAGGCTGACGCCGGGCTCGCCCTCGAAGCCGGAGCGGGAACCGATGTGCACCAGCCTGCCGGAGCCCTGCTTCCGCATGACGGGCAGCACGGCGCGGGTGACGTTGACCAGACCGAAGACGTTCAGGTCGAACAGCGACCGGGCCTCCGCGTCGGTGATCTCCTCCAGCGCGCCGAGCAGGCCGCGGCCGGCGTTGTTCACCAGGACGTCGATGCCGCCGAACCGCTCCACGGCGGCGTCGACCGCGCGCGGGATGCCGTCGTTGTCCGTGACGTCCAGGGCGACCGGCAGGACCCTGTCGGATTTCCTCAGATCGTCCGGGACGCGTTCCGGGTCTCGCGCGGCGACCACGACGTCGTTGCCGTCGGCCAGGGCGGCGCGGGCGATCTCCGCGCCGAGTCCGCGGGAGGCGCCGGTGATGAACCACGTAGCCATGGGAGAACCTCTTTCGTCGTTTCCCCTCTCCGGGGATCTCCTGTTGACGTTTTCGAGCCTGCCCGGCGGCCGCGGCGCGATGAAGGCCGCGCTTTCCCTGGGAGTCCCACTCCTAGGAAGGCGGGACGGCCGGGCGGGCAGCCGTGCGACGCGGAGGAGACGTCAGATCGGAGGGTTCCGGCCCGGTTGCCGGAGGAACCTGTAGTCCTATGAGCAACGGGACGCCTTTGGGCGATTTCCTCAGGGCCCGCCGGGAGGCCCTGCAACCGCACGATGTCGGTCTGCCCGAGCACAGACGGCGCAGGGTGCCGGGCCTGCGCCGGGAGGAAGTCGCGATGCTGGCCGGAGTCAGCGCCGACTACTACACCAGGCTGGAGCAGGGCCGCGAGAGCAGCCCGTCCCCGCAGGTCCTCGACGCCGTGGCGCAGGCGCTGAGACTGGACGCGGAGGCCACCGACCATCTCAACCGCCTCTGCCGCACCGCCCCGCCCCGTCCGCGCGGCCGGGGCGGGACGGACGTCAGTCCGCAGCTGGCTCGGCTGATGGACGGCTGGGAACACACTCCGGCCTTCGTCCTCGGCCCGGCCCTCGACGTCCTGGCGGGCAACTCCCTCGCCACGGCCCTCCACAGCGGGTTCGAGCGGTTCGACAACCTCGCCCGCATGGTGTTCGCCGATCCGGCGGGGCGCGAGTTCTACCAGGAGTGGGAGCGGGCCGCGCACTCCTGTGTCGCCGAGCTCCGGGCCGCCTACGGCCACGACCCCGAATCGGCCCGAATCGCCGAGGTCGTGGCGGCACTGTCCGCCCGGAGCGAGGAGTTCGCCCGGCTCTGGCGGCTGCACGAGGTCAGGAGCAAGTCCCAGGAGGGCAAGCACCTCAGGCACCCCCGGGTCGGGGACCTGCACATCGAGTTCACGGCTTTCACCGTCAACGGGGCTCCGCACCAGCAACTGGTGGTCTACCAGGCCGAACCGGCCAGTCCGACGGCGGCCGCCTTCGAGACGCTGCGGGCCGTGGCCGCCCGGCCGGAACCGGTCCGGGAGGCCGTGCCCGCGGCGGAACCCGCCGTCAGCGGACAGTGACGGCGCAGGCGGGCACATGCTCACCTGCGCCCGGTGGCGACCGGTCCCGCCTTACCCGGGGACGGTGCCGCCTTGGTCGCCGCGCCCGTGAGGGTCGGGGCTGCGCCGGGCGCGGGCCCGTTCGCCCGGGCCTACACTCGTGCCGGTGAGAGGGACTCGAGGCCTGCTTCTGCCCGGCCTGTTCGCGGTGGCGCAGCCGGCGCTGTGGTTCGCCGACGCACGGGCGCTGGAGGAGCCTCCGGGTGTCACGGCGTGGATCACGGCCTTCGCCGCCACGGCGTTCACCGTGTTCGCGCTCGCCCGGCGGAACCGGGCGCCGCTCGCCGCCCTCGGCGTGATCCTCGCGGCGTCCGTGCTCGCGCGGCTTCTGGTGCCGCCCGACACGCTGAGCCTGGTGACAGGGCCGGCGGTCCTGGTGGGGCTCTTCTCCGTCGCCGTGCTGCGCGACTGGCGCACCGGCCTGGGCGCGACCGCCGTCGCCGCCGCCGTCCAGCTCCTGCCGACGGCCGTGCGGTACGGCTCCGGCTCCGGCGGCGCTCTCGTCTCCGACTGGCTCATCACCACCGGCCTCTACCTGCTGGCGGCCGCGCTCGGCGCCGGCCGCCGGCACTGGCTGCGGGAGCGGCGGGTGACGGAGGAGCGGCTGGACCGTGCCGAGCGGGAGCGGGGGCAGGCCGCCGACAGCGAACGGGACCGGCTGGCGAACGAGTTGCACGACATCAGCGCGCACCACCTCACCTCCGTCGTGGTGTCCGTCGAGGCCGCCCGCCGGCTCGGTGGCAGCAGGCCCGAACTGGCCGCGGAGGCACTTGAGTTCGCGAGCCGCACCGCACGGGAGACGCAGTCCGCGCTGCGGCGTCTGGTGGCGGTCATGCAACTGGACGACGTACCGGCCCCGCGGTCGATGACCACCTCGATCGAGTCCCTGATCGCGGGCTTCGGCAGGCTGGGCCGCCCCGTCTCCGTCTCCCTGCCCGACGACCTCTCCGGTCCCGTGGCCGAGGCGGCCCACGGCATCATCCGGGAGGCCCTGACCAACGCCCTGCGCTACGCGCCGGGCGCCCCGGTCGGCGTCCGGGCGGAACGGGCCGGGGACGGCGCCCTGCACCTGACCGTCGACAACGGCAGGCCGCCCGGTGGCACCGGCGGCGACCGGCTGGGGATCGGCTCCGGCCGCGGTGTGGCGGGGATGCGGCGGCGCGCCGACGCCCTCGGCGGGGAGCTGTCCGCCGGGCCCCGCCCCGACGGGGGCTGGCGCGTGCGGGCCGTGCTCCCCGACTCCCCGTCCGCGCGGCGGCCGGCCGCGGGGCGGCGGCGCGACTTCACCCGTGAGCAGCGGATCGCGGACGCGGCGGTCTTCGGCTCGGTCACCGTGGCGTCGTGGAGCTTCGCCCTGACGCAGACGGGGGAGGCCGGTCACGGGGCCCTGACCCACCTGCTCCTGGCGCTGCTGCTGGCCGTCCACGCGCTGCCGCTGCTGTGGCGCCGGCGCGCCCCCTGGCTCACCCTCGCGGCGGTCGGGGCCACCGCCCTGCCGTGGCCGGTGCTGCTCCACGGCGGTGTGCTGCCGCCGACCGCCGCGGACTGCCTGCTGGGCGGCGGGCTCGCCGAACTGGCCGCCGTCTACGGGGTCGCGGCCTACGGGCGTGTCCTGAGACCCGCGACCGCGTCCGCCGACCGGTACGGCCGGCCCCCGGCGGCGCAGCCGGCGTATCCGCCCGGCCTCCGGCTGACGTACCTGTCGGTTCCCGCCGCGGTCCTCTCGTTCGGTCTCCCGATGACGGCCGCCTTCGCCGCCGACGGGTCGCTGCTCGGGGATCCGGCCGGTGACCTCGTCAACGTGGTGTTCGTCCTCTACCTGGTGGTGGTGTTCCTCGGCCTGGGGTTCACGGCCGTGTGGCTGGCGGGCTGGTCGATGCACATGCGCCGCAGGCGGGAGCTGCGCCGTGCGGACGCGGCGCTCACGGCCCTGCTGGCGAGCACCAGGGCCCTGGTCCACGGCGAGCGGCAGCGGGTCGCGGGCGGCCTGCGGGAGACGGTGCTACGGCAGACCGACCGGGTGATCTCCTCGGCGGAGGCGGGCAGTCTGGACGAGGTCGCCACCGCCACGAGGGCGACGCTGGCCGCCATGCGCCGGCTGCTCGGGAGCCTGGACGCCGACAGGGCCCCGGCGGCGGCGCCCCGGGAGGCCGCCGTGCGGAGCGCCACCCGCGCGTAGCCGGCGGGGGCACGGGGTGCGGGGGACGACCGCGTTCCGGCCGCCCGTGGGAGGATGCGACGCAGCTACCGGGCCCCGTCGTGGGCGAGGAGAGGAGAGGTGCCATCAGCATCCGGGTGCTGGTCGTGGACGACCAGGCGGTCGTCCGCGCGGGTTTCGTGGCGATCCTGGCGGCCGAGGCCGACATGACCGTGGTCGGCGAGGCAGCGGACGGGGACGCGGCCGTGGCGCTGGCGGCCGAACTCACGCCCGACCTGGTGCTGATGGACATCCGGATGCCCGGCATGGACGGGCTGACGGCCACCCGGCTGATCACGCGGCACAGCAGCCGTACCAGGGTGCTGGTGCTCACCACGTTCGATCTCGACGCCTACGTCTACGAGGCGCTGCGCGCCGGAGCCTCCGGTTATCTGCTGAAGGACTCCGAGCCGGAGGACCTGCTGCACGCGATACGGGTCGTCGCCTCCGGCGACGGTGTCCTCGCACCCGCGGTGACGGGACGTCTGATAGCGGCCTTCGCGCAGGGAGCCCCGGTCCCGGCGGAGACCACCGAGGCCCTGGGCAGCCTCACCCGCCGCGAACACGAGGTGCTGACCCTGGTCGCCACGGGTCTGACCAACGCGGAGATCGGCGCGCGTCTGGAGCTGGCCGTGGGCACGGTGAAGATCCATGTGAGCGCGGTGCTCAACAAGCTCGGTCTGCGGGACCGTGTGCAGGCGACCATCTTCGCCTACGAGAGCGGACTGATCCGTCCGTCGGGGCTGTCGGCCCCCTGAGCGGCCCGTCCGTGCCGCCGGGCCGGTCCCGGCGGCACGGGCGGGCCGGGGGCGGGGGGGGGGGGGGGGGGGGCGGGCGGGGGGGGGGGGGGGGGGGGGGGG
>NZ_JAZDCX010000041.1:0-26732 GCF_036323805.1 Streptomyces rubellus
CCGGTCCTGCCCGTAGGTGGCCAGCAGCGCCTCCGCCTCAACCGGGTCGCCGAGCTTCGTTCCCGTACCGTGCGCCTCCACCATGTCCACGTCGCCGGGCGCCAGGCCGGCGTCGGCGAGAGCGGCGCGGATGACCCGCTGCTGCGAGGGGCCGTTCGGTGCCGTGAGGCCGTTGGACGCGCCATCCTGGTTGACGGCCGAGCCGCGCACCACCGCGAGGACGTCGTGCCCGTTGCGCCGTGCGTCGGACAGCCGCTCCACCAGCAGCACACCGGCGCCCTCCGACCAGCCGGTGCCGTCCGCGTCCGCTGAGAACGACTTGCAGCGGCCGTCGGGCGCGAGTCCCCGCTGCCTGCTGAAGTCCACGAACACGCTGGGTGTGGACATCACGGTGACGCCCCCGACGACGGCCATCGAGCACTCGCCCGCACGCAGCGACCGGGCGGCCAGGTGCAGCGCGACCAGGGACGACGAGCAGGCGGTGTCCACCGTGACGGCCGGGCCCTCCAGCCCGTACGTGTAGGCGATCCGACCGGACACCACACTGCCGGCGCCACCGGTGGCCCGGTAGCCCTCGGTCTCGGGAAGGGCCTCGGCGGCAGCCGCGTAGTCGTGGTACATGACGCCGGCGAAGACACCGGTGTCGCTGCCGCGCAGGCCGGCCGGGTCGATGCCGGCCCGCTCGAAGGTCTCCCAGGACAGCTCCAGCAGGAGCCGCTGCTGCGGGTCCATCGCCAGCGCCTCGCGCGGCGAGATGCCGAACAGCTCGGCGTCGAACTCGGCGGCGCCGTGCAGGAAGCCGCCGTGCCGTGCATACGTGGTGCCGGGGCTGGACGGGTCGGGATCGTGGAGGCGCGCGAGGTCCCAGCCGCGGTCGGTGGGGAAGCCGGTGATGCCGTCGCGGCCTTCCCGGACCATCCGCCAGAGTTCCTCGGGGCTGTCCACCCCGCCCGGGTAGCGGCAGCTCATCGCGACGATGGCGATCGGCTCGTCCACCGCGGCGGCGTTCCGCGAGCGCGGTGCGGCTGCGACGGCGGCCGTACCGCTCAGCTCCTCGCAGAGGTGGGCGGTCAGCGCGGCGGGGCTGGGGTGGGAGAAGACCAGGGTGGCGGCCAACCGCAGCCCGGTGGCGGCGGCCAGCCGATTGCGCAGTTCGACGCCGGTGAGGGAGTCGAACCCGAGGTCCTTGAAGGTCCGGCCGGTGTCCACGCCCGCACCGGAGGGGTGTCCCAGCACGGCCGCGACGGTCGTCCGTACCAACTCATCGACGGCGCGGGTCCGCTCGGGCTCCGGCAGTGCGGCGAGGCCGTCGGTGTCCGCGGACGACTTGGCGGCGGCCGAGCGGAGCACGGGGCGCGCCAGGTGCCGCAGCAGCGGCGGTACGGGGCCGTCGCCGGGGACGGGTTCGGTGGCCATGGCCAGTACGTGAGCGGGCCCGGCGGCCACGGCCGCGTCGAGCAGCCCTACGCCCCGGCCGGGGTCGAGCGCGCCGCCCAGCACGGCGAAGCGCGCGCGGTCCGTCGTACCGAGTCCGGCGGCCATGCCCTCGGTCCCGCCCCACAGCCCCCAGCCCACCGCGACGGCGGGCAGGTCCTGGGCGCGGCGGCGGGCGGCGAGGCCGTCGAGAAAGGCGTTGGCCGCTGCGTAGGACGCCTGGCCAGCGGTGCCGAAGGAAGCGGCGACGGACGAGAACAGCACGAAGGAGGTGAGATCGAGATCGCGGGTCGCCTCGTCGAGGAGAGCTGCCGCCTCGGCCTTGGGGCGCAGCACCACGGCGGCGCGTTCGGGGGTCAGCGAGGTGAGCAGGCCGTCGTCGAGGACGCCCGCGGTGTGGACGACGGAGGTGATGGGGTGGTCGGCGAGCACCTGGTCGAGGTCGCCCCTGTCGGCGGCGTCACCGGCGACGACCACCACGGTGGCGCCCTGCGCGGTCAGTTCGGCGGCAAGCTCGGCGGCACCCGGCGCCTCGGGGCCACGCCGGCTGAGCAGGACCAGACCCGCGACCTCGTGCGCGGAGACCAGGTGGCGGGCGACGCGGGCGCCGAGCGCCCCGGTGCCGCCGGTGATGAGAACGGTGTCGTGCGGGCCCCACGGCGGGTTGGCGCCGGCCCGCAGCCGGGTCGCGCGCGGGGTCAGCAGGGTGCCGGCGCGGAGGGCGGTCTGTGGTGTGTCGACGGGCAGGCCGGCGGCGAGGGCGGAGGCCGACGCGGCCGTGCCGTCCAGGTCCGCCAGGCCGAACCGGCCCGGGTGTTCGGCCTGCGCGGACCGCAGCAGGCCCCAGACCGCGGCGGCGGCGGGATCGACGCTTTCACCGTCAGCTGTGGCGACGGCGTTCCGGGTGACGACGAGCAGCCGACTGCCGGAGAAGCGCTCGTCCTCCACCCAGGCGCGCACCAGGCCGAGTACGGCGGTGACCGTGTCGTGCGTGCGCTGCGCGAGGCCCGCGCCGACTGCGGACGGCTCCGGGCCGACGCCCACGCAGGCGAGCATCGTGCCGGGCACGGCCTGCACGTCCGCCAGGGCGGCCAGGCCGGGGAAGGGGCCCGCCGCGGTGACCGTGTCAAGCAGGTCGGTGGTGCCCACCGGTACGGCCGCGAACGGCACTTCGCGGTCCCCGTCGCCGGCGGGGGTCCAGTCGACGCCGTAGAGCACCCCGGAGGAGGTGTCGCCCAACCGGTCGGCGGTCACGGGCCGGAAGGCGAGCGACCGCACCGTCAGCACGGGCGCGCCCGTCGGGTCGGTGAGGCGGACCGCGTACTCGTCGGCACCGCGCCGGGTCACGGTGACGCGCAGCGCGGTGGCGCCGACGGCGTGCCGGGTCACGCCGGACCAGGCGAACGGCAGCAGGGTTGCGCCGTCCTCGCGGAGGAGACCGGTGGCGCCGAGCCCGTGCAGCGCGGCGTCGTACAGCACGGCCTGCGGCCCTTCGGGCAGCTCGACCTCCGCGTACACGGTGTCCCCGTCGCGCCAGGCGGCGCGCAAGCCCCGGAAGGCGGGGCCGTAGGAGAGTCCGGCGGCCGCGAGTGCGTCGTAACCGGGTGGGGTGGCCGTACCCGTGGGGTGCCAGGGGTCGCCTGTCCCGGGGACGTCCTCGGGTGGGCGGACCGGCTCCAGGACGCCGACGGCGTGGGTGGTCCAGTGCGCTCCGGAATCGCCGTCGGGACGGCTGTGGATCTCGACTGCCTGACCGGCCACGGTCATCTGGAGCTGGACGCCGCCGTGTTCGGGCAGGACCAGGGGCTCGCGCAGGGTCAGCTCGGCGAGCCCCGGCAGCCCCGCGTCGGCTCCCGCGTGGAGGGCGAGATCGACCAGGGCGGTTCCGGGCAGCACGATCCGGCCGTGGACGACGTGGTCGGCCAGCCAGGGGTGGGTGGCGAGGCCGACGACGCCGGTCCAGACCAGCCCGCCGTCGCCCGCCAGGGGCACGACGGCGCCCAGCAGCGGATGGCTGGCCGTGACCAGGCCGGCGGCGGCCAGTGCGGTCGTGGAGGAGGTCTGGGAGGTCCAGTAGCGGGTGTGCTGGAAGGCGTAGGAGGGCAGTTCGACGGGGCGGGGGTCGCCCGTACCGGCGACGGCCGTCCAGTCCAGCGCCACGCCGCGGGTCCACAGCACCGCGGCAGCGTGGACGGACCCGGTGTCGTCCTGGCCGCGACGCACCAGCGGTACGGCGACAGCCTCCTCCATGAGCGCCGGGACGAGGGCGGACAGGACACCGTCGGGGCCGAGTTCCAGGAAGCGGGTGGCGCCCGCCTCGTGAGCCTGGCGCACCGCGTCGGCGAAGCGGACCGGCTCGCGGATCTGTCCCACCCAGTAGGCGGGGGTGGCCAGGTCACCGGGAGCGGTGGTGAGAACGGGGATCTGCGGGGCGTGGTAGGTCAACGACTCCGCCACCGCCGCGAACTCCGCCAGCATCGGCTCCATCAGGGACGAGTGGAACGCGTGCGAGACCGCCAACCGCTTCACCCGCACACCCCGCGCCCGAAACCGCTCCTCCAGCCCGGCGACCGCCTCCGCCTCCCCCGACACCGTCACCGAGACAGGCCCGTTCACCGCCGCCAGATCCACCCCCTCGGGCAGCTCCAGCCCCTCCTCCGCCACCTCCACCGCCAGCATCGCCCCACCAGCGGGCAGCCCATCCATCAACCGCCCCCGCGCCGACACCAGGGCACACGCGTCCTCCAACGACAGCACCCCCGCACAATGCGCCGCGGCTATCTCCCCCACCGAGTGCCCCACCAGCACATCCGGGACCACCCCCCAGGACTCCACCAGCCGGAACAGCGCCACCTCCAACGCGAACAACCCCGCCTGCGCGAACACCGTCCGCTCCAACAACCCCGCGTCCTCGCCGAACACCACCTCACGCAACGGACACTCAAGATCCACCCGCGCACACACCGCGTCGAAAGCATCCGCGAACACCGCGAACGCCCCGTACAACTCCCGACCCATCCCCAACCGCTGCGACCCCTGACCGGTGAACAAGAACCCCGTACGCCCGGGCGCCACGACACCGTGCAGCACACCCGCCGCGTCGTGGCCCGCTGCCACCGCGTCCAGGCGGGCCGCCAGTTCCTCGCGGTCGGCGGCGAAGACGGCCGCGCGGTGGTCCAGGGGGAAGCGGGTGATCGCCGACGACCGTGCGATCGCGGTCAGCGGTACGGACGGTTCGGCGTCCAGGAAGGCTCGCAGCCGGGCCGCCTGGTCGCGCAGGGCGGCAGCGCCGTGCCCGGAGAGGAGCACGGGAAGCGCGAGGCCGGGCTGGGGCCCTTCCTCGTCCGGGACGGCCGGTTCGGGCGCCGCCTCGATGACCGCGTGGGCGTTGGTGCCGCTGATGCCGAACGAAGACACACCCGCCCGGTACGGCCGGTCCGTGGGGGGCAGGGTCACGTTCTCGGTGAGCAGCTTCACGGCGCCCGCCGACCAGTCCACGTGCGGCGTCGGCTCGTCGGCGTGCAGGGTGCGGGGCAGCACTCCGTGCCGCAGCGCCATGACCGTCTTGATGACGCCGGCGACACCGGCGGCAGCCTGGACGTGACCGATGTTGGACTTCAGCGACCCCAGCCACAGCGGCCGTTCCGCGTCCCGGTCCTGCCCGTAGGTGGCCAGCAGCGCCTGCGCCTCGATCGGGTCGCCCAGCCGTGTCCCGGTGCCGTGCGCCTCCACCACGTCCACGTCGGAAGGCTCCAGACCGGCCGCTGCGAGGGCCGCCCGGATGACCCGCTGTTGTGCCAGGCCGTTGGGTGCGGTCAGCCCGTTGGAGGCCCCGTCGGAGTTGACGGCGGATCCCCGCAGCACGGCCAGGACGTGCTGCCCGTCGGCCAGCGCGTCGGACAGGCGGCGCAGGACCAGCACGCCCACGCCCTCGGACCACCCGGTGCCGTCGGCCTGTGCTCCGAATGCCTTGCAGCGGCCGTCCGGGGAGAGGCCGTCCTGCCGCGCGAACTCGACGAGGACGCCGGGCGTGGCCATCAGGGTGACGCCGCCCGCCAGGGCGGTGGAGCACTCTCCCGCGCGCAGCGACTGCGCGGCCAGGTGCAGCGCCACCAGCGACGACGAGCACGCCGTGTCCACGGTCACCGCCGGGCCGTCGAACTCGAAGGCGTAGGCGATCCGGCCGGAGGCGACGCTCGCGGTCGTGCCGGTCAGCAGATAGCCCTCGGAACTCTCGGCGGGCTCGTGCATCCGGGGGCCGTAGTCCTGCGCGGTAGCGCCGACGAAGACGCCGGTGCGGCTGCCGCGCAAGTCGGCCGGTTCGGTGCCGAGCCGCTCCAGAGCCTCCCACGTGACCTCGAGGAGCAGCCGCTGCTGCGGGTCCATGGCGGCGGCTTCGCGCGGCGAGATTCCGAAGAGTGCGGCGTCGAAGCCCGCGATGTCGTCCAGGAACCCGCCGGCCGTGGGAAGTGTGGTGTCCAGCGCGGCCAGGGACGGCTGCCAGCCCCGGTCCTCGGGGAGGCCGGTCAGCACCTCGCGGCCCTCGCTCAGCGCTTCCCACAGCGCCGCGGGCGAGTCGATGCCGCCGGGGAAGCGGCAGGCCATGGCGACGATGGCGACGGGGTCGTCGGCGTCGGCGCGCTCCGAGGAGGCCGTGGCGCGGGAGGGGTCGGCGGCGTCCTCACCGCGCAGCGCGTCGCACAGACGGCGGGCGGCCGCGGCCGGGGTGGGGTGGTCGAAGAGGAAGGTGGGCGGCAGGGTGAGCCTGGTGGCGGCGGCGAGCCGGTCCCGCAGCTCGACCAGGGTCAGGGAGGCGATCCCGAGAGCCTTGAAGGTCTGTTCCGGGTCCACGTCCCCGGCCGTGGCGAACCCGCCGACCACGGCGACGTGGGACAGGACCAGCTCCCGCACCGTGCTGCGGGCGGACTGCGGTGAGAGGGCGCGCAGTCGGTCGCGCAGGGAGTCGTCCGGAGCAGCGGCGGTATCGGGATCGGCGCCGGTGTCGGGGGCAGCGGCGTCCCGGACGGGCTCGCCGGAGCCGTTCCACTGCGCGGCGGCCGTGCCGGGCCTCCAGTGGCGCTCTCGCTGGAAGGCGTACGTGGGCAGGTCGACGACCGCACCCGGTGGGGCGGGCAGACGGACGTCCCGGCCGTGGGCGAGCAGTTCGGCGGCGGAGCCGAGCAGCCGCGCGCGCCCCCCTTCGCCGCGCCGCAGCGAGCCGACCACCGCGGTTTCGGGCACGTCCAACTCGGCCAAGGTGTCGCGTACGGCGGCCACCAGCACCGGGTGCGGGGTGGCTTCGACGATGAAGCGGAAGTCCTCGTCGGCCAGCCGCCGGACGGCGGTGGAGAACTCGACGGTGGACCGCAGGTTCCGGTACCAGTAGGCGGCATCCAGGCCGGCCGTGTCCGTCCACTCCCCGGTGACGGTGGACAGGAACGGCAACTCGGACGTACGGGGTTCGATGTCCGCGAGCGCGGTCAGCAGCTCGTCGTGGATCAGTTCGACGTGCGCCGAGTGCGAGGCGTAGTCCACCGGAATTCGCTTGGTCTCGACGCCGTACGACACGCACCGTGCCGCGAAGTCGTCGAGGGCGTCGCCCGGCCCCGAGACCACGACCGCGGTGGGCCCGTTGTCGGCGGCGATCGAGAGCGCGGGCGCGTCGTCGAGCCACGGGCGGACCTGTGCCACCCCGGCCTGCACGGACAGCATCCCGCCCTGCCCGGCGAGGGCGCCGAGGGCGCGGCTGCGGAGTGCGACCACCTGGGCCGCGTCCTCCAGCGACAGGGCGCCCGCCACGCAGGCCGCGGCGATCTCGCCCTGGGAGTGTCCGGCGACGGCGTCGGGCACGACCCCCAGCGACCGCCAGGTCTCGGCCAGCGCCACCATCACGGCGAAGAGCGCGGGCTGCACCACGTCGACCCGCTCCAGCGTGGGCGCGCCCTCGGCGCCGTGCAGGACGTCCGTCAGCGAGAAGTCGGTGTGCGGGGCGAGCGCTTCCGCGCAGGCGTGAATCGTACGGGTGAAAACCTCGTCGGTGTCGAGGAGTTCGGCGGCCATGGCGGGCCACTGCGAACCCTGCCCGGAGAAGATCATGGCCAGCCGTCCGGTGCGCGCGGCGCCCTCGCTGATGCCCGCCGCCGGCAGTCCGGCGGCCACCGCGTCGAGCTGCGTGAGCAGCTGCTCCCGGTCCTCGGCGAGGAGCACGGCGCGCCGGGCGAAGCGGGTGCGGGTGGTGGCCAGCGAGTGCGCCACGTCCGCCACGGCCAGGTCGGCGCCCTCCACCGCGTCCTTCAGCCGGGTGGCCTGGGCGCGCAGCGCCTGCGCGGTGTGGCCGGAGATCAGCACGGGCACGGGGAGGGTGCTCCCGCCGGCGGCCGGGGCCGGGGGCTCGGCGGCCGGACGGACCGCCGGGTCGGGTGCGGGGCCCAGCACCAGGTGGCAGTTGGTCCCGCCCATGCCGAACGAGCTGACTCCGACGAATCCCTCGCCGCCCAGAGGGGTCGCCTCGGTCTCCACCCGCAGGTTCAGCCGTTCCAGCGGGATACCGGCGGGCGCGGAACGGAAGTTGAGGCTCGGCGGCACGACGTTCCGCTCGACGGCGAGCGTGGCCTTCAGCAGGCCTGCGATGCCGGCGGCGCCCTCGAGGTGCCCGATGTTGGTCTTCACCGAGCCGACCGGCAGCGGCGCGGTGCGTGCGGCGCCGAGGACGGCGCCGAGAGCCGCGGCCTCGACGGGGTCGCCGACCGGGGTGCCGGTGCCGTGCAGTTCGACGTAGCCGACCGCGTCGGGGGCGACCCCGGCGCGGGCGTATGCGGCGCGGAGGACGGCCTCTTGGGCAGCGGTGCTGGGCGTGGTGAGGCTGGGGCCACCGCCGTCGTTGTTGACGGCGCTGCCGCGGATGACCGCGTGGATCCGGTCGCCGTCGACGAGGGCCCGGGCCAGCGGCTTGAGGACGACGACAGCACCGCCCTCACCGCGTACGAACCCGTTGGCGCGTTCGTCGAAGGTGAAGCAGCGGCCGTCCGGGGAGAGTCCGCCGAAGCGCAACGCGGAGACGGTGCTGTCGGGGGCCAGGATGAGGTTGACGCCACCGGCGAGCGCCAGCTCGGACTCGCCGCGCGCCAGGCTCTCGCACGCGAGGTGGACGGAGACCAGGGAGGAGGATTGGCCGGCATCCACGGTGAGGCTGGGGCCGTGCAGTCCGAGGGTGTAGGACAAGCGGTTGGCGATGAGGCCACGCTGCAGCCCCGGCATGGAGTGCCGGTCGATGCCCGCGGCACCCTCGCGGTGCAGGAGAGCGGCGTAGTCGTCCCAGATCGCGCCGAGGAAGACACCGGTGTGACTGCCGCTCAGGTCGGCGGGGATGTGCCGGGCGTCCTCCAGCGCCTCCCAGGCGAGTTCGAGAGCGAGGCGCTGCTGCGGGTCGGTGGCGGCGGCCTCGCGCGGGGAGATACCGAAGAAGCCGGCATCGAAGTCGGCGGCCCGTTCGATGAATCCGCCGCGCGTGGCTCCGGGAACGCGCACGCGGTCGGAGGGGGTCTCGGTGATCGCGTCGGTACCCGTGGCGAGCAGGTCCCACAGCGGTGCCGGTCCGGGCGCGCCGGGTAGCCTGCACGCGTACCCGATGATCGCAAAGGCCTCGGAACCACCGGTGTACGTATCCGACATGAATGCCCCGAAATCACTTGACGGCGCGGAATCGCCGGACCCGAATCCGGCCGACTGCCAGGGCAGGCGGTTACGCGCCCACCGTGTTCCGGCCGCTCTTCCTCGACTGAAGCACTCCGACGCTAGCCAGGGGCCCGACAAGAGGCCAACCCCTAGCCTTCGCGCCGCCGCCCCTGACCAGGTGACTAGGGGCGGCTCCGCGGTCCGGCTCAGGGGTGTACGGGGCGGCTGGTGTTCCTGACGTCCTCCCTCCGGAGCCGATGATGTTGGTGATCGCGCCGGGTCGGTACGGTCCGGAGCCTCCTTGTCCGCTCCTGCTCGCTCCGTAGGACGAGGTACCGACGGGGTGAGGGCCGGGCGGCATGGCGCGGCATGGCGAGGAGTACTTCGCCGATGTCGGCGGTCAGCCGAGGATGCCCCGCTGGTACGCGACCGCCACCGCCGCGGCCCGGTCCCTCACGTCCAACTTGCCGTAGATGTGGGTCAGATGCGTCTTGACCGTCGCCTCGCTGATGAACAGCCCACGAGCGATCTCCCGGTTCGACGCGCCGCGCGCCACCTGCTCCAGCACCTGCACCTCCCGCGCGGAGAGCGTGTCGTCGACAGGCGGCGCGGCGGGGCCGCGCACCGCCGTGACAAGGCGTGAGGCGACCGCCGGGGACAACACGGTGCGGCCCTCCGCCGCCGCCCGGATGGCCGCGAACAGTTCGTCGCGCAGCGCGTCCTTCAGCAGGTACCCCGTCGCCCCGGCCTCGATCGCGGGAAGGGTGTCGGAGTCGGTGTCGAAGGTGGTGAGCACCAGCACGCGGGCCCGTGCGCCACGCCGGGTCAGCTCGGCGATGGCCTCCACCCCGCTGCCGGCCGGCATGCGCAGGTCCATCAGGACGACGTCCGGGTCCATGCGCAGCGTCATCTCCACCGCCTCCGTGCCGCCGGACGCCTCTCCGAGCACGGTGAAGCCGTCCGCGGGCTCCAGTATGCCGCGCAGGCCGTCGCGCACCACCGGGTGGTCGTCGACGATCAGCAGGGTGATCGCCCCGTTGTTCTCAGCGTTCATAGGGCACCGACGGTACGCGTGCGGACACGGCGGTGCCCAGGCCCGGCTCGGACTCCACGGTCAGCTCCCCCGCCAGCCGCTCCGCGCGGGCACGCATACCCTCCAGGCCGAACCCGGACGCGGTGTCGCGCTCGGGCAGGGCGGACGGGTCGAATCCCCGGCCGTCGTCGCGCACGTCGAGCACGACCTCCTCGCCCATGTAGGACAGGGTCACGCCGACCCGGGTGGCCTTCGCGTGGCGTGCCGTGTTGGACAGCGCCTCCGCCGCGATGCGCAGCAGCGTCGCCTGCACCTCCTCGTGCAGCGGCTCGTCGGAGCCGGTGAGGGTGAACTCGGCCTGCACACCGGTGTGTTCGGACCAGCGGACGACGGTCTTCTTCAACGCCTCGGGCAGGTCGTCCTCGGCCAGCGCGACGGGCGCGAGGTTGGCGACGGCCCGGCGTGCCTCGCCGAGGCTGTGGCGGGCCAGCTGCAGGGCTCGTTCGGCGTGGACGCGGGCCGCGCCCTGTTCCTGGGTGTCAGTGACGACCTGGAGCTGGGCGATGACGCCGGTCAGGTCCTGGGCGACGGTGTCGTGGATCTCCGCCGCCAGCCGGCGGCGCTCGTCGGCGATCCCGGCCTCCCTCGCCTGGAGCAGGAGTTGGTCGTGCAGGGCGGCGTTCTCCACCAGGGCCCGCTCCAACGCGAGGTTGGCGTGCTCCAGCTCGCGGATGGTCGCCACGCGCTTCCGGGCGCGGTCCTCCTCCTTCCCCGCGTCTTGCTGGACGGTCAGGAAGATGCCCATGTTGACGGCGACCAGCATGCCGTAGAACACCCAGCTCGCCGTGTCGTCGGGCGGCAGACCTCCGATCTGCGCGCCGGCGATCGTCGCGGCGGTGGCCAGCAGGCCGAGGGGAATCCAGCGGCGGGGCACCAGCTGCTCGACGTCGAAGCATCCGACCGCGGCGTAGAAAGCGCAGAACGGGTTTATCCAGGCCAGGCCGAACGCCAGGGCCGAGCGCAGCGCGTAGTACGCGGCACCGGCCGCGCTGGGGCCGGGCCGGCTGCGTGCCACCCGGTCCCACCAAAGCTGCAGGACGAGCGCCGCGGCGGCGAGCATCCCCACCGCCACCCAGTCAGCGCCGTCCATGCCGACCAGGGACGAGGTCGCCGCGGCGAGCACCAGACTGAGGCCGAGGAGGACGGGAGCGCTGAAGCGAAGGAGTAACCGCGGCTGCGTGTGGTGCGCGGTCTGCGGCTCGGTGACCGGGGGGGATGCATCGGGTGCCACGCCCTCAGTATCGGCCATGGCACCCACCCGGCGCGCGTGACACGTCCGTCACTCCCAGCGGAACCAGCGCGCGGCGGCCGCGGACAGCACCAGCGTCCACAGTGCCAGTACACCGAGGTGGCTCCAGTCCGGCCAGTCGCCGGCGGTGGCCTGGTTCAGGGCCTGGGCGGCGGCGCCGAAGGGCAGCGCCTCCACGATGTTGGCCATCAGGTCGGGCATCTGCTGGATGGGCATGTAGACGCCGGCTGCGAGCATCGCGGGGAAGAACACCGAGATGCTGACCGCCTGGGCGATCTTCGTGGTGGGGGACAGCGCGGAGATCAGCGCGCCGAGCGCCAGCACGCACACCACCGCCAGCAGCAGGGTCAGCAGGTAGCCCACGACCTGGCGCGGCAGGACGACGTCGGAGAAGATGCGCCCCACCGCCAGGGTGAGCACAGCGGAGATCAGCGAGGCGACGGCGTGCAGTCCCACCTGAGCACCGAGAACGGCGGTGGGGCGCACCGGGGTGGTGGACATCCGGCGCAGGATGCCGCGCTCGCGGTAGCCGGTGATCACCGGAGGCATGGCCATCAGGCCAGCCATGATCATCGAAAGGAGCACGGCGACGGGCACGTAGGCCTCGACGGTGGAAAGGCCGCCGAGCTCCTCCTTGGGCTCCGTCATGGACGGGATGAAGCCGAGGATCAGCAGCAGCAGCGTGGGGAAGGCCATGACCCAGAACACCGAGCCGGGCTCGCGGAAGAACAGGAGCAGCTCGGCGCGCAGCACGGCCCGCCCGGGACGAGGCGTGGTGGTAGTGGAAGGTACCGGGGATGGGGTGGCGGCGCTCATGCTTCGTCGGCTCCCGTCAGGTCGAGGAAAGCGTCATCGAGAGTGGAGTCGGTGACACGCAGTTGGTGGGCGCTCACCCGGCTGCGGGCGAGCAGACTGATCACCGCGTTGACGGTCTCGTCGGTACCGGCGAGGGTGACCCTCCCGTCACGGTGCGTGACGGAGGCGAGGCCCGGCAGGGCGGCGAGGACGTCCTCCTCCAGCGGGCGGGAGGGAGTGAAGGAGATGACAGTGCTGCTCGCGGACTGCGCCACCAGACCGGAGGGGGTGTCCAGTGCGGCGACCCGCCCCCGGTCGAAGATCGCGACCCGGTCGCACAGCCGCTGCGCCTCCTCCATGAAGTGCGTGACGAGGAGGATGGTGACGCCGCTCGCCCGGACGTCCTCGATCAGCGACCACACCTCGCGCCGCGCCGCCGGGTCCAGGCCGGTCGTCAGCTCGTCCAGGACGACGACCCGAGGGGTGCCGACCAGGGCGAGCGCGATGGCCAGCCGCTGCTTCTGGCCGCCGGACAGCTGCGCGAAACGGGTGTCGAGCTTCTCCCCCAGGCCGAGGCGTCCGGCCAGGGTGCGCCAGTCGGCGGGGTTGGGGTAGCAGGCGGCGAACAGCTGGAGTGCCTCGGCGACGGTGAGCTTGCCCTGCAGCTCGCTCTCCTGCAGCTGCGCGCCCACGATGAGTGTCGTCTTCGCGCGGTCGGCGAACGGGTCCAGCCCGCACACGCGAATCGTGCCGCTGTCCGGAACGCGCAGTCCAAGGATGGACTCGACGGTGGTGGTCTTGCCGGCGCCGTTGGGGCCGAGGACCCCGAAGATCTCGCCCTCCTCCACCGCGAGGGAGACACCGTCCACGACGGGGCGTCCGCCATAGCTCTTGCGCAGATCGCTCACTTCAATGAGAGTCATGCTCCCACAGTGCCGGGCGGGGCCGGGCCGGCACATCACCCATCGCGCTCGCAGGGGGATCAACCGATCGGTTGACCCCCTTACGCCCCCCTACCACACGACCCCTACGACCCTGACATCGCCCTGGGGTTTCCTCATCGGGCTTGCGTGCCCGCCGCTGCCTCCATCTCGGCCTCTGCCTGCGTCTGACTGCGGCCCGGCACGGTTCACCTCGACACGGCTTCCCGGAGGGCGAAGCAGCCGGATGGGCCGTCCGCCCGGCTGTCGGGCCCGTCAGTTCTCAAGGGGTTGGCCCGCCGCTCCCGCGGACCACGCTCCTCGAACGAACCCCGCATCCCTCTCCCTCTGGCCGGCTGCCGGTCAGGCCGCGGGTGCGGCGGTCCCGACGAACAGGCCACGCGGTGCGAGCGGGTCCTTCACGTACTCGACCTCGCACCCCGCCCGGACGAAGGCGCTCTCGTACTCTTCGCGGGTGAACAGCGTGGTGCGGTGCACGTCGGAGAAGTGCGTGACACCGCTCTCCGCCGAGGCCACCAGATAGTGCACCTCCATGTGGCTGACCCCGCCGTCCCGGACGGAGTGGGAGACGCGGACGTAGGTACGCCCGCCCGACTGGACCGTGTCGGTGCCCACGTAGCCCTCCAGGAAGTCCTCGGGAAGCCAGAAGGGTTCGATGACGATGACGCCGCCCGGCAAGAGGTGACGGGCGAAACTGCGGAGCGTCGCGGTGAGTTCATCGACGTCGGCGCAGTACGCCACTCCGCTGAACAGGCTCACCACCGCGCCGAAGGTGCGGTCGAGGGCGAAGTCGCGCATGTCGCCCCGGTGGATGGGGACCCCGGTGTTCTTCCGGGCCAACTGCACCATGTCCTCGGACAGATCGAGGCCCTCGACATGCCCGAACGAGTCGGCGAAGCGCGAGAGATGGTCGCCGGAGCCGCAGGCGACGTCCAGCAGCGAGTCGGCCTCCGGCAGCCGGTCCCGTATCAGGGACGTCACCAGTGCGGCCTCGCCCGTGTAGTCCTTGCCCCGGCCCCGGTAGAAGGCCTCGTACATCTCGCCGCGGTCGTAGATGCTCTCGTGCCGGTCAGTCGTCACGCGTCTGCTCCTTGTGGTCGTTCGGTCGTCCGGGTGTCCACTTGCCTGTCGCCTCGCCCGTCCCCACGCGGCCGTCAGCAGCTCCGGCACCGGAAAGGCGTGCGGTCCGCACGAACTCGCCGTAGTCGTAGAGGTAGTCGTCCAGTTCGTACGGAGCCGAGGCGAGCACCAGGCAGATCGCGTCGGGCGAGAAGTCGGCGAACTCGGTCCACACGCCGGGCTCCACGTGGAGCGCCTGGTCCGGACGGTCCAGGCGCACCCGGGCGCGCGAGAAGCCGTCGTCCACGACCACCTCGAAGGACCCGGTGGCGGCCAGGATGAACTCGTGCAGTTCCCGGTGCATGTGCAGCCCCCTGACCGCCTGCCGGGGCACTCCGTGCACGAAGAAGACCCGCTCGATCGGGAAGTCGACCTGTTGTCCCCGCTCGATCACGGTGAGCGAGCCGCGCGGGTCGGTGTTGTCCGGGAGCGTGACGAGACGGCAGCCGCGTACTGCCGCAAGGGACGCCTCGGGGGTCTGGTCAGGGGGCATGGGGGCCTTTCTCAGGTGCGGGATGTGAGCTGTGCGGGCACGCGGGCAGACCGCGGGCCTGACGTCGGCGTGGGGGCGAGGCCGGCCGGAGTGTCGGCGGGGTGGGCTTCGCCGCGGTCATCGGGGCAGCTCCTCGATCCACCGGTGGACCGCGCGGGCCGTGGTCCCGGCGTACTCGGCCATCATGGTGAAGTGGTTGCCCGGTACGTCGACGATGTCGCGGGCCGCCTTCCACGAGCTGCGCCAGTCGCGGCCGTCGACGGGCTCGCGCAGCGGTTCCGAGGCACGCAGCAGGAGAGTGGGAATGCGGGTGTCGGGGCGCGGGGTCTCCCAGAACAGACTGCCGTACCAGGTCATCGCGGTGAGACGACTGTCGTCCATGGGCACGAACTGCTCCACCCGGTCGAAGATCCCTTCGGAGAGCTCGGCGCTCCAGTCGGCCATCAGCGGGTCGTCCAGCCGGTAGACGTCCGCCAGCACCAACCCGGCCGGTGGCGCCCCGAGTTCGACCAGGCGCACCGCCAGGCGGTGGGCGAGGATCGCGCCGCCGGAGTGCCCGAAGAGCACGACCGGCGTGTCCTGGGCGTGGGCGATGATGCCCTGAGCCTGCCAGTCCAGGGCGACTTCGGGGGTCGCGGGCAGCAACTCGCCACGGCCGTAGCCGAGGACGGGCACCGCGGCCACGCGCCGCGCGCCGCGCAGTGGCGCGGCCAGCCGGACGAACTCCTGGGGGCCGCCGCCGGCCGTCAGGCCGCTGACGCAGATCAGCGGCTCGGACGCCGGGCCGTCGGCCAGGGTGGTGAGCGCCGCCGGTCCGCCCGCCTCGGCCACGTCGTCGGCCATCGGCCGGAACTTCGCGGTTTCGCCGACCAGTTCGAGGAACTCCTTGATCCGCCCGGTCCCCACGGCCTCCCGGTAGAGGGAGTCCAGCAGGCCGACCGGGTTCCGGTCAGTGGGCGAGATGCCGAGTGTGGCGGCAGGCACCACGCTGCCCGGGGTCCCGCCGTCGGCGGCCGTGGCGGCGGCGAGATGGCGGGCAAGGGCAGCGGGCGTGGAGTGCTCGAAGACGACAGTGCCCGGCAGCGACAGGCCCGTCGCCCGCTCCAGTGTGCTGCGGATCTCCAGCGCGGCGAGCGAGTCGACGCCGAGTTCCAGGAACTGCCGGTCGGGGGCGACGGACGCGGCGTCGGTGTGCCCGAGCACCGTGGCGGCCGTCCTGCGGACGAGATCGAGCGCCGCCCCGTGCCGGTCCGGACCGGTGAGGCCGGGGACCGCGCCCGGTTCCGGTGCCGGGTCGCGCACGGCGGCGGACAGGGCCCGGACCTGAGGGAGTTCGTCGAAGAGCGGGCGGGGCTGGGCCAGGGTGTAGGCGGGGTGGAAGCGTTCCCAGTCCACGTCGGCGACGACGGCGCAGGGTGCCGGACCGGCCACGGCCTCGCGCAGGGCGGACCAGACCGTGCCGGGGTCCACGGGGCGCAGACCGTGTCGCTGCGCGGCCGTGTTCTCCTCTCCCGTCGCCCACGGCCCCCAGGAAATGGAGGTCGCCGGCAGGCCGAGGGAGTGCCGGTGTGCGGCGAGGGCGTCCATCCGGGCGCACGCGGCGGCCCGTACGGCTGCTCCGGTACCGCCCCAGACGCCGGTCACCGAGGAGATCAGGACGAACGCCTCCAGACCGGTGGCCAGTTCGCGGGTCACCTCGTGCAGCACCTGGGCGCCGTCGGCCGCGGCCACTGCGCGCAGGTCGCCGGGGCTCAGCTCCGCCCAGGGGGTGTCTTTGCCCGCGCCCACCGCGTGGAACACGGCGGTGAGGGGACGGTCGGCGGGGATCGCCGCCAGCACCTCGGTGACGGCGGCCCGGTCGGTGACATCCGCGGCGGCGAAGGTGACGCCGACGGGCAGGCTCTCGGCGAACTCGCGGGCACCCGGCGCTTCGGCGCCCCGGCGGCCGAGCAGCACCAGGTGTTCGGCTCCGTCCGAGGCGAGCGCCGTGGCGAGCGCCCGGCCCCGGCGGCCGGTTCCGCCGGTGACCAGCATGGTGCCCGAGGGCTGCCAGGGTGCGGCGCCGACCGGCGGGGCGGTGACGATCCTGCGGGCCATGGGAGTGGCACGCAGGGCGATCTGGTCCTCGCCCGCGCCGCCGGCGGCGAGCAGCGCGGCCAGCCGCGCCGCGATCCTCGGGTCGGGGCGCGCGGGCAGGTCCACCAGGCCGCCCCAGCGGTGCGGGGCCTCCAGCCCCAGGGTGCGGCCCAGTCCCCAGACGGCGGCGCGGGCGGGGACGGCGGGCGGGTCGGCCGGGCCGGTGGCGACCGCACCCGTGGTCAGGCACCACAGGGGCCCGTCGGCCGCGATGTCGCCGAGTGCCTGAGCGAGGGCGAGGACGTCACCGGGCTCCTCTGCCAGGCAGAGCACTCCGGTGACCGCCGGCCCGTCGTCGTACGCGCGCCGCAGTGCCTCGGCGCAGGCCTCCCTGCTGCCACTGGCGTCGGGGACTTCGGTCACGCGCATACCCTGCTCGCGCAGCAGCGCGAGCAGGTCGGCGGCGTTCCCGTCCCCGGCGGTCACCGCGAGCCAGTTGCCGTGCGGCACCACCTGCTCCGGTTCGAGCAGAGGGCGCCAGGTCACCTGGTAGCGGCCGACAGGCGCGCCGTCCGGTGCCACGGCGGGGTACGGCTCGGGCCAGTAGCGGCGCCGCTGGAAGGCGTACGTCGGGAGGTCCGGGCGGGGCCCGGTGACGGGTCCGAGGAGCGCGTCCCAGCCGATGGGAACTCCGGCCGTGTGCAGCCGGGCGACGGCGGTGAGCAACGCGGCGGGCTCCTGCCTGCCGGAGCGCTGGAGCGCCACGCAGAGAGTGCCGGTGGTGGTGTCGAGGGAGCGGGCGCGTTCCAGGGTCCGCTCCAGCGGGACGGTGAGCGCGGCGCCGGGCCCGATCTCGGCGAAGCGGGTCACGCCCTGGTCGAGAAGGGCGCCGACGGCGTCGGCGAAGCGAACGGTGGCGCGTATCTGGCGGACCCAGTAGTCCGGGGTGGACATCGCGCCGTCGTCGGGGAGCCCGGTGACCGTGGACACCAGCGGGATGCGGGCGGGGTGGTACTCCAGGGACGCGGCCACGGCGGCGAAGTCGTCCAGCACGGGGTCCATGCGCGGGGAGTGAAAGGCGTGCGAGACGTCCAGGTTGCGGACCGTACGGCCGGTCAGCCTGCCCTCCTCGGCCAGTTCCGCCAGGGCGTCGGCGTCGCCGGAGAGAACGACGTCCTCCCGGCTGTTGACGGCGGCGACCGCTACGCGGGCCTCGTAACCGCTCAGCGCGGCGCCCGCCTCGGCCTCGGTCATCCGCACGGACATCATCGCGCCGCCCTCGGGCAGCGCCCCCATGAGCCGTCCCCGGGCGGCCACCAGGGTGCAGGCGTCGGCGAGCGAGAGGACGCCGGCGACGTGTGCGGCGGCGAGTTCGCCCACGGAGTGCCCGGCCAGCCGGTCGGGGGTCACGCTCCAGGACTCCAGCAGCCGGAAGAGCGCGACCTCGAAGGCGAAGAGGCCGAGCTGGGTCCAGGCGGTGCGGCCCAGCACGTCGGCGTCGTGGAGGACGACCTCGCGCAGCGGGCGGTCCAGATTCGGGTCGAGGTGGGCGCAGACCGCGTCGAAGGCGTCGGCGAACACCGAGTAGGTCTCGTACAGTTCGCGGCCCATACCGGCGCGCTGCGCACCCTGGCCGGAGAAGACGAAGGCGAGGTCGCCGCGCCCGGCCACGCCACGGACGATCTCGGCTCCGGCGCCGGCCGCCCCGGCGAGCCCGGCGAGCCCTCGGCGGAGCCCTTCGGCGTCGGGTGCCAGCACGACGGCGCGGTGTTCCAGGGCGGCCCTGGCGGTGGCCAGTTGACGGGCGGCGGCGCGCAGGTCGAGCGCGGCGCCGGTGCGGTCGACGTGCGAGCGGAGCCGGTCGGCCTGGGCCCGCAGAGCGGCCTCGGACCGGCCGGAGACCGGCCAGAGCAGGAGCGGGGCAGCGGGGTCCGGCTCGTCGGCCGGCAGCGGCGCGGTCTCGGGCTCCTGCGGAGCCTCCTCGATGAGGACGTGGGCGTTGGTACCGCTGATCCCGAACGAGGACACGCCGGCTCTGCGGGCACGTCCCGTCCGCGGCCAGGGCCGGTCGTCGGTGAGCAGCTCGACGACGCCGGCCGACCAGTCCACCTCCGGGGTCGGCTCGTCCACGTGCAGTGTCCTGGGCAGCACGCCCCGGCGGATCGCCTCGACGATCTTGATGACGCCCGCAACGCCCGAAGCGGCCTGGGTGTGCCCGATGTTGGACTTCACCGACCCCAGGTAGAGGGGTTCCTCGCGGTCCTGGCCGTAGGTGGCCAGCAGCGCCTGCGCCTCGATCGGGTCGCCCAGCTTGGTGCCCGTACCGTGCGCCTCCACCGCGTCCACCTCGCCGGCCTCCAGGCCGGCGGCGGCCAGCGCGGCGCGGATCACCCGCTGCTGCGCGGGGCCGTTCGGCGCGGTCAGGCCGTTGGACGCACCGTCCTGGTTGACCGCACTGCCCCGCAGCACCCCGAGCACCCGGTGCCCGTTGCGGCGCGCGTCCGAGAGCCGCTCCAGCAGCACCAGGCCCACGCCCTCGCCCCAGCCCGTGCCGTCGGCGGAGGCGGCGAAGGAGCGGCAGCGGCCGTCGGAGGCAAGGCCGCCCTGGCGGCCGAACTCGGCGAACACGACGGGCGAGTGCATCACGGTGACGCCGCCCGCGAGCGCCATGGAGCACTCGCCGTTGCGCAGCGACTGCGCCGCCAGGTGCAGGGCCACCAGGGACGACGAGCACGCCGTGTCCACGGTGACCGCTGGGCCCTCCAGGCCGAAGATGTAGGAGATGCGGCCGGACAGCACACTGTTGGAGGAGCCGGTCATGACATGGCTCTCGGAGCCCTCCGGCAGGACGCCGGCCATGGCGTAGCCCCCGGCGGAGGCACCGACGAAGACGCCGGTGCGCGTGCCCCGTACGGCGGTCGGCGCGATGCCTCCGCGCTCCAGCAGCTCCCAGGCGCTCTCCAGCAGCAGCCGCTGGTGGGGGTCCATGGCGACGGCCTCGCGGGGCGAGATGCCGAACAGGTCGGCGTCGAACTCCGTGGCATCGTGCAGGAATCCGCCCTCGGCGGTGAAATCGCCCGTGTTGAACAGGTCCCAGCCCCGGTCCACGGGGAACGGCGACATGGCGTCGGCCCCGGCCGCGACCACCTCCCAGAGGTTCTCCGGGGAGTCGGCGCCGCCGGGGTAGCGGCAGCTCATGGAGACGATGACGACCGGGTCGTCCGCCTCGGCCCGCACGGCGGGGCGTGTGGGTCCCTCCGTGGCGGCCGGCTCCGCGACGCCGAGCAGACCGAGGAGTTCGGCGGCGGCCACGCGGGCGGTGGGGTGGTCGAAGACCAGGGTGCCCGGGAGCCGGAGACCGGTGGCCCCGGCCAGGCCGTCGCGGACCCGGAGCGCGGTCAGCGAGTCGATGCCGAGCTCGGTGAAGACGCGGTCGGGGTCGACGGCCTGGGGACCGGTGTGGCCGAGCACGGTGGCGACCACGGTGCGCACCAGGTCGAGCAGGAGACGGTTCCGGTCGGCGACGTTGGCCGCCTTGAGCCTCGCGCGCAGCTCGTGGCCCTCGACGCCGTCGTCGGCCCCGGCCGTGGCCTCGGACGCGTCGGCCCGCTCGGTGGTCGCCTGCGGCAGGTCGCCCACCAGCGGGCTGGGCCGGCGGGCGGTGAACGTGGGGACGAAGCGGTCCCAGTCCACGTCGGCGAACACGCCGGTGGCGCGGCCGGAGTCGACGGCGGAGGCCAGGGCGGCCAGGCACAGCTCCGGCGGCATGGGGGCGATGCCCCGGTCCCGCAGGTAGTCACCGGCGTCCCGGTCGGCGACCATGCCGCCGCCGTCCCAGGCTCCCCAGGCCACGGCGGTGGCCACCTGACCGTGTGCTCGGCGGCGTTCGGCGAGCGCGTCGAGGTGGGCGTTGGCGGCGGCGTACGCGGCCTGCCCTCCCCCACCCCAGATGCCGGCGATCGAGGAGAACAGCACGAAGAGGTCGGCCCGGTCGCCCAGCAGGGCGTCCAGGTGGACCGCGCCGAGTACCTTGGCGCGGGCGTCCTCGGCGATCTCGGCCGGTGAGGTGGCGGCCAGCGGCGCGGTGGTCGAGACGCCCGCGGTGTGGACGACGCCGGTCACCGGGTGGCGTTCCAGCAGGGCGGCGAGTGCCTCACGGTCGGTGACGTCGCAGGCGGCGACGACCGCGGTGGCTCCGATCTCGGCCAATTCGGCGACCAGTTCGCCGACGCCGCGGGCCTCCGGGCCCGACCGGCTGACGAGGAGCAGGTCGGTGACGCCGCGTCGGGCGAGCCAGCGGGCGACCTCGCGGCCGAGCGCGCCGGTCCCGCCGGTGACCAGAACCGGGCCGCCGGGGGTCCACGGGGCCGTGGTGGGGTCCGGCGCGGCGCGCCGTACCCGGCGGGCGAACACTCCGGAGGGCCGTACGGCCAGCTGGTCCTCGTCCTCGGCGGCGCCCGCCAGGAGCGCGCCGAGCCGGGCGGCGGAGCGGGTGTCCGCGATCTCGCACAGGTCGATCAGTCCGCCCCACCGCTCGGGGTGCTCCAGCGCGGCCACCCGGCCCAGGCCCCACAGCATGGCCCGGTCACCGTTCACCGCTGCGTCGAAGCGGCCCACGGTGACCGCGCTGCGGGTGAGGCACCACAGGGGTGCGCCGATCGCTGCGTCGCCGAGCGCCTGCAGCAGGGTGACGGTGTCGCCGGTTCCGGCGGCGAGTACCTCGTCGCCGGAGTGCGGCCGCTCGGCGAGCGCCAGCAGGGAGACGACACCCGTGAACCCGCCCGGATCGGGCACCTGCGTGAGCGCGGCCGCCAGTTCGTCCCGTCCGGCATCGGCGGGGACGAGGACCTCGGTGACGTCGGCGCGGGCCAGTGCGGTGCGTACGGTCTCCGCATTCGCCTCCGCGCCGGTCTGCGGGAGGGCGAGCATCCATCGTCCCGTCGGCGCGGTGGACGGCAGGCCGACCAGGGGACGCCAGGTCACCTCGTAGCGCCAGGAGTCCACGGTGGACTCCTGGCGGCGTGCCCGCCGCCAGGTGGCGAGGGCGGGCATCACCTGGTCGAGGCCCGGTGCGTCGATCCCCAGGGTCCTGGCGACAGCGGTGGTGTCACCACGTTCGATGTCGTTCCAGAACGCCTGCTCCGCCTGGTCGGTTCCTCCGGGACCGTCGGCGGGTGCGGCGGCGGAGTGCTCGACGGAGTCGGGCCAGTAGCGGTCGCGGTCGAAGGCGTAGGTGGGCAGATCGACCAAGCGGCCCCCGGGGAGGAGGCGTTCCCAGTCGACCCCGACACCGCGTACGTGGGCTTCCGCGAGCGCGGTGAGCCAGCGTTCGCGGCCACCCTCGCCGCGCCGCAGGGTGCTCAGGACGGCGCCGGGGATGTCCGCGTCGTCCAGGGTCTCCCTCAGGCCCACGGTGAGCACAGGGTGGGGGCTGACCTCGATCAGCAGCCGGTGCCCGTCGTCCAGCAGGGCGCGGGTGGCGTCCTCGAAGCGGACGGTGGCGCGCAGGTTGTCGTACCAGTACTCGGCGCCCAGGGTGGAGGTGTCGATCCGTCCGCCGGTGAGCGCCGAGTAGAACGGCACGGCGGAGGGCGCCGGGTCCACGTCCCCGAGGTCGGCCAGGAGACGTGTCTTCAGCCGTTCCACGTGCACCGAGTGCGACGCGTAGTCCACCGGCAGGCGGCGCGCCCGGATCCCGGCCGCCGCGCAGTGGGCGACCAGTTCCTCCAGCCCTGCCACATTCCCCGAGACGACCGTCGAGCCGGGACCGTTGACCGCCGCGACCGAGAGCCCTTCCCAACGGCCGGCCAGCTCCTGCGCCGCATCGCGGGAAACAGCCAGCGACACCATTCCCCCGAACCCGGCCAACTCATCAGCGATGGCACGCGCCCGCAACGCCACCACCCGCGCCCCGTCCTCCACCGACAGCGCCCCCGCCGCCACCGCAGCCGCGATCTCTCCCTGCGAATGCCCCACCACGGCGGACGGGAGAACACCCACCGAAGCCCACAACTCGGCCAGCGACACCATCACCGCCCACAACACCGGTTGCACGACCTCGACCCGCTCCAGGTCAGCCCCCTCGCCCCGCACCACCTCCAGCAGCGAGAAGTCAGTGAACGGCTCCAGCGCCCGATGGCACTGCTCCATTCGCGCGGCGAACACCGGTTCCACATCCAGCAGTTCAGCCGCCATCCCCACCCACTGGGAACCCTGTCCCGGGAACACGAACACCGTGCTGCCCCGCACCACACCGCCGCGCACCACGCCGGCCGCCTCCTCCGCGGCCGCCAACGCCCGCAACTGAGCCGCGTAGTCGGGACCCAGCAGCACCGCACGCTGTTCCAGCACGGCGCGTCCGGTGACCAACGACCAACCCACATCCACGGGATCAGCGCCACCGACCGACAGCAGACGCTCCGCCTGCCCCCGCAGCGCATCCCCACTCCTGCCCGACAGCAACCACGGCACCACTTCACCGGCGCCCGACGGTTCCTCCGGCGCAACGCCAGCCACATCGACAGCCTGTGGCGCGGCCTCCAAAATCACGTGCGCGTTGGTGCCGCTCATCCCGAACGAGGACACACCCGCCCGGCGCGGCCGGTCCGTCTCCGGCCACTGCCGCGCATCGGTCAGCAGCTCCACAGCCCCCGCCGACCAGTCCACCTGCGAGGACGGCTCTTGCACGTGCAAGGTGGCGGGCAGCACCCCGTGCCGCAGCGCCTCCACCATCTTGATGACGCCCGCGACACCCGCAGCCGCCTGGGTGTGCCCGATGTTCGACTTCAACGACCCCAGGTACAGGGGCTCTTCGCGATCCTGTCCGTAAGTCGCCAGCAGCGCCTGCGCCTCGATCGGATCACCCAGCCGCGTGCCCGTGCCGTGCGCCTCCACGACGTCCACCTCGGCGGCGGTCAGCCGCGCGTCGGCCAGCGCCGCCCGGATCACCCGCTCCTGCGACGGACCGTTCGGCGCGGTCAGACCGTTGGAGGCACCGTCCTGGTTGACCGCGCTGCCCCGCACCACCGCCAGCACGCGGTGCCCGTTGCGCTCCGCGTCCGAGAGCCGCTCCATCAGGAGCAGGCCGGCGCCCTCTCCCCAGCCGGTGCCGTCGGCGTCGGCGGAGAAGGCCTTGCAGCGGCCATCGGGTGAGAGCGCGCCCTGGGTGCTGAACTCGATGAAAGTGCCGGGCAACGGCATCGCGGTGACGCCGCCGGCCAGGGCCATCGAGCACTCCCCCGCCCGCAGGGACCGGGCAGCAAGGTGCAGCGCCACCAGGGACGAGGAGCAGGCGGTGTCCACGCTGAGGGCGGGCCCGCGCAGACCGAACGTGTAGGAAACCCGGCCGGAGAGAACGCTGGCGGAGTTGCCGGTGCCCAGGTGTCCCTCGGTGGCGGCCTCGGAGCCGAGCAGCAGCGCCAGGTAGTCCTGGCCGTTGGTGCCCGCGAACACTCCGGTTTCGCTGCGGCGCACCGAGGTGGGGTCGATGCCCGCGCGTTCGAACGCCTCCCAGGCGGTCTCCAGCAGCATCCGCTGCTGCGGGTCCATGGCGAGCGCCTCGTGCGGGGAGATGCCGAACAGGCCCGCGTCGAAGGCGGCGATGTCGTCGAGGAAACCGCCCGAGCGGGTGCGCGAGGGGCCGTCGTGGCCGAGCAGGGAGTCGAGGTCCCAGCCGCGGTCGGCGGGGAAGTCGCCCATCGCGTCAACGCCGTCCCGCACCAGGCGCCACAGCGCCTCGGGCGAGTCGACTCCGCCGGGGAAGCGGCAGGACATGCCGATGATGGCGATGGGTTCGTCGTCCGCCGCCCGGCGGCCGTCTCCGGCGGAGGGGGCGTCGGGGGCGGCCGCTTCCTCGGACAGCAAGGTGAGCAGGTGTTCGGCGAGGGCGCCGGGGGTCGGGAAGTCGAAGACGAGGCCGGCGTGCAGGGTCAGCCCGGTCCGGGATGCCAGGAGGTTACGCAGTTCCAGGGCCGTGAGGGAGTCGAAGCCCATGTCGTGGAAGGCGCGTTCGCGGTCCACGTCCGCCGGCGAACCGTGGCCGAGGACGCCTGCGACGGTCTCCAGGACGAGGTACTCCACGTCGCGGGCCTGCTCGGCGGCGTCCGCGCCCGGCGCAGCGAGTGCGACGGGACCGCCGGCCTGGGCTCCGCGGACGACCGGGACGGCCTCGGGGAGTTCGGCGAACAACTTGCTCGGCCGTACCGCGGTGAAGCCCGGAACGAAGCGTTCCCAGTCGATGTCGGCGACGACCAGCGCGCCGTCCCTCTCGGTCAGAGCGGTGGCCAGTGCCTCCAGTGCCCGGCCCTCCTCCATGGCGGGCAGTCCGCCGCGCGCCAAGCGGGCGGCGGCGGCCGGGTCGGCGGCCATGCCGGCTCCGGCCCAGGCGCCCCAGGCGAGGGCGGTGCCGGGCACGCCCCGGGCACGACGGCGTTCCACCAGGGCGTCGAGGTGCGCGTTGGCGGCCGCGTAGGGGCCCTGCCCGGCACTGCCGATGACGCCCGCGACCGAGGAGAAGACGACGAAGTCGGTCAGTTCGCCGGTGAGTTCGTCCAGTACGTCGGCGGAGCGGGCCTTGGCGTCGAGTACCGCGGCGAGCCTCTCTGGTGTCAGCGCGTCGAGCACACCGTCGTCGACGATCCCCGCGGCGTGTACGACCGCGGTCACGGGGTGGCGCTCCAGCAGCTCGGCCACTGCGCCACGGTCACTCAGGTCGCAGGAGACGACGACGGCGTCGCAGCCACGCTCCGAAAGGTCCGCGACCAGCTCGGACGCACCGGGTGCGGCGGGGCCGCGCCGGCTCGCCACGACGAGGCGGGTGGCGCCGCGCTCGGCCAGCAGCCGGGCGACCTTGCCGCCCAGCGCACCAGTGCCGCCGGTGACCAGGACCGGACCGTCGGCGTGCCACTCGGCAGGCTGCGTCTGCGCAGCCGCGCCGGTGGGGGCACGCCGCAGTCGGCGGGCGTGGAGGCCCGTCGGCCGGATGGCCGCCTGGTCCTCGCCCGAGTCTCCGGCCAGCAGCTGGACCAGTCGGTCGGCCGCTCGCCGGTCGAGGTGGTCCGGCACATCGACCAAACCACCCCAGCGGTCGGGGTGTTCGAGGGCGGCGACCCGGCCGAGGCCCCACAGCTGGGCCGCTGACGGGTCGCAGGCATCACCGGGTGCGACCGCGACCGCGCCGGAGGTGAGGCACCACAGCGGTGCGGCGAGTCCGGCGTCACCCTGGGCCTGGATGAGCCGCAGCAGGTCCGCGACGGTGTCCACGCAGGCGAGCACCCCGGCGACGGGACGGTCACGCTCGGCGGCGGCCGAAGCCAGACCGGCCATCGCGTCCGCGCACTCCGTGCGGTCCGCGCCGAGTTCTGTCATCTCGACGATGTCGGCGCCTGCGCCACGTAGGCCGTCCACGACCCCGCCGGGCACCTCGCCACCGGTGACCAGGAGCCAGGTACCGGTCAGCCGTGCCTGCCGGGCGGTGACCGGGCTCCATCCGACGCGGTAGCGCCAGGCGTCGGTGGTGGCCTTGTGGCGGCTCCTCTCCCGCCAGGCGGCGAGAGCGGGCAGGACGGCGCCGAGGCCGTTCCGCTGCTCGTCGTCCAGACACAGTGCGCCGGCGACGGCATCGGCGTCGGTCGAGTCCACGGCCGCCCAGAAGTCCCGCTCGGCCGGGTTCTCCCCGGCGACGGGGCGGGGGGCGGTCACCGGCGTGGGCCAATACCGCTGACGGGCGAAGGGATACGTGGGCAGCGCGATGCGGGCGCCCTTGAAGGGGGCGAGGTAGCTGGGCCAGTCCACGGGGACGCCCCGGGTGTGCAGGCGGGCGAGGGCGCGGACGAGGGTGGCGGCCTCGGGACGGTCCGG
>NZ_JAZDCX010000042.1:0-25910 GCF_036323805.1 Streptomyces rubellus
CTGCCCCCCCCCGCCCCCCCCCCCCCCCCCCCCCCCCGGGGGGGGGGGGGGGCCCCCCCGCCGGCCCCCCCCCCCCCCCACACCCCGCCCCCGGGGGGATGGCCCGCGATGGCCCCTGAGACCGCCGACACCGCCGAGACCGCCGCCGCGACCGCGCGCGAGCGGCTCGGCGACGCCCGGCTCTACCTGTGCACCGACGCCCGCACCGACCGCGGCGACCTGCCCGCCTTCCTGGACGCGGTGCTCTCCTCGGGGGTCGACATCGTGCAGCTGCGCGACAAGACCCTGGAGGCGGCCGAGGAGCTGGCGCACCTGGAGGTGTTCGCCGACGCCTGCCGCCGGCACGGGAAGCTGCTCGCGGTCAACGACCGGGCGGACGTCCTCCACGCGGCCCGCGCGGCCCGTACCGCCGGCCCGGACGTGCTGCACCTGGGCCAGGGGGACCTGCCGGTGGCGGCGGCCCGCGCGATCCTGGGCGACGGCGTCCTGATCGGCCGTTCCACCCACACCGAGGCCGAGGTGGACACGGCGCTCGCCGAGCCGGGCGTGGACTACTTCTGCACCGGTCCCTGCTGGCCCACCCCCACCAAGCCGGGCCGGCCGGCCCCCGGGCTGCCGCTGGTGCGGTACGCGGCGGCGCGGCGGCCGGGGCGGCCCTGGTTCGCCATCGGCGGGATCGGCGCCGGGAATCTGGACGAGGTGCTGGCGGCGGGGGCGCGACGGGTCGTGGTGGTCCGCGCGATCACCGAGGCGGACGATCCGGGAGCGGCGGCGGCCCGGCTGGCGGAGCGGCTGCGGCGGGCCTGAGGGCGGGGCCGCTGTCCACCTGCCGGACAGCGAGCGGATAAATCGGAAGAAAGCGTCCGGTCGTGCGGTGTCGGCCGGAACCGCCCGTTAGCCTGCCGGTATGTCTCTCGGTACCCCCTCCACCCGGACGGACCGCGCGCGCACCGTCCGTGAGCTGCTGGCTTCCGGTGAACGCTCGTACTCCTTCGAGTTCTACGCGCCCAAGACGGAGAAGGGCGAGCGGGTCCTGTGGGACGCGGTCCGCCGTGTCGAGGCGGTCTCCCCGACCTTCGTGTCGGTGACCTACGGCGCCGGGGGCTCCTCCCGGGAGGGCACCGTGCGGGCCACCGAGCGGATCGCCACCGAGACCACCCTCACCCCGGTCGCGCACCTCACCGCGGTGGACCACTCGGTGGCCGAGCTGCGCAACGTCATCGGCCAGTACGCGGACGCCGGCATCCGCAACATGTTCGCGGTGCGCGGCGACCCGCCCGGCGACCCGACGGGCGAGTGGATCCCCCACCCCCAGGGCGTCACCTACGCCGCCGACCTCGTCCGGCTCATCAAGGAGTCGGGCGACTTCTGCGTCGGCGTCGCCGCCTTCACCGGGATGCACCCGCGCTCCGCCGACGTCGAGAGCGACACCCGGTACTTCGTCGAGAAGTGCCGGGCCGGCGCCGACTACGCCATCACCCAGATGTTCTTCCACGCCGAGGACTACCTGCGGCTGCGCGACCGGGTGGCCGCCGCCGGTTGCGCCACTCCCGTCATCCCGGAGATCATGCCCGTCACGAACGTGCGGCAGATCGAGCGGTTCGCCCAGCTCAGCAACGCGCCCTTCCCGCCGGAACTGGCCGAACGCATCCTGGCGTTCGAACACGATCCGGCCGCTGTACGCTCGTTGGGAATCGAGTACGCCACGGAGCTGTGCGCGAGGCTGATGTCGGAGGGCGTCCCCGGACTCCACTTCATCACCCTCAACCGCTCCACGGCGACTCTGGAGATCTACGAGAACCTGGGCCTGCACCAGCGGGGCCGGTGAAGAAAAACGGACACGGGTGGGGAGGACGCACATGGGGTGGACGCTCCTCCACATCGCGTTCGGTGCTGTCGCGGTGTGGCTGCTGGCCGAGGTGCTGCTGCAGTACAAGGCGCGGTTGCGCTGGCGGCTGCTGGCCTTCGGCGGGTTCGCCCTGGTGGTCGTCGGTGTGGAGCTGGCGCCCTCGCTTCCCCTGATCGCGCTGGGCGCCGCCGCCTTCGCGGTCGGCCAGACCTTCGTCACGCTCTCCTACCGGCGCGGCTTCACCGCGGGCTGGGCGATCGCCGGCCTGCCGGGGGTCGGCGGCCGCCGCGAGGTGCGGCCCATGCCCCCGGAGGAGACCGGACCGCGACTGGAGGTCACCGACCTGCGCGCGGAGGAGACCGCGGAGAAGACCGGGGAACAGCCCGCCTACCGGCCGGAGCCGCTGCCGGACGACACCGGCCAGTACGGCATCTACGCGCGGGAGTCGCAGCCCGGTGAGCGGGAGCCGGGGGAGCGGTACGCCGAGTACGGCGCGGCGGACGGCACCGGCGGCGGACAGGACGGCTACGGCGGCCAGTACGGCTACGGGTACGGCACCGGGGAAGGGCAGGACGGGCAGTACGCCGCGGCCGGCACCTCCGGGTACCCCGGCTCGTACGGCGACGGCACCGGGACGCCCGGGCAGCCCGCCTACGACGACCTGTACGCGACCGCCGCGGACTCCTACCAGGCCGCACAGGGCGTGCAGAGTGCCCAGGGCGCCCAGGGATACGCCTCCTACCCCGACTACCCGGGCGGCTACGGCAACGGCGGCTACGACGACGGTGGCTACGGCACGGGCTACGGCACCGGCTACGGGGCCGACCCGTACACCGGAGCGCAGCAGCAGCCGTACGGCCAGAACCCCTCCGACGTCCCGCCCGGCGAGGTGTGGGTGCCGCAGCAGCGCGACACCGAGCCCCAGCCCCAGCCGGGGCAGTACGGCGACTACGGCACCGGCGGCGGGCCGGACGGCTACGGGGACCAGTACGGCCGCGGGCCCGACGGGGAGGGCGGGTACGACACGCCCTCCGGCACCGGCTACTACTACGGCGACCAGTCCCGCTGGTGAGCCGCCGCGGGCGTCCGCCCGCGGCACACCGCGAGGGCGGGCGTTCACCGCGAGCCGCGCCAGCCGTCCCCCTCGACCACCAGCCCGGCCACCAGCGCCCCCGACATCCCGGCGTGCGCCAGCCCGCCCCCGGGGTGCGCCCAGCCTCCCACCCGGTACAGACCGGGCAGCGGTGCCGGGTTGGCCGCCCGCAGGAAGGCGCCGTCCGCCCCGGCCAGCGCGGGGGCGGGCACCGCGCCGCCCGGAGCCCCGGTCTCCCGCTCGGTGTCGGCCGGGGTGCGCACCTCCCGCCACAGCAGCCGCCCGCCCAGCGCCTCCCCGGCGGCGTCCACGGCGGCCAGCGCCTCGTCGGCCAGGCGTTCGGCCGCTCCCGGTGCCGTCCAGTCCACCGCCTCCGGCCACTCCGGGTCCGTCAGCACGGCACCGGGCCGGGGCGCCCCGGCCCGGTGCGGGGGCACGGTCACCGACAGCACCGCCGACTCGTGCCCGCCGTCGGGCACCAGTGCCGGATCGCCGGGCCGCAGCACGGTGACGGTCCGCACCGCCTTCCCGGGGGCGGACAGATGCACCACCGTGCGGTGTGCGGTGCCGGCGGGCCGGGCGCCGCGCAGCGCGAGGAGCACCGTCAGCCGCCCCGGGGCGGAGCCGGGCCCGCGGTGCGCGTCCCCACCGCCCTCCGGGCTCCCGGGGCCGTCCGGGGCCTCCTCCTCGTACGGCGACCGGGGGCCGGCGCCGCAGACCACGGTGTCGGCCGCCAGCCCGGTCCCGTCGGCCAGCTCCACCCCGGCGGCCCGGCCGCCGGCCACCGTGATCCGGGAGACCCCGGTGCCGAAGCGGAACTCCACCCCGCGCGCCAGGCACCGCTCGTGGACCGCGTCCGCCAGCGCGCGCAGCCCGCCGGCGACGTACCAGGTGCCGAAGGTCTGCTCCAGGTACGGCAGGACGAGAGCGCTCGCCGGTGCCGTGCGCGGGTCGAGGCCCCAGCCGAGCACACAGCTCTCCAGCAGCGCCGCCGGCCGCGGGTCGCGCAGTTCGGCACGGACCGCCCGGCTGAGGGTGGCGGCGCGGCGGCGCAGCAGCCCGTACCGCCGTGCCGGGTACGGGTCGCGGCCCAGCGCCGCGCGGTCGGCCGCGGCGGTCAGCGGCTCCTCCAGCAGCGGACGGCGGGTGGCCTCCCACACCTCGCGGGCCCGGACCAGCAGTTCGCTCCACCGCTCACCCGTGCCCGCGCCGAACGCGGCGTCCAGGGCGCCGACCACCCGCGCGCGGGAGCCGCCCGGCAGGACGAGACCGGTGCCGTCGGCCAGGACGTGCCGCACGGCCGGCTCCACCCGTTCCAGCCCGGCGCACTCCTCCAGCGGCTCCCGGCCGGTCTTGACGAACAGGTCGCGCCAGACGGCGGGCAGGTGGAGCAGTCCCGGGCCGGT
This sequence comes from Streptomyces rubellus, assembly GCF_036323805.1. Lineage (NCBI taxonomy): Bacteria > Bacillati > Actinomycetota > Actinomycetes > Kitasatosporales > Streptomycetaceae > Streptomyces > Streptomyces rubellus. The sequence goes on from NZ_JAZDCX010000042.1 coordinate 4,349, forward strand.
GTCGAAACCGAACCCGTCCCGCTCGTGACGCCGTACCGCACCGCCGTACGTGTCCGACCGCTCGCACACCGTCACCCGGTGGCCCGCCGCGGCCAGCCGGGCGGCGGCCGCCATGGCGCCCATACCGGCGCCGATCACCACAGTCCGTGCCATGGGCAGGGACTCTAGTCGGGTGACGGTAACAGCTTTCGGGCGCCGTACGCAGAAGGGAGTGGAAGCGCCTGAGTACGGTTCTGAGTAGCTGTGCGGATGGGCTTCGAACGGCGTGGACGGCAGAGTCGGAGACGACGGGCACTGCCGCACCGCACCGCCGGCACGGGGCGGCGGAGCGGTGCGTGGCCGTCCGTGGGGGAACGCTCGGGGGACCACGGGGGACGGAAGCGGGCGGTACGGCCGGGATCGGCCGGGCCGCCCGCTTCCGCCGTTCCGGCCCGCGGTGCGGCGGTCCCGCGCCCCCGTGTCCCGGCAAGGCCAGCGAAGGGGCGTTTGCCCAGGTCAGAGTCGATTGTCAGTGGCATGCGCAACGATGTTCCCATCGTGACCAGCACACGCGTGCACAGTCAGACGACGACAGGAGGTTCGCCATGAACGGGCCCCCGAAGGATGTCCACCCCGTGCTGCGCCGGGCCGCGGCCCCGCCGGCCGCACTCGACCTGCTCGCCCAGGCACAGCACGGCCTCGACGAGGCAGCGGAGCTGGAGCACTCCAACGACCGGTACGCCGCCGCGCACCTCGCCGCCCTGCGCACCGCCGCCGCGGTGCTGGCGGTGCGCGGCCGGCCGGAGTCCACTGCCCGCGCCAGAAAGCGCATACGCAGCGCCTGGGAGGTCCTGCCCGAGGTGGCGCCCGAGCTGGAGGAGTGGAGCCGGCTGTTCGCCGCCGGGGCGCCGAAACGGGCCCGGGCCGAGGCGGGTATCGCGGGCGCGGCCAGCAGCCGGGACGCCGACGACCTGATGCGTGACGCCGGGATGTTCCTGCGGATCGTCGAGCAGATGCTGGTGCAGCAGCCCGCGCTGCCGCACTCCAGGATCGCCCAGGAGGAGCCGGCGGGGCGACGGTCCGGCCGGGCGGGGCTGCGGGGCCGGGAGGACCCGGAGCTGCGCGCGGGCTGAGCGCCGCCGGGGCGGCCGGGGCGGCGGGGTGGGCCGGGCGGCTCCGGCCGCGGTGACGCAATAGGCTGTGGCCAGCCAGCGTCCCGCAGCCGCCGAGGAGCGTCCGCCATGTCTCGCCCCCATACGTCCCTGCGCACCGCCGTGGTCTGGGAAGTGCTGCGGGAGGCGCTCGACGACCGGGCCAAGGCCGCGGGAAGGGATGCCCTGGACATCCTGGACACCGGCGGCGGCACCGGGAACTTCGCCGTCCCCGTGGCCCGGCTCGGCCACCGGGTGACGGTGGTGGACCCGAGCCCGGACGCGCTGTTCGCACTGGAGCGGCGCGCGACGGAGGCGGGCGTGCCCGACCGGGTGCGCGGGGTGCAGGGCGACGCGCACGGGCTGTTCGACGTGGCCGAGCGCGGCGGATACGACATGGTGCTGTGCCACGGGGTCCTGGAGTACGTGGACGACCCGGCGGAAGGACTGCGCAACGCGGCGGCCGCGCTGCGGCCGGAGGGCGGCACCCTGAGCGTGCTCGCCGCGGGGCTGGGCGGCATGGTGCTCGCCCGTGCCCTGGCGGGGCACTTCGCCGAGGCCCACCGGGCGCTCACCGATCCCGACGGGCGGTGGGGCGGCGGCGACCCGGTGCCCCGGCGTTTCACCCCCGAGCAGCTCACCGCCCTGGTCACCGCCAACGGGCTGGAGGTCGGCGCGGTCCACGGGGTGCGGGTCTTCACCGATCTGGTGCCGGGTGCCCTGGTGGACACCGACCCGGGCGCGACCCGTGCCCTGGCCCGGCTGGAGGAGGCCGTGGCCGAGCTGCCCGCCTTCCGGTCCGTGGCGGCGCAGCTCCACGTGCTGGCGCGTACCGGCTCCGGCCCGGCGGCGGACTGACCGGAGCCCGGGGGAGGCGGCGGCACACCGCGCGCACGGCGGGAGTCGGCCCTGGACGGCGTGCGGTGGGCCACAGACGACCCGAACGGCCGCTTCCCGCCGTATGATCGAGGGACACCTTCCCGGCATGACGGCCCGGCGGCGGGGGAATGAGTCCACCACCGCCTTCCGGCATCTCGGTCCCGGTGGCACGAACTGGTGTAGAGGGGCGGGTTTCACGGGGGCGGATCCCTGCCTATCCTTGAAGAGTCGCATCCGGTCGCCCCCGCGACCGACGAGTAGGAGGACTCCGTGCCGCTCTCTGAGCACGAGCAGCGGATGCTCGAGCAGATGGAGCGAGCGCTGTACGCCGAAGACCCCAAGTTCGCGACAGCGCTCGAGGGAAGCGAGCTGCGCACGTACACCCGGCGACGGGTCTACCAGGCGGTCGCGGGCTTTCTGGTGGGCGTCGCGCTCCTCATGGCAGGGATGGTCGCGCAGCAGGTCGTCATCAGTGTGCTGGGCTTCCTCGTGATGCTCGGCTGCGCCGTTCTCGCGGTGACCGGCTGGCGCAAGGGGCCCAAGCCCGGTGAGCAGCACCAGGAGGAGGGACGGTCGGCGCACTCCCGCAGGCAGGGACGGCCGCGCCGCTCGATGATGAACCGTATCGAGGAGCGCTGGCAGCGCCGCCGCGACGAGCAGCAGTGACGGACGGCGGCAGGGACTGAGCCGTACCGGCCACCGGCGGGCGGTGACGGGGCGGATGTGACGGGTGAGGGGCCCTCCACCGGGTGGAGGGCCCCTCACCCGTGCCCGCGAACGCCGGCGGCGTCCAGGGCGCCGGCCACCGGCCGTCCCCGCCCTTCCTCGCCGGTGCCGCGCCGGGCCGCCCCCGGGGGGGGCCGGGACGGGGAGCGGTCCCGGCCCCCCGGGGTGGCGGTCAGGCCCGCTGCCGGGACGGCCGCAGCCGTGCGGCCGTCCTCCGCAGCGTCCCGCCGTACCGCTCGGCAGCCGCCGACCAGCGGTCCGAGACCGCCCACGCCACGCGTACGGCCGACCGCGGCAGCAGCCGGGCCCGCAGCCGCGCCCCGCGCCCGGCGGCCTCCCGGAGCCCGTCCCGCACTCGCCGCACCTCCTCGGCCAGTCCTTCCGCCGACCGCGGCTCGGGGGCGTACAGCGCCCGTTCCACCGCCGTGGCCAGCCGGTGTGCCGCCTCGGCCGCCTCGCCCTCCAGCCTGCCCAGCCGTACGATGCGCGCCGCGGTCATCCGCGGCGTGGCGGACTCCTGGGGGAGGATGCCGTGGTCCCAGGCGGAGTCGACCGTCTCCCGCCAGGCGGCGAGCGTCCGGGCCCCGGGGCCGGGGCCGCCGCCCATGCGCCGGGACCGGACCCGGTGCCGCCACAGTCCCGGCAGTGCCACCAGGCCCGCCAGCAGCACCAGCAGCCCCGCCGCCGTCAGCACCGGCGTCCCCAGGCGCAGCAGCGAGTCCGGGAGGGAACCGCCGGAGGAGCCGTCGTCCCCGGCGGGGGCCGCCGGGTCGCAGGCCCCCTGGGCCCGCACGTCCACGGGGCACTCCGCGCTCCGCGACGGGAGGGGAAGCGGCTCGGCCTCGTCCTCGGGCAGCGGCGCCGGAACGCTCGGCCGGTCGACGGGGGGCAGATCGGGCCGGGTGTACTCCGGGACGTTCCCGCGGCTCGGGGTGGGCTCGAAACGGGTCCAGCCCACGCCCTCGAAGTACAGCTCGGGCCAGGCGTGCGCGTCCTGCAGCCCCACGGTCATCCCGCCCTCACCGTCCGGCTGGCCCGGCGTGAAGCCCACCGCGACCCGGGCCGGGATGTCCAGGGTGCGCGCCATCGCGGCCATGGAGAAGGCGAAGTGGACGCAGAAGCCCTCCCGGTCCTCCAGGAAGCGGGCGATGGCCTGACTGCCGGTGCCGGCCTCCACCTCGGTGCTGTAGCGGAAGCCGCCCCGGGCGGCGAACCAGTCCTGGAGCATGACCGCCGCCGCGTAGTCGTTCGGGGCCCCCCGGGTGACCTTCCGCGCCGTCTCGGCGACCACCGGCGGCAGCGAGCCCGGCACCTCGGTGTACTCCGCGCGCAGCGCCGCCGAGGGCTCGGGCGCCTCGGCGAGCTGCCGCGCGGTCGGCCGCACCACCAGACTGGTCACCTGGTACCGCGCCCCCCGGGTGGTCTGGCCGCGGTCGCCCACCACGGTGCGGCCCTCCGGCTCGAAGCGCCACCGGCCGCCGATGCGCACCTCGTCGGCCGGGTACGGCATGGGCAGCCAGCTCTGCGCGTACCAGTCGGCGGCCCGGACGATGGTGGTGACCTCGTCGGTGCGGACGTCCCCGGACAGCCCGGGCACCGGGGGGAGGAACTGCGGCAGCTCGGTGATCCGCCGCTCCGACGGCCGCCACGCGGCGCCGTCGAACTCGTCCAGCGCCACGATCCGCAGATACATGTCCGAGGTGCTCTCGGCATCGGTCCGGTAGGTCAGCACGGTGCGGTTCTCGGGCTGCTGCAGGCTGTTCTCCAGCGCGACCAGCGGATTGACCGCCGAGACCGTGCCGCCGCCCGGTCCCCGCCCGCCGCGGGCGGTCTCCAGCAGCCCGCCGCTCAGCGAGGGCAGCGCGGCCGGGGCCACCAGGGCGACGCCCAGGGCGACCGCGCCGATCCGCCGCCCGGTGCGCAGCGGTGCCACGGCGGAGTCGTCCGCCCGCCAGCCCCCCGGCTCCGCGCCGATGCTCCCGGCCCGGTCCGCGCCGTCCCGGTCGCCGCCCCGGGCGCCGAACACCCGGCCCCACTGCGACAGCCGGTCCCGGCCCTCCGCGAGGAGCAGCAGCAGATAGCCGGAGGCGGCGCAGAGGAACCACAGCCAGCGCGCCCCGTCCTGGGGAGCCAGCCCGGCCGCCACCGAGTACAGGGCCAGCAGCGGCAGTCCGGCCGGGGCCGCGCTGCGGTACGTCACGGCCAGCGCGTCGACCAGCAGGCCGATGACGGCCACCCCGCCGACCAGCATCAGCCGGATGCCGTCGGTGACCGGGGCCGGGGTCGAGAACCGGCCGACATCCGTGGTGCCCTGCGTCAGCAGCGCGCCGAACGCCTCGAAGGCGTCGGGGCCCGGCACCACACCGAACAGGGCCTCCCGGCGGACGAAGACGAAGGTGAGCAGCAGCAGCGTCACCAGTGCCTGGAGCCCCACCACCGCCCCGCCGGGGAGCGGTCTGCGCCGGGCCGCCGCGCCCACCGCCGTCTGAACGCCCAGCAGCAGGGCGGCCTGCGCCAGCCAGCCCACCGGGCCGACCAGCGGCAGCAGGGCGCATGCCGCGGCCAGTGTGGCCACCCAGGCGCACAGCGCCAGCCGTGCCTGTCCGCTCATCACCGTCGGCCCCTCCTCACCCTTCTCTCATCCGCTCGCCGGCTCGCCCGCCGGCGGTCCGAAGGCGCCGCCGGGCCCCTCCGCCTGCCGCCACAGCCGGGACAGCGGTTCCGCGGGGGTGTACGGCAGCACCGCCCAGCCCGCCTCGGACAGCAGCCGCTGCCGCTCCTCCTCGGCGCCGTGCGCCTGCAGTCCGCGCGGGACCAGGGCCACCGCGCTGTCGGCGCGCTGCCGCATCCGGCAGGCCAGCGCCGTCTGCTCCTCGTCCGTCATGCCGAGAAAGGCGACCAGCAGCCCCTCGTGCCCGCCGCCGCTCAGGGCCTCGTGGGCCCGGGCCAGACCCGGCTCACCGGAGTGGTCCACCACGGCGAGGGTGTCCATGATCAGCCCGGCGGTGTCCGAGGAACCACCTTCCAGACTGCCACCGTCCGGGCCGGGCACCGAGGCGCCGGTGTCGGTCAGCAGCCGTACCGCGTATCCCCGCTCCAGCAGGTGGGCGGCGACCGAGGCGGCACCCGAGACGGCCCATTCGAACGCCGAGTCCGGGCCGGAGCCGGTCCAGGCCGGCCTGCGGGTGTCCAGCAGTACCGTGCAGTGGGGTTTGCGCGGCTGCTCCTCGCGGCGCACCATCAGCTCGCCGTGGCGGGCGGTGGAGCGCCAGTGAACCCGGCGCAGGTCGTCACCGCGCCGGTAACCGCGCGGGATCACGTCGTCCTCGCCCGCCGTCGCCAGCGAGCGCTGCCGTCCCTCGCCCCAGCCGCCGGTGTCGCCGCCCAGCCGCACCGGTGGCAGCGGCTCGGTCAGCGGCACGACGGTGAGGATGTCGTACGAGCTGAAGGACCGGGTCAGCTCCACCATGCCGAAGGGGTCGGTCAGCCGCAGTTGCAGCGGCCCGAGCGGATAGCGTCCGCGCAGGTCGGAACGGACCCGGTAGGAGACCTCGCGGCGGCCGCCGGGCTCCACCCGGTCCAGGACGAAGCGGGGGCGCGGCCCCAGCACGTAGGGCACCCGGTCCTGGAGCATCAGCAGCCCGGTGGGCAGCCGCGAGACGTTCTCCAGCCGCAGGTGCACCCGGGCCTCGGAGCGGGCGGAGACCCGGGCGGGGGTCAGCCGGCGGGAGGCCGCCACCCGGTGCCGGGTGCGGTGCAGGACGGCCACGCACACCAGGGGCAGCGCGGCCAGCAGCATGCCCACCCGCAGCAGGTCGCCCTGACCCAGCAGGTAGGCGCAGACCGTCGCCGCGGCCCCCGCGGCCAGGAAGGAGCGCCCCCGTGTGGTGAGTCCGCCGAACGCGGTGCGCAGCGGGCCGGGCCGCCGCCCGGCCCGCGCGGCGTCGTGTCCGGTGTCCCGGCCCGGAGCGGTCCGGCCGGGACCGGTGGCGGTGCCGCCGCTGCCGCCCCAGCCGCCGTCCATCAGTAGCCCCGCTGGGGCGGGCGGCCGTACCGCGGGGGCTGCGGGGGCGCCTCCCGGGGGTGCGCGGCGGGCACCGGCACCCGCTGCAGGATCTCGGTGACGATCTGCTCGGCGGTGCGCCCGCTCAGCCGGACCTGCGCGGTGGGCAGCAGCCGGTGCGCCAGGACGGGGACGGCCAGCCCCCGTACGTCGTCGGGCAGGACGAAGTCCCGCCCGTCCAGGGCCGCCGCCGCCTTGGCCGCCCGCAGCAGGTGCAGGGTGGCCCGGGGGGAGGCGCCCAGCCGCAGCTCGGGATGGCTGCGGGTGCCCGCCACCAGCTCCACCGCGTACCGGCGGACCGGTTCGGAGACATGGATGCCGCGCACCGCCTCCACCAGCTTGGCGATCTCGTGGGCGTGGGCGACCGGCTCCAGGTCGTCCAGCGGGGGGAGGCCGCCGTGCACGTCCAGCATCCGCAGTTCGGCCTCCGGGCTGGGGTAGCCGATCGACACCCGGGCCATGAAGCGGTCGCGCTGCGCCTCGGGCAGCGGATAGGTGCCCTCCATCTCGACCGGGTTCTGGGTGGCCACCACCATGAACGGGTCGGGCAGCTCGTAGCTGCGTCCGTCTATGGTGACCTGTCGCTCCTCCATCGACTCCAGCAGCGCCGACTGGGTCTTGGGGGAGGCGCGGTTGATCTCGTCGCCGATCACGATCTGGGCGAAGACGGCGCCCGGCTTGAACTCGAACTCCCGCCGCTGCTGGTCGTAGACGCTCACCCCGGTGATGTCCGACGGCAGCAGGTCGGGCGTGAACTGGATCCGGCGCACCGAGCAGTCGACGGATCTGGCCAGCGCCTTGGCGAGCATGGTCTTGCCCACCCCCGGCACGTCCTCGATCAGCAGATGCCCCTCGGCGAGCAGTACGGTCAGCGAGAGCCGTACGACCTCCGGCTTGCCCTCGATCACGCTCTCCACCGACCGGCGCACCCGGTCCACCGTGGCGGTCAGATCGCTGAGGCTCGCTCGCTCGTCATAGGTCGTCACCCGGCCCTCCTCGGCCCGTTCCACGGGCCGGCCGCCCCAGGCGGCCGGCCGGCCCCATTCCGTCCCGCGGGCCCCTCGGCCGCGGGGGACCCGCGGGGATGGAGCCGGCGCTCAAGCATTCTTCACGTACACAGGCTTACGCGTCACGGTTCCCGATCGTTCGCCGGGCCGTCCGCGGGATCGACCTCCCGCAGCAGCCCCGTGGTGACGTCGAAGACGAAGCCGCGCACATCGTCGGTGTGCAGAAGGAACGGAGAAGTACGTACCCGTTCCATCGACTGCCGCACATCCTGGTCCAGATCCCGGAAGGACTCCACGGCCCACGACGGCCGCTGGCCGACCTCCATCTCCAGTTCGTGCCGGAAGTCCTCGGTGAGGTTCAGCAGGCCGCAGCCGGTGTGGTGGATCAGTACGACGGAGCGGGTGCCCAGTGCGCGCTGACTGATGGTCAGCGAACGGATGACGTCGTCGGTGACCACACCGCCGGCGTTGCGGATGGTGTGGCAGTCGCCGAGGGCGAGGCCGAGCGCGTCGTGCAGGTCGAGGCGGGCGTCCATGCAGGCGACCACGGCGACCTTCAGTACCGGCCGGGCGTCCATGCCCGGGTCGGTGAAGTCGGCCGCGTAGTGCCGGTTGGCGGAGACGAGCCGGTCGGTGACCGACTTTTCACGTGAAGACGGTGGCATGGTACGACCGTAACCGGACCGTGTCCGCGGGGCCCGTCACGGGGGTGGGCAAAGCCGGTCATCACACCGCGAGTGTGACACACGCCACACTTTCGGTGCGGAACACGCCGCCCGGCCGGGGGCCGCACGGTCGGCGGCCACCTGCCCGGAGCGGCCGTGACGCGCCTGACCAGTTGGTTGACCGGGAGAACCAGTGGACTAAAGTGACGCGAAGTGGGAGTCGGGGCACTCTGTCGAACTCCCTCGAACTCCCCGGAACCGACATCCCGCGTGTGCCCTGCGCACACATACGGCCGTGTACGGCGCCGGCCTCCTCCCGCTCCCGGCCGGGCGGCACCTCCCTCCCGGCCGCCGTCCCCCCTTTTCCCTTTCCGAGCGGGTGGGGACCGGGCCGTACGGGCCGGCTCAAGGAGAGCCCAGTGAGCACCAACGAGCGGCACGTCCCGGTCATGCTCCGGCGCTGCCTGGACCTGCTCGCTCCCGCCCTGGAGCGGCCCGGAGCGACGGTCGTGGACTGCACTCTGGGACTGGGCGGCCACAGCGAGGCGCTGCTGTCCGCCTTCCCCGGGCTGCGGCTGATCGGCCTGGACCGCGACCCGGCCGCCCTGGAGCTGGCCCGCGAGCGGCTGGCCCCGCACGGGGACCGGGCCACCCTGGTGCACGCCGTCTACGACGAGCTCCCCGCGGTACTGGCCCGCCTGGACACCCCGCGCGTCCAGGGGGTGCTGTTCGATCTCGGGGTCTCCTCCATGCAGCTCGACGAGGCCGGACGGGGCTTCGCGTACGCCCGGGACGCGCCCCTGGACATGCGGATGGACCAGAGCCGGGGGGTCAGCGCCGCCGAGGTGCTCAACACCTATCCGCCGGGGGAGCTCGTGCGCGTCCTGCGCGCCTACGGCGAGGAGAAGCAGGCGAAGCGGATCGTCTCGGCGATCGTGCGGGAGCGTGAGAAGGAGCCCTTCACCACCAGCGCCCGGCTGGTGGAGCTGATCCGGGCGGCGCTGCCGCAGGCCGCCAAGCGCACCGGGGGCAATCCGGCCAAGCGGACCTTCCAGGCGCTGCGCATCGAGGTCAACGGGGAGCTCGCCGTCCTGGAGCGGGCGCTGCCGGCGGCCGTGGCCGCGCTGGCGCTGGGCGGCCGGATCGCGGTGCTCTCGTACCACTCGCTGGAGGACCGCCTGGTCAAGCAGGTGCTGGCGGCCGGTGCCGCCGGCACCGCGCCCCCCGGCCTGCCGGTGGTCCCCGAGCGCTACCAGCCCCGGCTGCGGCTGCTCACCCGGGGCGCGGAGCTCCCCACCGAGGAAGAGGTCGCCGAGAACCGCCGCGCCGCTCCCGCCCGGCTGCGCGGCGCCGAGCGCATCCGGGAGGAGTCCTGAAGGAGACGCCGAGACCACCGAGGAGCCCGGGAACGCCCGGGCCACCGGGAACACCGGGGACACAGCCGAAGGCGGGACCGGGAGCAGGAGCGAGGACGGGGGCGAGGGCAGTGCCGGGAACAGCGCCGGAAGCGGGGCGGGGGGCGGCGCCGAGGGACCGCAGGGCGGTCGCGGCGGAACGGGGGCGCACCGCCCCCACCCCGCAGCAGCGGCTGGCCCGGCTGGCGCGGCTGGTGCCCGCCGGCAATCCCGCCGGTCCGGCCCGCACCCCTTTCGTGCTGCTGGTGGTGGTGCTGCTCGGCTCCGGGCTGCTGACCCTGCTGCTGCTCAACGCCGCCGTCAACCAGGGCTCCTTCGAGTTGAGCGAACTGGAGAAGCGGACCGAGGAGCTGACCGACGAGGAGCAGGCCCTCCAGCAGGAGCTGGACTCCTACTCCGCCCCCGGAGACCTGGCCGAGAAGGCCCGTGAGCTGGGTCTGGTGCCCGGCGGGAACCCCGCCTTCATCCTCCCGGACGGCACCGTCCGCGGCGCTCCCTCCCCGGTCCCCGAGGCGGATCCCGGTACGGACGGGCAGGGGGAGCGGCCATGAGCGACCGACCGCGCCGCACCCCCGGCCCACGCCCGGCGCCCGGTGCCGGATCCCGTTCCCGCGCGTCCGCCCGCCCGTCCCCCCGTACACCCGCCCGTGCGCCCGTGCGCCCGTCCCGCCCCGGCACCCGGGGGACCGTCCGGCTGAGCAGCCACCGGCCCCGGCTGCGGCTGTTCGGACTCCTGTTCACCCTGGTGATGCTGGCCTTCACGGTGCGGCTGCTCCAGGTGCAGGCCGTGGACGCGGGCACCTACGCGGCCAAGGCCGACGTCAACCGCTACGTCACCGTTCCGATCGCCGCCGAGCGGGGCACCGTCACCGACCGGAACGGCGTGGCGCTGGCCACCACGGTCGACGCCTACGACGTCACCGCCGACCCGTACCTGTTCACCCCCGAGCAGGCGAAGGTGCCCGACGCCCCCGCCCAGGCCGCGGAACTGCTCGCCCCCGTCCTCGGGGTGGCCGAGAAGACGCTCACCGAACGGCTGTCCCGGCCGGACACCCGCTATGTCGTCCTGGCCCGGCAGCAGTCCCCGCAGGTCCGGCGGCAGATCACGGACCTGCGGCGGGTCCTGGCCGAGCGGCAGGGCACCGACGGGACCCGCAACGTGCTGGCCGGGGTGTACTTCGAGGAGCACGCCAAGCGGGTGTACCCGGGCAAGCGGCTCGCGGCCGGGGTGCTCGGCTTCGTCACCGCGGACGGGACGGGCGGCGGCGGGCTGGAGGCGAAGTATGACGAGACGCTGGCCGGACAGGATGGAAAGATCACCTACGCCCAGTCCGGCGGCCGCCGGGTCCCCACCGAGGAGGTGCGCGAACAGCCGGCCCGGCCCGGTTCGGACGTGGAGCTGACCCTGGACCGCGACATCCAGTGGGCCGCGCAGCAGGCCATCTCCGAACAGGTCGAGAAGTCGCGGGCCGACCACGGCTACGTGGTCGTCCAGGACGTCCGCACCGGCGAGATCCTGGCCATGGCCAACGCGCCCGGCTACGACCCGAACGACCTGTCGGGCGCCACCGCCGACCGATTGGGCAACCCCGCCGTGCAGGACGCCTTCGAGCCGGGCTCCACCAGCAAGGTGATGTCCATGGCGGCGGTCCTGGAGGAGGGCGCGGCCACTCCCGACACCCGTGTGGTGGTGCCCAACCGGCTGCCGCGGGCCGACCGCAGCTTCGCGGACGACCACGACCACCCCACCCTGTACCTCACCCTCAACGGGGTGCTCGCCAAGTCCAGCAACATCGGCACGATCCTGGCCGTCGAGCAGCTCGGCGACACCCAGCCGGAGGCCAACCGGGTGCTCCACTCGTACCTGCGGAAGTTCGGCATGGGGCAGCGGACCGGCCTGGGCTTCCCCGGCGAGACCGCCGGCATCCTCGCCGACCCGGAGGACTGGAACGCCTCCCAGCAGTACACCATCCCCTTCGGCCAGGGGATGTCGGTCAACGCCGTCCAGGCGGCGTCGGTCTACTCCACCGTCGCCAACGGAGGCGTGCGCGTGGCGCCGACCCTGGTGCGCGGCACCACCGGGCCGGACGGGGAGTGGCGGCCCGCCCCGAAGCCGGAGCGGACCCGGGTGGTCGGCGAGAAGACCGCGCGGACGCTCACCACCATGCTGGAGTCCGTGGTGGCCGACGCCGAGGGCACCGGCACCGCCGCGCGGATCCCCGGCTACCGGGTGGCGGGCAAGACGGGCACCGCCAACCGGGTGGACCCCGAGACGGGCCGCTACAACGGCTACACCGCCTCCTTCGCCGGGTTCGCGCCCGCCGACGCCCCCCGCGTCACCGTCTACTGCGCCGTGCAGAACCCCAAACAGGGCAGTTACTTCGGCAGCCAGGTGTGCGGCCCGGTGTACCAGCAGGTCATGAAGTACACCCTCAAGGCCCTCCGCATCCCGCCCACCGGCGAGAAGGCCCCCCGGCTGCCCGTCACCTTCAAGCCCGGAGAATGACCGGAAAGCGACCTGTGAGAACCAGAACAGAATCCCCGTGGAACCCCGTCGGCACCACCGGCGGGCCGTCCGCCGAACCCGGTACCTCGCTTCGCGGCACACCGGGCGGGCCCGGTACGCTCACCGCCGTGCCACAAGCTGATCAGACTCCCTCCCCGCCCCCGGTCCCGCCCCGCCCGGAGCGGGTCCGTCCCGTCCCGCTGGCGGAGCTGGCCCGGCTGCTGGGCGCCGCCGTCCCCGAGGGCGACGCGGCCGTCACCGGCATCACCCACGACTCGCGCGCCGTACGCCCCGGCGATGTCTACATCGCGCGTCCGGGCGCCCGCTTCCACGGCGCGGACTTCGCCGCCTCGGCCGCCCGGCTGGGCGCCGTCGCGGTGCTGACCGACCCGACGGGCACCGAGCGGGCCGCCGCCACCGGCCTGCCGGTGCTGACCGTCCAGGACCCGCGCGAGGTGATGGGCGCCCTGGCCGTCGCCATCTACGGCGACCCGGGCCGGGACCTGCTGCAGATCGGCATCACCGGCACCTCCGGCAAGACCACCACCGCCTACCTCGTCGAGGGCGGGCTGCGCGCGGCGGCGAAGGAGGGGGAGCCGACCGGGCTGATCGGCACGGTCGAGTCCCGCATCGGCGACGAGCGGATCAAGTCCGAGCGCACCACCCCGGAGGCCACCGAGCTCCAGGCGCTGTTCGCCGTGATGCGGGAGCGCGGGGTCCGCTCGGTGGCCATGGAGGTCTCCAGCCACGCGCTGGTGCTGGGCCGGGTGGACGGCTGTGTCTTCGACATCGCCGTCTTCAACAACCTCAGCCCCGAGCACCTGGACTTCCACTCCGACATGGAGGACTACTTCCGGGCGAAGGCCCAGCTGTTCACGGCGGCGCGGTCCCGCGCCGGGGTGGTCAACATCGACGACGAGTACGGGCAGCGGCTGGCCGCCGGCGTCAGCGAGGTCCCGGTCACCACCTTCTCCGCCGAGGGCCACCCGGACGCCGACTGGCGCGCGCGGGACGTGGAGATCGGTCCGCTCGGCTCCACCTTCACCGTCGTCGGCCCCCGCGGCGAGACCGTGCGGGCCGCCGCACCGCTGCCCGGCCCGTTCAACGTCTCCAACGCGCTGGCGGCAATCACCGCCCTGGTGGCGGCCGGGATCGACCTGGAGACCGCGGCCGAGGGCGTCGCCGCGGTGCCCGGCGTGCCCGGCCGGCTGGAGCGGGTGGACGCCGGCCAGCCGTACCTGGCGGTCGTGGACTACGCGCACAAGCCCGACGCCGTGGAGTCCGTCCTGCGCGCCCTGCGCAAGGTCACCGGAGGCCGGGTGCACGCGGTGCTCGGCTGCGGCGGCGACCGGGACCCGCACAAGCGGCCCGCGATGGGCGCGGCGCTGGCCCGGCTGGCCGACACCGCCGTGCTGACCTCCGACAACCCGCGCTCGGAGGACCCGCTCGCGATTCTGGCCGCCATGCTCGCGGGTGCCGCCGAGGTACCGGTCCACGAGCGCGGCACCGTGCTGGTGGAGGAGGAGCGCGCCGCCGCCATCGCCGCCGCCGTCGCCCGGGCCGAGCCCGGGGACACGGTGCTGGTGGCGGGCAAGGGGCACGAGCAGGGCCAGGACATCGCCGGGGTGATCCGCCCCTTCGACGACCGCGAGGTGCTGCGCGCGGCCGTCGAGCGCCGGCTGGCCGCCGGCCGCCGGGAGGCCGGAGGCAGCGGTCCTGCCGGGGGGAACACGCCATGATCCCGATGACCCTCGCAGAGATCGCGGACGCCGTCGGTGGCCGGGTCCACGACACAGCGGACGGGCAGGCGGTACCGGCCGTCACCGGTCCCGTCGTCCGGGACTCCCGGGAGGTGCGGCCCGGCGCCCTGTTCGTCGCCTTCGCCGGTGAGCGGGCCGACGGCCACGACTTCGCCGCGCAGGCCGTGGCCGACGGCGCGGCGGGCGTACTGGCCGCCCGGCCGGTCGGCGTCCCGGCGGTCGTCGTCGACGACGTGCTGACCGCCCTGGGGGCGCTGGCCCGCCATGTGGTGGCGCGGCTGGGCACCACCGTCGTCGCCCTCACCGGCTCGGCGGGCAAGACCAGCACCAAGGACCTCATCGCCCAGCTCCTGCGGCGGCTCGGTCCCACCGTGTTCACGCCCGGCTCGCTCAACAACGAGATCGGCCTGCCGCTCACCGCGCTGAGCGCCGGGGAGGGCACCCGCCACCTCGTCCTGGAGATGGGCGCCCGCGGCATCGGGCACATCCGCTATCTGACCGGGCTGACCCCGCCGCGCGTCGGCGTGGTCCTCAACGTCGGCTCCGCGCATCTGGGCGAGTTCGGCGGCCGCGAGCAGATCGCCCAGGCCAAGGGCGAACTGGTGGAGGCGCTGCCCCCGGCCGAGGAGGGCGGGATCGCCGTCCTCAACGCCGACGACCCCCTGGTACGGGCCATGCGAGCCCGCACCGACGCCCGGATCGTCCTCTTCGGCGAGTCCGCCGACGCCGACGTCCGCGCCGAGAATGTCCGGCTCACCCCGAAGGGACAGCCCGCCTTCACCCTCCACACCCCCACCGGGTGCGGCGAGGTGACCATGCGCCTGTACGGTGAGCACCACGTGTCGAACGCGCTCGCCGCGGCGGCCGTCGCCCACGAGTCGGGCATGTCCGCCGAAGGGATCGCCGAGGCGCTCTCCGCCGCGGACACGCTCTCCCGCTGGCGGATGGAGGTCACCGAGCGCGCCGACGGCGTGACCGTCGTCAACGACGCGTACAACGCGAACCCCGAGTCCATGCGGGCCGCACTGCGCGCGCTGGTCGCGATCGCGGGCGGTGACGCCGTGGGGGAGGGGCGTCGCACCTGGGCGGTGCTCGGTGAGATGGCCGAACTCGGCGAGGAGTCGCTGGCCGAGCACGACGCTGTCGGACGGCTCGCCGTCCGGCTCAACGTCAGCAAGCTCGTGGCGGTGGGCGGCCGGGAGGCCGCCTGGCTCGACATGGGCGCCAAGAACGAGGGTTCGTGGGGTGAGGAGTCGGTGCACGTGTCCGACGCTCAGGCGGCAATCGACCTGTTGCGCGACGATCTGCGGCCGGGGGATGTCGTGCTGGTGAAGGCGTCCAGGTCGGCGGGCCTGGAGAAGGTGGCGCTCGCGCTGGTCGAGGGCGAGGTCGCCGGCCGATGATGAGGCAGATCCTCTTCTCCGGGGTCATCGGGCTCTTCCTGACCCTGATCGGCACACCGCTGCTGATCAAGCTGCTGGCCCGCAAGGGCTACGGGCAGTACATCCGCGACGACGGCCCGCGGGACCACCACAGCAAGCGCGGCACCCCCACCATGGGCGGCATCGCCTTCATCCTGGCGACCCTGATCGCCTACGCCCTCACCAAGGTCATAACCGGCCAGCCGCCGTCGCTCTCCGGCGTGCTGGTGCTCTTCCTGATGGCCGGCATGGGCCTGGTCGGCTTCCTCGACGACTACATCAAGATCGTCAAGCAGCGCAGTCTGGGTCTGCGCGCCAAGGCCAAGATGCTCGGCCAGCTCATCGTCGGCATCGCCTTCGCGGTGCTGTCCATCAACTTCGCCGACGCCCGCGGCCAGACCCCGGCGTCCACCAAGCTCTCCTTCACCGAGGACTTCGGCTGGTCGATCGGACCGGTGCTCTTCGTCGTCTGGGCGCTGTTCATGATCCTGGCGATGTCCAACGGCGTGAACCTCACCGACGGCCTGGACGGTCTGGCCACCGGCGCCTCGGTGATGGTCTTCGGCGCCTACACCTTCATCGGGGTCTGGCAGCACCAGGACGCCTGCGCCATCACCGGCAGCCCGAGCTGCTTCGAGGTGCGCGACCCGCTCGACCTGGCGGTCGTCGCCTCCGCGCTGATGGGTGCCTGCTTCGGCTTCCTGTGGTGGAACACCTCGCCCGCCAAGATCTTCATGGGCGACACCGGCTCGCTGGCCCTGGGCGGCGCACTGGCCGGACTGGCCATCATCTCCCGCACCGAGCTGCTGCTGGCACTGCTCGGCGGTCTGTTCGTCCTGATCACCATGTCCGTCGTCATCCAGGTCGGGTCCTTCCGGCTGACCGGCAAGCGGGTCTTCCGGATGGCACCGCTCCAGCACCACTTCGAGCTCAAGGGCTGGAGCGAGGTGCTGGTGGTGGTCCGCTTCTGGATCATCCAGGGCATGTGCACCATCGTCGGCATCGGCCTGTTCTACGCCGGCTGGGCGGCCGGGAAATGACGGCCGGTCACCCCGGCGGCGAGCGGCTCGCCGGGAAGCGCGTCACCGTCGCCGGCCTCGGTGTCTCCGGGATCCCCGCGGCCCGGGTGCTGCGGGAGCTGGGCGCGGAGGTGACGGTCGTCAACGACGGCGAGGACGAGCGCGCCCGGCGGCAGGCGGCCGAGCTCGAGGAGTCGGGCGTCACGGTCCGCCTCGGCGACGGCGCCACCCTGCCCAAGGGCACCGAACTGGTCGTCACCACTCCCGGCTGGCAGCCGGACAAGCCGCTGTTCGCGGCGGCCGCCGAGGCCGGGGTGCCGGTGTGGGGCGACGTCGAACTGGCCTGGCGGCTGCGCGGCCCGGGGGCCGCGCCCTGGCTGGCGGTCACCGGCACCAACGGCAAGACCACCACCGTACGGATGCTGGCCTCGATCCTGACGGCCGCCGGGCTGCGCACCGCCGCCGTCGGCAACATCGGTGTCTCGCTGCTGGACGCGGTCCTCGGCACGGAGCCGTACGACGTGCTCGCCGTGGAGCTGTCCAGCTACCAGCTGCACTGGTCGGCCTCGGTGCGGCCGCACTCGGCGGCGGTGCTCAACCTCGCCCCCGACCACCTGGACTGGCACGGCTCGATGGAGGCGTACGCCGCCGACAAGGGCCGGATCTACCAGGGCAACGAGGTCGCCTGCGTCTACAACGCCGCCGACCCCGCCACCGAGGAACTGGTCCGCCGGGCCGATGTCGTCGAGGGCTGCCGGGCGATCGGCTTCACCCTCGGCACCCCCGCCCCTTCCCAACTGGGCGTGGTGGAGGGCGTCCTGGTGGACCGGGCGTTCGTGGCGGACCGGCACCGGCAGGCGCAGGAACTGGCCGAGGTGGCGGACGTGAACCCGCCCGCCCCGCACAACATCGCCAACGCCCTGGCCGCCGCCGCCCTCGCCCGCGCCTTCGGGGTGGAACCGCGGGCCGTGCGCGACGGGCTGCGCGCCTTCCGGCCCGACCCGCACCGCATCGAGCACGTCGCCGAGGTGGCGGGGGTGGCCTACGTCGACGACTCCAAGGCGACCAACACCCATGCCGCCGAGGCGTCGTTGAACGCCTACGACCCGGTGGTGTGGATCGCCGGGGGCCTCGCCAAGGGCGCGACCTTCGACGAACTGGTGGCCGGGGCGGCGAAGCGGCTGCGCGGCGCGGTGCTGATCGGTGCCGACCGCGCCCTGGTCCGGGCGGCGCTGGCGCGACACGCCCCGGATGTCCCGGTCGTCGACCTCGACCGGACCGACACTGGGGCGATGGCGGCGGCGGTCCGCGAGGCCGCCGCGCTGGCCCGCCCCGGGGACACCGTCCTCATGGCACCGGCCTGTGCCTCGATGGACATGTTCACCAACTACCACGCGCGCGGCGAGGCCTTCGCCACCGCCGTCCGCGAGCTGGCCGCCGGCCGGTCCGCGGAGCGGGAGCGCTGACCCGCCGGTCCCCGCTCCGCGGACCGGCCGGCGGGTGCGGGAGACAGGAGAGGACATTGACTTCTCCCCCCGGGGCAGGGGAACCCGGCCCTCACGGGCCGGTCCTTCACCGCCCCCGGCCGCCGGCCCGCGCCGGCGGCCGGGGGCGGTGTGCCGCCCCTCGCTCCCGCTCCGGGTCCGCGCACCCGGCGTCCGGCCGGTCCGGCGGCGGGCCCGTCCGGGGGGCGGGCCGTCCCTCCCCGGTCCGCTTCGCAGAAGTCCGTTTCTACCCCGCGAACGGGAGACACCCCCGCCCCCGCCCCCGCCCGAGAGCGGGGGCAGCCACGGAGGAGTTCCGATGACGGCCGAGCGCCCCGCGTCGCCGACGGCACCCGCGTGCACGCCCCCCGGGGCCGGCGGGCGCCCGGCTCTCCGCGCCTCCCGTGCCGGGGCGCCCGCCCCGCGCCCGTCCGCGCAGGGGGCAGAGGAGGCAGGGGGAAGGACGGACGGGGCGGGGAGGAGGAGCCGGCCGGCGGCGTTCGTGGCCGGAGCGGTCACTGCCGCCCGCACGGCGTTCCGCGTGCGGGCGGGCGGCCCGTACGCCCGGCCGGCGGTGTCCGCGGTGGTGGCCGCCGTCCGTACGGCGCTCCGGTCGGTCGCGCGCACCGGCACGTCCCTCCCGCGGCGCCCTCCGCGCGGGCTCGCGGCGGGACGGGCGGACCGCGTCCGCGCGGTTCTCGCGGCCGCCGTGCCCACCGGCCCCGTGCCGGCGGCCGCGGGCGGCCTTCCGGTGCCCGCTCCCGTCCTCGTCCCCGTCCCCGCCACGGGGCGTCTCCCGCGCGAGGCGCAGCGCTCCCGCCCGGGGGCGCCCCGTGCGGCCTCCGGACGGGGCTCCGGCGCCGCGCAGCGCCCGGTGCGCCCCTCGCGTCCCTCTCGCCCCCCGCGTCCCGCGCGGCGTCCGGCGGCGGGCCTCCGGCGGCTGTACCTGCGGGCGAAGCGGACCTGGGACCGGCCGCTGACCGCGTACTACCTGATCCTCGGCGGCAGTCTGCTGATCACCGGCCTCGGTCTGGTGATGGTCTTCTCGGCCTCCCAGATCGAGGCGCTGCGCTCCGGCCTGCCCTCCACGTACTTCTTCCGCAAGCAGTTGCTGGCCGCCGCGCTGGGCGGCGTGCTGCTGCTGGCCGCGGCCCGGATGCCCACCGCGTTCCAGCGCGGGCTGGCGTATCCGCTGCTGGCCGTCACGGTGTTCCTGATGTGCCTGGTGCAGATCCCCGGGATAGGGCAGGAGGTCAACGGCAACCGCAACTGGATCGGCCTCGGCGGCCCGTTCCAGCTCCAGCCCAGCGAGTTCGGCAAGCTCGCCCTGGTGCTGTGGGGGGCCGACCTGCTGGCCCGCAAGGGCGAGCGGCGGCTGCTCGTCCAGTGGAAGCACCTGCTGGTGCCGCTCGTTCCGGTGGCCCTGCTGCTGCTCGGCCTGATCATGCTGGGCCGGGACATGGGCACCGCGATCATCCTCGCCGCGATCCTCCTCGGGCTGCTGTGGCTGGCCGGGGCGCCCCTGCGGCTGTTCGGGGGGATGCTCGCCGTCGGCGGTGTCCTGGGGGGCCTCCTCATCGGGACCAGCGGCAACCGGCTGGCCCGCTTCGCCTGCCTGGGCGCCACCGAGCCCGGCCCCAACTACGAGTGCTGGCAGGCCGTGCACGGCATCTACGCCCTGGCCTCCGGCGGCTGGTTCGGTTCCGGACTGGGCGCCAGCGTGGAGAAATGGGGGCAACTGCCCGAACCGCACACCGACTTCATCTTCGCCGTGACCGGGGAGGAACTCGGCCTGACGGGGACGCTGTCGGTGCTCGCCCTTTTCGCGGCTCTAGGCTATGCGGGTATCCGCGTGGCCGGACGTACGGAGGATCCCTTCGTCAGGTATGCCGCGGGAGGTGTGACCACCTGGATCACGGCCCAGGCCGTGGTCAACATCGGTGCGGTGCTCGGCCTGCTGCCGATCGCCGGTGTCCCGCTCCCGCTGTTCTCCTACGGGGGGTCCGCCCTGCTGCCGACGATGTTCGCGGTCGGGCTGCTGATCTCGTTCGCGAGGCGGGAGCCCGCCGCGCGGAGGGCACTGGCCATGCGGCAGCCCGCTGTGAGAAGGAAGCTGGCTGGGGTGAGACGGAAGACAATGCGACGGAGCGCCGTTCGGCGCCCGTCCGGAGAGCGGTGAAGATTCGGTGCATGTCGTACTCGCCGGTGGGGGGACCGCCGGCCACATCGAGCCCGCGCTCGCCCTCGCGGACGCCCTGCGCAGGCAGGACCCGGCCGTGGGGATCACGGCACTCGGAACGGAGCGCGGACTTGAGACCCGGCTCGTCCCGGAACGCGGCTACGAGCTGGCGCTGATCCCGGCCGTGCCGCTGCCGCGCAAACCCACCCCCGAACTGATCACCGTACCGGGGCGGCTGCGGGGGACCATCAAGGCGGCCGAGCAGGTCCTGGAGCGCACCGGGGCCGACTGCGTGGCCGGCTTCGGCGGCTATGTGGCGCTGCCCGGCTACCTCGCGGCCAAACGGCTCGGGGTGCCGATCGTCGTCCACGAGGCCAACGCCCGGCCCGGGCTGGCCAACAAGATCGGCTCCCGCTACACCCGCTTCGTCGCCGTCTCCACCCCGGACAGCAAGCTGCGGCACGCCCGCTACGTCGGCATCCCGCTGCGCCGTTCCATCGCCACCCTGGACCGGGCTGCGGCACGCGCCGAGGCCCGGGCCGCCTTCGGCCTCGACGCCAACCTGCCCACGCTGCTGGTCACCGGCGGTTCCCAGGGGGCGCGGCGACTGAACGAGGTCGTCCAGGCCATCGCCCCGGCCCTGCAGCGCTCCGGGGTGCAGATCCTGCACGCGGTCGGCCCGAAGAACGAGCTGCCGCGGGTGGACAACATGCCCGGGATGCCGCCCTACCTTCCGGTGCCGTACCTGGACCGGATGGATCTGGCGTACGCCGCGGCGGACATGATGCTCTGCCGCGCGGGCGCGATGACGGTGGCCGAACTGTCCGCCGTGGGCCTGCCGGCCGCCTATGTCCCGCTGCCGATCGGCAACGGCGAACAGCGGCTGAACGCCCAGCCGGTGGTCAAGGCGGGCGGTGGACTGATCGTCGACGACGCCGAGCTGTCGCCGGAGTGGATCCAGGCCAACGTCCTGCCGGTGCTCACCGATCCGCACCGGCTCTACGAGATGTCCCGCTGCGCGGCCGAGTTCGGCCGGCGGGACGCCGACGAGCTGCTGGTCAAGATGGTGTACGAGGCGGTCGCGGCGCGCCGCCAGGGCTGATGCCCCGGTTGCGGGGAAGCGGCCGCGCAGGCACAGGAGCGGGGGAGCAGGGAGCGTGTCCGAACTGTCCGCGACGGAACCGCCGGCCGCCGGCCGCGGCGGCCGCGACCGGCGGGGTCCCGGCCGCGGCGGGACGGGCTCCGGCCCGCGTCCGGCGGCGCCGGGGGCCCCGCGCCGGCGGGCGCCCCTCCGGCGGGGCCGGGGCC
>NZ_JAZDCX010000043.1:0-25562 GCF_036323805.1 Streptomyces rubellus
CGGCCCCGCGGGGGGGGGCGGGCCCGGCGGCCCCCCCCCACTCCGGCTGTCCGGCGGACCGGGAACGGGGCGGGCCCGTCCGCCGTCCGCCGGGGCACCGGTCAGGACACGGTGCCGGTGACCGAGGAACCGGACCTGGTGACGTGGTAGGTCACCTTCGCCCCGCTCCAGTAGTGGAAGGTGAGCGTCACCGGGGAGCCGTCCTCGACCTCGGCGAAGAAGTCCGGCGTCAGTGCGGTGACGCCGGCGGCGTAGTCGGGCGCGAACGCGCGGTCGTACTCCTTGTAGGGCGTCCAGCCGTGCGGGCCGGCGTTGGTGCCGTCGGCGTAGGTGGCCTCCATCGTGGCGAGTCTGTCGCCGCGGAAGTCGGTGGGGATGGTGAAGGAGTCCGTCGTTCCGGTGGCGTTCCGCAGGACCGGTGTGTCGTGGGTGATCAGGTCGATCCGCCAGGGGACACCGTGCGAGAACCGCGCGTGCAGCACCGCGTTGGTGCCGTAGTCCCGCGATCCGCTCAGCCGGGTGAGCGCGGCGGCGGTGATCGTGAGCCGGTCGCCTTCGACGGTGTAGTCCGTGCCGCGCACCAGGTCGGTGGTGCCGTGCCGGAGCCCGGTGAACGAGGTGCCGTTGAGGTTCAGGGTGAGCGTCTTGTCGGTGACGGCCGCCGCGCGGGCGCTGAACACCTGGTCGGAGGAGGCCGTGCCGGACCGGGTCGTCCAGCTGGACTCGATCTGCGCGAACAGTTCCGGATCGTTCCACCGGAAACCGGTGCGCTGGAAGTGCTGGCCGTTGTCCCACAGCATGGTGGTGATCTGCCGGGTGCGGGCGTGGTGGCCGAGGGACTCGAAGAACTTCAGTTTCTCGCCCTGCTGGATGGTGCCGGTGTGCCGGTCGAATCCCAGAAGGCCGTATTCGCCGAGGATCACCGGGATGCCCCGGGCCACGAAGGCGCGGTGGACGCGGTCGAACGTGTCGGTCAGGTCCTTCCGCGCGGTGTCGTCGAAACGCGTCCCGCCCGCGACGTTCACGCTGAACGGCCAGTAGCCGTAGTAGTGCACCGTCGCGGCGAGACGGGGGTCGCCGAGGGCGTCGAAGGTGGCGGTCAGCTCGTCCAGCCGCGCCTGATCGGCCGAGGTGTGCAGGGTGGGCAGGACGAGGAGGCGGGTGGCGTTGTTGCCGCCGGAGCCGCGCACGATGCGGTGGAAGGAGGTGTTGAGCTCGTTCAGCAGCTCCGCGTTCCGGGTGTCGTCGCCGCCGGTGAACTGCGGCTCGTTGACGCTCTCGAAGACGAGCCGGGGCGAGGAGTCGCGGAACGCGGCGGCCACCTGCCGCCAGGTGGCGTTGTAGCGGGCGAGCACTCCGGCACGGTCGGCCGGCATGTCCGCGATCCACTGCCAGGAGTCGTGATGCACGTTGATCATCACGTGGAAGCCGTCCGCGAGCGCCCAGTCGACCACTTCCCTGACCCGGTCCAGGTGGGCCGGGTCGATGGTGTGGTCCGGGGCCGGACCCTGGTGCTGTCCCCAGGTCACCGGGATGCGGACGCTGTTGAACCCCTGGGCTCTGATGTTGTCGAGAAGCGCCTCGGTGACGCGCGGGTTGCCCCACGAGGTCTCGTCGTCGCCGGTGGCGTCGAGGGAGTTGCCCAGGTTCCACCCGGGCTGCATCGCGGCGACCTGAGCCGTCGCGCCATCCGGGGCCGGGGCGCCGTGTGCGGTGGTGGAGGGGGCGGCCGTGGCGGCCGTCCCGGCGCCGCCGGTGACCACCAGGCTCAGTCCGGCGAGCAGCGTGACGACGCCGATCACCGGCAGGCGGAATCCCCGCCGGATCTTTCTCGTACGGTCCCGTAAACCGGACATGGTGCTCCTTGTGACTGCGGACTGCGGGGGGAGGAAAGCGGTGCGGGAAATCGCGGCCCGCCGGAGCCGCGTGTTCGAGCGCCGCTTCGCCGTGATGCTGGCAGCGACGCACCGGCGGCGCAAGGGATTCGCTGGGAAACCGGTAAATCCCGCAGCCTGTCGATGTGGACTTCGACGGGGAAAACGAGACGTTCCGCCCTGAACGCAGGCCATTGAACGAAACGTCGAACGGAATTCGACAACGGGTCACCGGGCCGGGTTTCCCGCGGGGCCGTTCGACGGTATTCCACCGCCCTTTCCGGAGCGGAGGGTGTCGTCCGCGGAGCACGGCGAAGAGCGCGGCGCGGACGGTCCGGCGGGGGAGACGCCGCGGTTCGCCGGCCGCGCTGCGCGGCCCGTCGCGCCGCCGGGGGCGGGCGGGCCCTCCGGACGGACCGTGGCCGGATGACCGGGAGGACCGGCCGAGACTTTGAATGATCATGCAGTCTGTCGCATACTCTTCCCATGTCCAAGGTTCTCACCTCACTGCCCACCGGCGAGCGCGTCGGCATCGCCTTCTCCGGCGGCCTCGACACATCGGTCGCCGTCGCATGGATGCGCGACAAGGGCGCCGTCCCGTGCACCTACACCGCCGACATCGGCCAGTACGACGAGCCCGACATCGCCTCGGTGCCGGGCCGCGCGAAGACGTACGGCGCCGAGATCGCGCGCCTGGTCGACTGCCGCGCGGCCCTGGTCGAGGAGGGGCTCGCCGCGCTCGCCTGCGGCGCCTTCCACATCCGCTCGGGCGGGCGCGCCTACTTCAACACCACGCCGCTCGGCCGCGCCGTCACCGGCACCCTGCTGGTCCGGGCGATGCTCGAGGACGACGTGCAGATCTGGGGAGACGGCTCGACGTTCAAGGGCAACGACATCGAGCGGTTCTACCGCTACGGCCTGCTCGCCAACCCCCAGCTGCGCATCTACAAGCCCTGGCTGGACGCGGACTTCGTCTCCGAGCTCGGCGGCCGCAAGGAGATGTCGGAGTGGCTGCTCGCCCACGGACTGCCCTACCGCGACAGCACCGAGAAGGCGTACTCCACCGACGCCAACATCTGGGGCGCCACCCACGAGGCCAAGACCCTGGAGCACCTGGACACGGGCGTCGAGGCCGTGGAGCCGATCATGGGCGTGCGGTTCTGGGACCCCGAGGTGGAGATCCCCGCCGAGGACGTGACGATCGGCTTCGACCAGGGCCGGCCGGTGACGATCAACGGCAAGGAGTTCACCTCCCCGGTCGACCTGGTGATGGAGGCGAACGCGATCGGCGGCCGCCACGGCATGGGCATGTCCGACCAGATCGAGAACCGGATCATCGAGGCCAAGAGCCGCGGCATCTACGAGGCACCCGGCATGGCGCTGCTGCACACGGCGTACGAGCGCCTCGTCAACGCCATCCACAACGAGGACACCCTGGCCCAGTACCACAACGAGGGACGGCGCCTGGGCCGGCTGATGTACGAGGGCCGCTGGCTCGACCCGCAGGCGCTGATGGTGCGCGAGTC
The DNA here is from genome assembly GCF_036323805.1 of Streptomyces rubellus. Classification (NCBI taxonomy): domain Bacteria; kingdom Bacillati; phylum Actinomycetota; class Actinomycetes; order Kitasatosporales; family Streptomycetaceae; genus Streptomyces; species Streptomyces rubellus. Next base: position 3,401 of record NZ_JAZDCX010000043.1, read on the forward strand.
GCTGCAGCGCTGGGTCGGCTCGGCGGTCACCGGCGAGGTGACGCTGCGGCTGCGGCGCGGTGAGGACTACTCCATCCTCGACACCACCGGCCCGGCCTTCAGCTACCACCCGGACAAGCTGTCGATGGAGCGCACCGAGGACTCGGCCTTCGGCCCGGTGGACCGGATCGGCCAGCTCACCATGCGCAACCTCGACATCGCCGACTCGCGCGCCAGGCTCGAACAGTACGCGGACATCGGCATGGTCGGCACCGGCCAGGCCGCGCTCGTCGGCGCCGCCCAGGCGGCCTCGACCGGACTGATCGGCGCGATGCCGCAGGGCGGTGCCGAGGCCATCGCCTCGCGCGGTGAGGTCTCCGGCGACGAGGAACTGCTCGACCGCGCCGCGATGGAGTTCGGCACCGACTGAACACAACACCCCGGGGACACAGGCCGTGCGCGCGGATCAGCGCCCGCCGGGCGGCGGCCCCGCGCGGCCGCTTGTCGCCGGCACGGTGGCTTCGCGGAACGGGACGGCGGTGGACCGGGCCGCACCGGGCTCGGCGCCGCCGGGAGGAGGCGGGCGGGACGCGGGCGCCCCCGTGCTGACGGCGGCCCGGGGGAGAGGGGAGAGGGGCCCCGGGACTCCTGCCTCGGATCCCCTGGAAGCCGGCGGACGACGGATCCGTCCCACCTGGCGGCGCCGGCCGGCAAGCCCGCCGGACAGTGCTGGAAGACCTCTCCGGCCCCGTCCGGAACGGGCTGCTGACCGGACCCGCGGACCGGCGCGACTCAGCCGGCGCACCGCGCCGCCGGGACGTGCCCGTACTGTCCCTCAGCGGCCGTACGGCCGGGCGTACCCGCTTCCCACGGGGGGGATCCCCCCGGTTCCCTTCCTCCGCCGGAACAGCGCGCAGGCGAGAATCCGTGAGATCCGTGAGATCCGTGAGGAAGGACAGAACCGGCTGGTCGTTCCGCGGTGACACGGGGATCCGGCGCGGTGAACCCCGGCGGCGTCCCGCCACCGTCACCGCCTCACCCGGTCCGCTGCCCGGCCGTCGACGGGGATCCCCAGTCGGCCGGCCACGGTGGTGAGGGCCGCCCCCAAGGGGAGCGCGACCCGGGTGAGGGCATGCCGGTCGCCCCGGGTCGGGTCCCGGTTGACGATCAGCACCGGCTTCCCGGCCCGGGCCGCCTGGCGGACGAACCGGAGTCCGGACATCACCGTCAGCGAGGATCCCAGGACCAGCAAGGAGGCCGCGTTCCGGACCAGCGTGCGGCAGTACTCGACCCGCTGCGGCGGAACGGCCTCGCCGAAGAACACCACGTCCGGTTTGAGGACGCCGCCGCAGACCGTGCAGGGCACCACGCGGAAGTCCCCGACCTGCTCGTCGGTGAGGTCGGCGTCGCCGTCCGGGTTGATTCCCGCGGCCACCGGCTCGAAGCCCGCATTGGCCTCCTCCAGCCGACGGGCGAGTTCACCGCGCGGGCTGAGGGCACCGCAGGAAAGGCAGACGACCCGGCTCAGGCTTCCGTGGAGCTCCACCACGCCCTCGCTGCCGGCGGCCTGGTGCAGACCGTCGACGTTCTGGGTGATCACACCCGAGAGCAGGCCGTGCCGCCCGAACGCGGCCACGGCCCGGTGCCCGGCGTTGGGGCGGGCGCGGCCGAAGGTGCGCCAGCCCAGGTGGCTGCGCGCCCAGTACCGGCGCCGGGCCTGTGCGTCGGCGGTGAACTCCTGGTAGGTCATCGGGGTGTGCCGCCCCAGGCTCCCGCCCTCGCCCCGGTAGTCGGGGATGCCCGACTCCGTGGAGATGCCCGCCCCGCTGAGCACCAGCACGCCGCCGGTGCTCAGCGCATCGGCGACCGGCCCCGGATCCGTGGTGCCCGGCGGCAGGTCCTCGGTGGGGGTCCAGCTCAAAGTGGGGCGCATGCGCATGCCGCAAGAGTACGGAACAGGCCGCGTTCAGCCGCCGTGCCCGGACGCACCGCGCCGGGAGCGCGCCCGCGGCATCACCGACACCCCGCCCACGCCCACCGCAGCCGTGGCGTGCCCGGGCGGACAGGACGGCGGGCGGCGGTGTCACCGGCGGGACCGCACCCCTGGCCCGGCGGCGCGTTGACCGCGGCCGGCCCTCGGTGTCCTCCTCCCCGGCCGCGTCCGGGCCGCACCGCGCGTGGCCTGCGCCCGCGGCGCTGAGCAGGCAGCGGCCCGGGAAGCCGGCGTGCCGGCCCCTGAACGAGGAGGCGGGGCGGCGTCCCCTGCTCACCGGCCCGTACTCCGCCGCTCTCGCCTCCCGCCCGAGGTACCGGCCCGTGGCGGTCCGGCTCCGCGCCACCGCGCGCCGCGGCGACCGCGCGGTGGGGCGTGCCACGGCCGTGTTCCCTCGGCCCGGGCGGCTGTGGCGGGTAGGTTCCCACGGTCCGCGTCCACGGGGGACGGGTGAGCCGATGGACACCCCTCGCCGCGGACCCCCTGCCAACCGCTCCTCCAAGGAGGGAACCCGGGAGATGTCTGTACACCAGTTTGCGCACCACCCACCCCAGCGCATCGGCGTAGTGGCCGAGTCGGCTGCCGAGGAGACGCGGGTCGCGGCGACCCCGGCGACGGTACGGCTGCTGCTGGACCTCGGCTACGAGGTCGTCGTCGCACCGGGGGCCGGCGAGGCATCCGGCTTCGCCGACCAGGCCTACCTCGACGCCGGCGCGGAGATCGGCACGGCCTGGGACGCGGATGTCGTGCTGAAGGTGAACGCCCCCTCCGACGCGGAGATCATCCGGCTGCGCGAGGGCGCGACCGTGGTCGCCCTGCTGGCCCCGGCACAGAGACCCGAACTGCTCCGGGCGCTCGCCGGCGCCGGCGTGACCGCCCTGGCACTGGACGCGGTGCCGCGCATCTCGCGTGCGCAGTCGATGGACGTGCTGTCCTCGATGGCGAACATCGCCGGCTACCGAGCGGTCATCGAGGCCGCCCACGTCTTCGGACGGTTCTTCACCGGCCAGGTCACCGCGGCCGGCAAGGTGCCGCCGGCGAAGGTGCTGGTGGCCGGCGCGGGCGTGGCCGGCCTGGCGGCGATCGGCGCCGCCTCCAGCCTCGGCGCGATCGTGCGCGCCACCGACCCGCGGCCGGAGGTCGCCGACCAGGTGAAGTCGCTGGGCGGCGAGTACCTCCCGGTGAACGCCGCCCAGGAGGCGGGCACCGACGGCTACGCCAGGGCGACCTCCGCCGACTACGACCGCGCCGCGGCCGAGCTCTACCGCGAGCAGGCCGCGGACGTGGACGTCGTGATCACCACCGCGCTGATCCCGGGCCGGCCGGCACCGCGCCTGCTGACGGCCGGCGACGTGGCCGTCATGAAGCCGGGCAGTGTCATCGTCGACATGGCCGCCGCCCAGGGCGGCAACGTCGAGGGCACCGTGCCGGGGCGCGTGGTGGTCACCGGCAACGGCGTCACCATCATCGGCTACACCGACCTCGCCTCCCGGCTGCCCGCACAGGCCTCGCAGCTGTTCGGCACCAACCTGGCGAACCTGATCGAGCTGCTCACGCCCGGCGCGGACGGGCGGCTGGTGATCGACTTCGACGACGCCGTGCAGCGGGCCGTGACCGTGGTGCGCGACGGCGAGGTCACCTGGCCGCCGCCGCCCGTCGCGGTCTCCGCCGCGCCCGCCGAACAGCCCGCGGCCGCACCCGCCGCCCCGGAGCCCGAGCGGCCGAGGCAGGCGCCCGCGGGACGCTTCGGCCTGATCGCGCTCGGCATGGCCGCGGTGTTCCTGCTGGTGGCCTTCGCCCCCGCGCAGCTCGCGGAGAACTTCACGGTGTTCACGCTGGCGGTGGTGATCGGCTACTACGTCATCGGCAAGGTGCACCACGCGCTGCACACGCCGCTGATGTCGGTGACCAACGCGATCTCCGGGATCGTCGTGATCGGCGCCCTGCTGCAGATCGGGCACGGGAGCCGGATCGTCACAGCGCTGTCCTTCACGGCGATCCTGCTGACGAGCGTCAACATCTTCGGAGGTTTCGCCGTCACCCGCCGCATGCTGTCCATGTTCTCGAAAGGCTGAGCCGAGATGACCCCCATGACGGCCTCCCACGCGGCCGACCTGGTCGCCGCCCTGCTGTTCGTCCTCAGCCTGGCCGGCCTGTCCCAGCACCGCACCTCCCGCGCCGGCGTCGTCTACGGCATCGCCGGCATGGCCCTCGCGCTGGCCGCCACGGTCGTGGTGGCGGCGCGCAGCATCACCGCCGGCGCGGTGGCGCTGACCGTGTCGGCCATGGCGCTCGGCGCGGTGATCGGCCTGTGGCGGGCCCGCCGGGTCGGGATGACGCAGATGCCCGAACTGATCGCGATGCTGCACAGCTTCGTCGGCCTGGCCGCGGTGCTGGTGGGCTGGAACAGCTACCTGGAGGTGGAGGCGCACGGCACGGCACAGCCCCGGATCGGCGCCGGCCTGCTGGCCATCCACCGCGCCGAGGTGTCCATCGGCGTCTTCATCGGCGCGGTCACCTTCACCGGCTCGATCGTCGCGTTCCTGAAACTCTCGGCACGGATCGACTCCCGCCCGCTGACGCTGCCGGGCAGGAACGCGCTGAACCTCGGCGCGCTCGGCGCCTTCGCCGCACTGACCGCCTGGTTCACGATCAGCCCGAACCTGCCGCTGGTGATCGCGGTGACCGTGCTCGCGCTGGCGCTGGGCTGGCACCTGGTCGCCTCGATCGGCGGCGGCGACATGCCCGTCGTCGTCTCCATGCTCAACAGCTACTCGGGCTGGGCGGCGGCCGCGGCCGGCTTCCTTCTCGACAACAACCTGCTCATCGTCACGGGCGCGCTGGTCGGCTCCTCCGGCGCCTACCTGTCCTACATCATGTGCAAGGCGATGAACCGCTCCTTCCTCTCCGTCATCGCGGGCGGTTTCGGCATCGGGGCGCCGGCCGGCGGCGGGGAGGCGCAGGGCGAGTACCGCGAGGTGCGCGCCGCGGAGGTGGCCGGGATGCTCGCCCGGGCCCGCTCGGTGGTCATCACCCCCGGCTACGGCATGGCCGTCGCCCAGGCCCAGCACCCGGTCGCGGAGCTGACGCGGCGGCTGCGCGAGCGGGGCGTGGCGGTCCGCTTCGGTGTCCACCCCGTCGCCGGCCGCCTGCCCGGGCACATGAACGTGCTGCTGGCCGAGGCGAAGGTGCCCTACGACATCGTCCTGGAGATGGACGAGATCAACGACGACTTCGCCGACACCTCGGTCGTGCTGGTCATCGGGGCGAACGACACCGTCAACCCGGCCGCGGCGGAGGACCCGGACAGCCCGATCGCCGGCATGCCGGTGCTGCGGGTCTGGGAGGCCGGCCAGGTCGTCGTCTTCAAACGGTCCATGGCCTCCGGCTACGCGGGCGTGCAGAACCCGCTGTTCTTCCGGGAGAACAGCAGCATGCTCTTCGGCGACGCCAGACAGAGCGCGGAGGAGATCCTGCACGCGCTGAGCGCCGACAAGCGTCACGGGACGGCCCCTGCCGCGCACCAGGCGACAGGGGCCGGCCGGTGACCCGGCCCCTGGCCCGTGCACCCTCCCGCGAGCCGTGACCCGGACGGCCTCGCTGGTCCGGCCGGTTGCGGTGCCCTGCCGACGCGGGGACGCAGCCGGCCGGAGCAGCACCGTGCCCGGGCGTCGAAGGCGCTGCCGTCCGTGCCGCGCGGCGCGTACCGACACCCGCCGACGCGATCCGGCCTGGCCTCCGGTCTCCGTCCCGGTACGGGCCCGGCCGAACGACCGCGGATACCGCGCACACCGGTGACCGCCGGGCAGCGGACAGGAGCGGACGTGCCGTCCGGTGACCCCGGCGGCAGGGCCCGGGCGCTCTGCCGCGACGGGTCCCGGCGCGCTGCTCACCGCCGGCCGGGCACGGCGCCCGGGTCCTGGACCGGTCGCACGACCGGGCAGGGCTTCCTCCGCCCGGCGCCCCGGCGGCACACCCTCGCCGTCAGCCGAGGCACAGGGCGAACAGGCAGATCTCCGCCGGTGGTGATGGCGGCTCCGGCGGCGAGGCCGACGGCGAGCCCCCCGGAGCCGCGGTGCCGTCGGTCCCGGGCGTGGACGGCCGCTCGGGCGCCGTACCGGAGCCGCCGGGAGCCGTCGTGCCGGGGACCGGGGACACGGCTTCCGACTGAGGAGCCGATGTGGTCGTCGGGCGTGGGGAGACCGCGGCACCCGGCACGAGAACGTCCCCCATGTTCCACCGCGTGGCGTGGGGCGCCACCACCAGAGGCTCCCGGTGCGGCAGGCCGGCCGTCGGCGGTGGCGCCGGGGAGGCGCCGCGCGCGGGCCGGCGCGCCTCCTCCGTCGCCCGCGCCTCCGCGGCCTCCGTGCCGTCGTCCGGCGCCACCGCCTGCCCCCGGTCGGCGGCGGGCCGTTCCAACGTCGCGACGGCCAGGCCGCCGCCGACGATTGCGACGGCGGTGGCGACCACGGCCCGGCGCTGGTTCTTCTTCCAGTGCGACAGCCGGTCCCGACACGCCGCATGGCCCTGCCGGGCGGCGGATACTCCCTCGCCGCCGCCGGATGTCCCGGGGGAGGGGCTCTCCTCCGCGCCGGACCCGGACAGCGCCCCGTCACGCGACGGGCCGTCGTGCCGGGCGGCCGGTGCCGTGGATTCCCGCGCCGCCGTCCCGCCCGACGCGTCGTCCCTCACCGCCGAGGCGGCGGGCCGGGCCGGGAGGATGCCGCTGTCGGTGACGCGCGGGGCGATATCCGGTGCGTAGGCGGCGCACCCGGGACACACCAGGGCCCCGTTGAGATACCGGTGGCACGAGGAGCAGTGGTCCATCTGCGGTCTTCCTGGGTCGGCTTCGCCGTCGGCCTGCCCGGGCCACGGCCTGGTCACGTCCGTACCTGCGTGAACGGCCAGCAAGGCTATCGGGGCGTTCGAAAAGGCACGTGCAGCGCGTGTGGCATTCCTGCGCAGATTCTCCGGGCACTTCGCGCCTGCCGTACGTGACCGCGCGCCGGTGGCGGCTGAAAAGCGGTTCTGGGCCGGGAGGGCCGGGGTCGGCTTCCCGAGCGTGTGCGCCGTCTCGGGGCTTGCCCGCCCGGTGTTCGTCCGGGATGCCGGTGCGCGGTCAGGGCGTGAGCGGGGTCACCTGCACCAGCCCTGTCTGGTAGGCGATGACGACCAGTTGGGCGCGGTCGCGGGCGCCCAGCTTCGCCATCGCCCGGTAGATGTGGGTGCGTACGGTCAGCGGGCTGAGGGTGAGTGTCTCGGCGATCTCGGTGTTGGACTTGCCCTCGGCGGCCATGGCCATGGTCTCGCGTTCGCGAGCGGTGAGTTCCGACAGGCGCTGTGCGGACACGGGCTGTGCGCCGGGGGCGGGTGTCACGAGGAAGTTCGCGATGAGGGTGCGGGTGGCGGTGGGGGACAGGAGGGCCTCGCCGGAGGCCACCGTGCGCAGGCCGGCCAGCAGGGTGTCGGTGGTGACGTCCTTGCCGAGGAAGCCGCTGGCACCGGCGCGCAGCGCCTGGGCGACGTAGTCCTCGGTCTCGAACGTCGTCAGGATGAGGACGCGGGTGGCGGTCAGCTCCGGGTCGGCGCAGATCGCGGAGGTGGCGGCGAGGCCGTCCGTGCCCGGCATCCGGATGTCCATGAGGACGATGTCGGGGCGGTGGGCGCGGGCCAGTTCCAGCGCCTCCGCGCCGTCGGAGGCCTCGCCGACCACGGTCATGTCCTCACAGGAGTCGACCAGCATCCGGAAGGTTGCCCGTAGCAAGGTCTGGTCGTCGGCGAGCAGCACCCTGATGGTCATGCTTCTTCTCCTGTTGAATTGTCTGCGGCTTCCGAAGGCGCTTCGGGTGTGGCGGTCGGAAGCGGCAGGCTGGTCGCGACTTCGAAGCCGCCTCCTGGACGGGGTCCCGCGCGGAGTTCACCGCCGGCGGTGTGGGCGCGTTCCCGCATGCCCATGATGCCGAAGCCCTGGCCCGGCGCGGCTGCGGCAACGGTACTGCCGGACGGCCCGTCGTTGGTGATCGTGATCAGCAAACGGGATTCCTTGTAGGTGAGATGTACGCGTGCCGAGTCCGCGGCGGCATGCTTGGTGGCGTTGGTGAGCGCCTCCTGCACGATCCGGAACGCGGTCAGGTCCACTCCGGAGGTGAGCGGACGGAACTCGCCCGTCGTGGTGACCGTGACGGTGAGCCCCGCGGACGCGCACGCCGAAACCAGTTCGGGCAGGCGGGCGAGGCCAGGAGAGGGTTCCAGCGGTGCGGCGGCCGGGGCGCTGCTGTAGCGCAGCACTCCCAGCGTGGCTTTCAGCTCGCGCAGTGCGGAGGACGTGGTGTCGGTCAGGCTGGTGAGAATCTTCTTCGTCTGTTGCGGATTGGTGAGCGCGAAGTGCGAGGCCGTGCCTGCCTGGGCGTTGGCCAGGGCCAGATGATGAGCCACGACGTCGTGCAGCTCGCGGGCGATGCGCATGCGTTCTTCGGTGGCACGCCGCCGTGCCTCCTCCTCCCGGGTCCGCTCGGCATGTTCGGCACGGGCCTGCACCGACGCCAGGTAGGCGCGCCGCAGTCTGGTCATGCTGCCGGCGGCGAGCGGCAGGAGCAGCCAGAAGCAGTAGCCGATGGACCGTGGTACGGGGGAAGAAGCGTAAGTGGGGTCAAAGACCGCTGACGCGGCCATCAGAGCCGCTGCCGTGGTGACGCTGTAGAAGCGTGCGGTCTTGAGGCCGGTATGCGTGGTCAACCAGTACATCGCCGCCATGACGGGGGCCAGCAGCAAAGGGGTCAGCACGTACTCCAGCGCGGTGACGACCACGATGCACACCGCGTTCACGACGGTGACGGTCCGCGGATGGCTTCGGTGTTTGAACAGGGCGAGACACGAGACTCCCATGACGACCAGGACGGTGGTGTCCCGCTGAGGTGGGGCGGCGCCCGGCCTGGTGAGACCACTGCCCACGATCGCGCAGGCCGTCACCACCAGGACCAGGACCGCGTCGACGACGCGAGGATGGCGGTCGGCGTATCGCTCGAAACGGTCGGTGTAACGCTCAGGGCTGGTACTCATACGGTTCTCCGGTCGGTGCTCTGGAACACGTCGCCGTCCGCCTCCACGGACGGCCGCCGGGGCCCCGTGTCATCCAACACGGGACCCCGGCGGAAAAGAAGCGGCCGTGTCAGGTGTGGGATACTTCCCGGCCGGTCGTCGTCCCGGCCGATCGCGGGTCTGCCGCGGCGGGCCGCCGGCCGAGTGCCTCGCCCTCCACGTCGACGCGGGGCAGCAGCCTGTCCAGCCGGCCCGGCAGCCACCAGGCCCTGTGCCCCAGAAGGGCGAGGACGGCGGGCACGATCGCCATCCGTACGACGAAGGCGTCGAACAGGATGGCCGAGGCGAGTCCGAACCCGATCATTTTGATCATGGAGTCGCTCTCGCCGATGAATCCGGCGAAGACCGCGATCATGATCAGTGCGGCGGCCACGACGACCCGGGCACTGTGCCGGAACCCGCTGATGACCGCCTGGTGGGGCGATTCGCCGTGGACGTACGCCTCGCGCATCCGAGAGACGAGGAAGACCTCGTAGTCCATGGCCAGGCCGAAGACGATGCCCACCAGGAAGATCGGCATCAAACTCATGATCGGGCCCGTGTGCTCGGCTCCCAGCAGTTCGGCGCCGTGGCCCTGCTGGAAGACGAGGACGACCACGCCCAGGGAGGCCAGCACCGACAACAGGTATCCCAGGGCCGCCTTCAGCGGGACGAGCAGGGACCGGAAGACCAGCAGCAGCAGTACGACCGCAAGGCCCACGACAACGATCAGGTAGGGGACCAGAGCGGACTGCACCTTCTCGGCGATGTCGATGTCGACAGCGGTGGTGCCGGTGACAGCGAACGTCACCCCGGTCCGGGACTCGATCGCGGGCCGGTCGTTCCGGATGGACGTGACCAGGTCCTTGGTCTTCTCGTCGGTCGGTGCCGTGGACGGCACGGCCTGGAAGACAGCCGTGTCTCCTGCCTTGTTGAAGCGGGGCGAGGAGACGGAGACGACCCCCTCGGTGCCGCCGATCCGCTGTGCGACAGACTCGACGGCGCTCTTCGCGCCGGCGGTGCCCTTCGCGTCCACGACGATGGTCAAGGGTCCGTTGAAGCCCGGCCCGAAAGCCTCGGCCAGCGCGTCGTAGGCCCGGCGCTCGGTGGTGGAGGTCGGTTTGGCCTCGTCCCCGGGGTTACCGAGCTGCAGGTCCATGGCCGGCAGCGCGAGAGTCCCCAGCCCCGCCACGCCCAGCAGCAGCACGGGCAGCGGACGCCGCAGCACGAACCGCGCCCAGCGGGTGCCCCCGTTGTTCCGGGTGTCCTGTTCCTCGGCCCGTCCGCCGCTGCGGGCCCGCCGCGTGAGAACGGCGTTCGGCCAGAAGCCGAGGAGCGCCGGGACCAGCGTCAGGGCGATCAGTACGGCGACGGTGACCGCGCCCGCCGCGGCCAGGCCCATCTTGGTGAGCATCGGGATGCCGACCACCGCCAGTCCGGCCAGCGCGATGACGACGGTGAGCCCGGCGAACACGACCGCGGAGCCGGCCGTGCCGACCGCCAGCCCGACCGCCTCGTGCGGCGCACGGCCCCTGGCGTGCTCCTCGCGGTAGCGGGAGACGACGAACAGCGCGTAGTCGATGCCGACCGCGAGTCCCAGCATCATCGCCAGGATGCTCGTCGTCGCGGACAAGTCCAGCGCATGGGCCAGTGCCAGGATGCCGGCCATGCTGACCCCGACGCCGATCAGGGCGGTCAGCAGCGGCAGCCCGGCCGCGGCGAGCGAACCGAAGGTGACCAGCAGGACGACGGCGGCCACCGCGACACCGATCAGCTCGGCCCCGCCGCCCGGCCCGCCACCCGCGTTCAGGGCGCTTCCGCCCGCCTCGACGGTCAGCCCGGCATCCTGAGCGCTGTGGACAGCCTCCTCCAGCCGGCTCTTGCTGGCGTCGGTGAGGCCCTTGGCACCGACCTCGTAGGTGACGGTCGCGTACGCCGTCCGGCCGTCCCTGCTCAGCGTCTTCGACCGGAACGGGTCGGACGCGCTCACGACCTGTCCGCCGTCGGCCAGAGAGGCCACGGCCTTCTCCACGGCCTGCCTGTTCCCAGGGGCGGTGATCCGCTCCCCGCTCGGCGCGACGAACACGATCCGGGCGGTCGCACCATCGGCAGCGGTTCCGGGAAAACGCTGTTCCATCAGGTCGAACGCCTTCTGGGACTCGATGCCCGGCATGGAGAACCCCTTGTCGGACGCCTCCGGAGCCTTGAGAGCACTGAGTCCGGCGAAAGCCAGAACGGCCACCCAGATCAGAGCGACGTACCAACGTTGCCGAAAGGCCAGACGGCCTACTCGGTGAAGGAAAATAGCCACGGCAGGAGGTCTCCCCATCTGGTGCTGGTTGTCCGCCCAGCCTCTCCGGATGCGGGCCGCCCTGTCGTCGTACGCCTGCTGACAGTTGCCGCTACTGAAAACGTAGTAGAGACCTGCCGAGCGGCTCCGAGACCTGTACGGCGAACCCGCTCAGGCGACGGCGATGCAAGTCCTCCTCCACGACACGGACCCGAGGGTCCGTGCCCGCACCACGACCCAGGCCCCTCTTCCCCGACGTCCTCGACGACCAACGGCGGAGCCTGTCCCAGCAAGGATCGGCCCGCAGGGGTGAGGGACGCTTCGCGCCGTCGTTCATCAGTCGGAGCCGCCTCGATGACCAGGTGACCGGCCGGGGTGGTGGGGAGGCGTCGTCCCAGGGGTGGGACGTACTGGTCTGGTGCCACGGTCGTACCGGGACCGCGCCGCCGACCGGGCCGGGCGGTCAGGACGTCCGGTCCGGCCTGCCGCGAGACCGGCCTGTGGCGGGGCGAGACGCTCCTGCCGTGCTGTGCTGTCCCGCTCCGCCGCGGCCTGCACAGCGCCGCCCGCGGCGGTCCGGCCGCCGCGGGAGGAACCGGTCGAAGCCCACCTCGCCCTCGGCACCAGCAGGTGGTACTTCTCTACGGGGAGGGACCGGGACAGGGCCTCGTCGAACCACTGTCCCACCGTCACGGCACCACATGACGCCCTCGGACGATCCCGAACCGAAGGAGAACCATGTTCCGTCACCACCCGGCCCGAGACCGCCGCACGGCCGGCCTCCTCGCCACGGCGTTAGTGACCCTGTCGGCCGGCCTGACCGCGGCCGCGCCCACCGCTCCGGCCCACGCCGACACCGCCACCCTGGGCGAACTGGCCGAGGCCAAGGGCCGCTACTTCGGCTCCGCCACGGACAACCCCGAGCTGTCCGACACCCGGTACACGCAGATCCTGGGCAGCGAGTTCGGCCAGATCACCGTCGGCAACACCATGAAGTGGCAGTACACCGAGCCGTCCCGGGGCCGGTTCGACTACACCGCCGCCGAGGAGATAGTCGACTTGGCCGAGTCCAACGGCCAGTCGGTGCGCGGACACACCCTGGTGTGGCACAACCAGCTGCCCGACTGGGTCGGCGACGTACCGGCCGGCGAGCTCCTGGAGGTCATGCGCAACCACATCACCCACGAGGTCGGCCACTTCGAGGGCCGGCTGATCCACTGGGACGTGGTCAACGAGGCGTTCGAGGAGGACGGCAGCCGCCGGCAGTCGGTCTTCCAGCAGAAGATCGGCGACAGCTACATCGCCGAGGCCTTCAAGGCCGCCCGCGCCGCCGACCCGGACGTCAAGCTCTACTACAACGACTACAACATCGAAGGCATCGGCCCCAAGAGCGACGCCGTCTACGAGATGGTGAAGTCCTTCAAGGCCCGGGGCGTCCCCATCGACGGCGTCGGCATGCAGGCCCACCTGATCGCCGGCCAGGTCCCGGCAAGCCTTCGGCAGAACATCCAGCGCTTCGCCGACCTGGGCGTCGACGTCGCCCTCACCGAACTCGACATCCGCATGCCCCTGCCGCGCACCGCCGCCAAGGACGCCCAGCAGGCCACCGACTACGGCGCCGTGGTCGAGGCGTGCCTGGCGGTCTCCCGGTGCGTCGGCATCACCCTCTGGGACTACACCGACAAGTACTCCTGGGTCCCCTCCGTCTTCCCCGGCGAGGGCGCCGCCCTGCCATGGGACGAGAACTTCGCCAGGAAGCCCGCCTACCACGCCATCGCCGCCGCGCTCAACGGCGGCAGCCCCGCCCCCCGCGGCGAGTGCACCGCCACCTACCGCGTCACCAGCCAATGGCAGGGCGGCTTCACCGCCGAGGTCACCGTCGGGAACGCCCACACCGCGCCGATCGCCGGCTGGACCGTCACCTGGACGCTGGCCGACGGCCAGTCCGTCAGCAGCGCGTGGAACGGAGACCTCACCGTCAGCGGGCAGGATGCCACCGTCCGCAACGCCGCCTACAACGGCACCCTCAGCAGCAGCGGAAGCACCACCTTCGGCTTCCAGGGCAAAGGCACGGCCGACACCCCGGCGGACCTGACCTGTACCCCTTCGCCGGCCACCCACAGCTCCGGCGTGGCCGGCTGACGCCCGTTGGCCGGTGGCCCGCCGTGCCGGAAGGGGCCGGTGCGGCGGGCGGCCTCCCACAGCCGGGTCTGTGCTCCGGTTCTCAGCCGGTCACCCCGCGCAGCGGGGGAAGCCCACGGTGCTGCTTCGCCCAGGGCGGCACCGGCCACCGCACCCACGAGGAGTGGAACGCCGCGCTCGCGGCCTTCGGTTCGGCGCGGGTGTCGCGCCGAACCGAAGACCGGCTTCGCCCCGGACCCACCCATCCGCCAGTGGAGGCAGCCCTGCCCGGCCCAGGCGGGGTGAGGGGCGGTTACGCGGCGAGCAGGAGCACGCTGATCGCCAGCATCACCACGGCGGTGGTCCCGTGGATGCCGTAGGCGGCCGCCCTGGGCCCGTTGCTGCGCAGCACGATCAGCGCGTCGCCGACGGGTATGCCGGTGGCGGCCAGCATGAACCAGCCCAGCAGGTGGGGTGTCGCCCCGGCCAGCAGGATGAGGACGAAGATCCCCGAAGCGATGTCACGTACGGCCTTGACGGACAGCCAGGCCTGGAAGTTCCGGTCTCCGGTCGGCGTGCCGGGGATGCCGAAGCCGGCCGCGGCCTGCGGTGCCCAGAAGGTGCGCGCGCCGATGAAGATGATGCCTGCGCCGACCAGTCCGGCGAGCACGGTGGCGATGGTGGTGAGCATGGGTTGCCTTCCCCTCTCGGAGGCAGCGCCCGCAGCGTTTACTAGCGGCGCTAGGATTGATAGCGACGATATACCTAGTTCCGACAGGATGTCTAGCGTTGCTAGGATGTCGTCATGCCCGCCATCAACGAGCGCCGTGAACGCGAACGCGCCCGCCGTCATCAGCTGATCATCACAGCCGCGCGCGAACTCGCCGAGGCCGAAGGGTGGGAGGCGGTGACGACGCGACGGCTGGCCGAACGCGTCGAATACAGCCAGCCGGTGCTCTACAGCCACTTCAACGGCAAGGACGCCATCGTGAGCGCCGTCGCCCTCGACGGCTTCGGCGAGCTCGCCGCCCACCTGCGCCGCGCGCGGCAGGCCGCCCCCGGGCCGGGGCAGGCCCTGCGCGCCGTCTGCCGCGCCTATCTGGAGTTCGCGGCCGAGCGGCCTGCCCTGTACCAGGCCATGTTCGTCCTGCCCACCGACGTGAAGTTCGCGAGCGCCGAGACACCGCCCCCGCTGCGGGCCGCTTTCGGCGAGTTCGTCAGCTGCTTCCGCCCGGACGACGCGCGACGCGAACTGTTCGCCGAAGTCACCTGGAGCGCACTGCACGGCATGGCCGTCCTGTCCGGAAGCGGCCGCATCCCCCCGGACGGACAGGAGGAACGGCTCGACTTCCTCGTCACTCGGATCGCCGGCATCCCGGCGGGCCGAACATGCGGCAAAGAGCAGTCGGCAAGCCAAGATTCTGAGCCGAGCCAATAGTGCCGCATCAGGCAACGCTCGCCCTGCCGACTATGGCTCGTAGCAGCTGGTCGTTGGCGTGACGGTTCCGCCAGAGGGCCTGCGCCGCCTGCGCGACATCCTCACCCCCACTGGGGGCGGCCCCGCGTCGTCCGCGCTCAGCTGCAGCCGGCTGCCGCGCCGCAGGAGGTGTCCGCATCGAGCTGGGGGGCGGGCTGCTCCGACAGGAACCTGCGGACGTAGGCGGACGGACCGCCGTGCTCCAGGTACTCGCCGATCTGCTTGCTGCGCGCTGCCAGGGCCCGCAGGAGCAGGTCGAGCGCGGCCTCTTCGGGCAGCGAGACGGTCTGCTGGCCACGCCACCGCCACACCCTGCTCTCGGAGGTGTCCGGGTGGGTGGGGCACAGCTCGTGGCCGGCGGCGCGGATGGTCGGCGAGGCGACGATGCCGTGGTCGATCGCCTCCGCCCAGGTGGCGACCGTGCGCGGCAGCACGTCGAGCTGCATTCCGAGCCGTGCGGCCAGCGGGCGCACGGCTTCCATCGCGCCGTCGACCACGGCGCGGGTCGCGTCGCAGGAGCCGCAGGAGGACTGCCCGTCCATGGTAACGGTCCAGTATTCGACGGCGAGCCGCGTCGACTCGGCGGAGGATGGCGAAGTGTCCGCTGTCGCAGTTGCTTGGGCCGTGGTGGTCGTCGTGGTCATGGTGCCGTTCCCTTCTCGGAATCAGTGTCGGTGGACGGTGTGCAGGGCGCGGACGAGACGAAGTCGTCCCTGGCGCGCTCCAGCGCGTCGGCGATGCCCCGCAGCGATTCGGCAAGGGCGTCGAACTGGATCTCGTACAAGACCGTGCGTCCCTGCTTCGCCGCGCGCAGCACGCCGGCGGCGCGCAGGAGGGCGAGGTGCCGGGAGACCACGGACAGGTCGACGTCCAGGCAGTCCGCCAGCTCGGAGACCGAACAGGCCCGGCAGCGCTCGGCGAGCAGGTCGACCAGGCGGATACGGGTGGGGTCGCCCAGGGCGCGGAACAGCTGGTGCGACAGCACCGCACTCAGATCTCCCACCGGAGAATCTTTATTGCTCACTTGTGCAAGTGTGCATGCTTTGGAGGTGTGTGGCAACCAGTGGCCTCACCCGGCACAGCGGCGCTCGCGGACCCCGGCGCCCAGGGCGAAGACGGCGGCGAGCGCGGACAGGCCAGCGACGCTCATGCAGTTCACCGCCTTCGCGCTGGAAGGAACTGATCACGCCGGCCACAAGGAACAGGGCAGCATGATCCGCCCTACATCATCTGGTGGAACAAGCACGCCGCCGACGAACGGCTCCGCGAAGTGGTCAACAGGGCGAACGTTGCTTGATGCGGCACTAGTGGTGCTTCGTTAGGTTCTGTGCTGTCTGCGGCGGCTTCGTTGGGTGGGTAGCGGCCGTCCGCAGGTGGTGCAGGTACCGGCCCAGCACCTCAGCAGGTCCTGAAGAACATCGAGGACCTCGTAGAGAGTCAGGCCGGTGTGGGGACTTTGGGGTCGAGCCGCCGCAGGGTGAGGAAGGCCTGGGCGGCGGTGACGAGGGTGACGTGGTGGTGCCAGCCGCGCCAGGTGCGGCCTTCGAAGTGGTCCAGTCCGAGGCCGTGCTTGAGCTCGCGGTAGTCGTGCTCGATCCGCCAGCGCATTTTCGCCCACCGCACCAGGTCAGCGACCGGGGTGGTGGCAGGCAGGTTCGATATCCAGTAGTTTCGCCGGTGCGTCCTGGCGGTCCGGCCATTCGACCAGGAGCGTACGGGTGGGCAGGACTCCGCCCCACCGGTTGCGGCCGCCGCCGCCTCCTGGGCTGCGGCCAGGGACTGCTTGCCCGCCGGCCGAATGGTCAGAACCGCGAACCGTGAGGTCATCGCGCCTTTGCTGCCCTGCCGCCAGACCACCTCGGTGAACCGATCCGCAGTGATCTCGGCCGCGAGGGCGGAGACGGCCCGCGGCGGGGTGCGATAGCGGGGCAGCGTGGGTGGGCCGAGCCCGCCGTAGGTGGGCTGGTGCGGCTCGACGTCCGCCGGGTGGGCGACTTCCTTCCCGGCCAGCGCCAACACGTAGGACAGTCCCCGCTCCTGGAGACCGAGCCGGAAGGGGGTGCTGACGCCGTAGCCGGCATCGGCGACCACGACCGGCGCTTTCGACCGCCAGTCGGTGAGCGTGTCGAGCAGGCCGAGTGCGAGACGCCACTTCTCCTGGTGCACGACGTCGTCGGGCGCTCCTG
The DNA here is from genome assembly GCF_036323805.1 of Streptomyces rubellus. Classification (NCBI taxonomy): domain Bacteria; kingdom Bacillati; phylum Actinomycetota; class Actinomycetes; order Kitasatosporales; family Streptomycetaceae; genus Streptomyces; species Streptomyces rubellus. The sequence continues at coordinate 20,524 of NZ_JAZDCX010000043.1, forward strand.
CCCCGCGGCAGCGGTCCGGTTCGTCCGTCCACTCGCGCGGCAGATACAACTCCCGGTTCAGCGGACAGGACGCGGTGTCGGTGGCGGCATGGACACTGACCGCGGCCTGACAGTTCGCCTGCTTCCCGACCGCTCCGCAGTACTGGCGGGCCACCCCGACCGACGCCTTGCCGCACTTGGGGAACGACACGTCGTCGACCACCCACACCTCGGGCCGAAGCGTTCTGCCGGTCGGCCGGACTGCCAAGGGAGCGCGGTCAGCTCGGTGCGGGGAGTGGCAGGACGAGGCGGAAAGTGACCCCGCGGCCTTGGCCCGGGTCGAGTTCGAGTCGGCCTCCGTGGCCTTCGGTGATGGCCGTGGCGATGGCCAGGCCCAGTCCGGAGCCGCCTCGCGCCCGGGTGCGCGCGGGGTCCGCCCGGTAGAACCGCTCGAACACGCGCTCCGCGTCGGCGGCCGTCAGCCCCGGGCCGTCGTCCTCGACCTCGATGACGGCGATCCGGGTTCCGGCCGGGAAGGGCGGTGCCATGCTGACGCGTCCCGGTGCGTCGGTGCCACCGGTACGGGCACCGGCCCGGCCCGGCCCCACGCGGACCTGGATCCGGGTGCCGGGTGGGGTGTGGGTGTGGGCGTTCGACAGCAGGTTCTCGACGATCTGCCGGAGACGGTGGGGGTCTCCCACGACTTCCACCACGTCCAGTTCCCCTTCCCCTTCCCCGGCGTCGGTGTCGGTGTCGGCGGGACGGTCGCGCAGGGGGGACAGGCTCACGGGGTGACTCGGTCGCTGCAGGGCTGCCGAGCTCACCGCGTCCGCCGCCAGGGACAGCAGGTCCACGTTTTCCTGCTGGTAGTCGGGGTGCCGGTCCAGTCTGGCGAGCAGTTGGAGGTCGTCGACGAGCAGGCTCATCCGCTCGGCGTTCTGCGCGATGTGCCGGTCGGCTTCCTGCCGCTCCTTCGGGGTGCGGCGGTCGGAGCGCAGTGCGAGCTGGGCAAACCCCTGGATGGCGGTCAGCGGCGTGCGCAGTTCGTGTCCGGCGTCGGCGACGAATCGGCGCAGCCGTATCTCCGACGTCTCGCGTTCCCGCAGGGCCTGCTGCAGTCGGTCGAGCATGGTGTTGAGTACGGTGCCGAGCCGTCCGATCTCGGTCTGAGGGTCGGTGTCCGGCAGCCGCAGGTCGAGCTGCCCGGCCGTGATGGCCTCGGCGGCGCGCTCCATCCGGGTCAGTGGCAGCAGACTCAGCCGGACCACCTCACGGCCCAGCACCCACAGGGCTACCACGGTGACGACGAGCAGCAGGCCGTTCAGCCAGAGGATCTTCGACGTCGCCCCGTCCACGGTGTCGAGCGGCAGCGCGACGACGACGGTCAGATCACGTGGTCCGGCCCGGCGCAGGACGCGCCAGTTCCCGTCCCCGGTGTCGGCCGCCACCGAGGTCGGGTTGCCTTCCGTCGGCAGGAGACGGTCGATGCTGCCGGGGAGCCGGGGGCCCGGCCTGTCGTCCGAGCCGAGTGTCTGGGGCAGGCGGTTGCCGCGGGCGTCGTAGAAGTAGACGCGGAAGTCCGACGGCAGCGCCCCGGGCTCCGGTTCGCCGGAACGGCGCGCTTCAAGGAAGGCGGGCACCGGCCGGAAATCCGCGAGCCGCTGGTCGACCCCGTCGAGGAGCCAGGACCGCAGGACGACGAAGCCGATCAGCTCGGCGGCCAGCACGGCCAGGGTGGCCAGCACGGTGACCCCGAGGACCAGACGCCGGCGCAGTGAGCGGGGCGCGCGAACGACGGTCAACGGTCCGCTGCCCCGTGGCTGGCGCGCGGCAGCCGCAGGCTGTAACCCACGCCCCGGACGGTGTGGATGAGCGGCGGGTCGAAGCGGTCGATCTTCTTCCGCAGGTACTTGATGTACGTCTCGACCACGCGGGTGTCGCCCGCGAAGTCGTACTGCCAGACGTGGTCGAGGATCTGGGCTTTGCTCAGTACCCGGCCGGCGTTGTCCAGGAGGTACGACAGCAGCTTGAACTCGGTCGGGGAGAGCTGTACGTACTGGCCGGCCCGGTGCACCTCGTGTGCCGTCTCGTCGAGCTCGAGGTCGGCGTAGCGCACGACGGTGTCCGGCAGCAGGGCGTCGGGGCCGAGGGTTCGCCGCAGGATGGCCTGGATGCGGAGGAGTACTTCCTCGATGTTGAAGGGCTTGGTGACGTAGTCGTCGGCGCCGAGGCTCAGCCCTTTGATGCGGTCGTCCACACCGGTGCGGGCGGTGAGGAGCAGAACGGGCACCAGGTTGCCGGCCGCGCGCAGCCGACGGATCACCTCGTAGCCGTCAAGGTCGGGCAGCATGACGTCCAGCAGGATCAGGTCGGGCTGCAGGCACGCGGCCTCGGCCAGCGCGGAGACTCCCGTGTCGGCGCTCCTCACCTGATAACCGGTGAGACTCAGCGTCGATTCGAGCAGCGTGCGGATGCTGGGCTCGTCCTCGACGACGAGAAGCCGGTGCTGCCGCTTCTCTTCGGTCCGCTCGGTCATGTCGGTACTACGATCCGTTCTCTCACCGGGCCCCGGCACTCGCCGTCCCGTCCTGGAGGCTATCCCGCACCGGGTCCGGCGCGCCGCCGGCGTGTGGGGCGCGCCGGGCCCGGTGCGGGAGCAAAGCGGGGCAGGCCAGAGGTGTCGTCGCACTTCACCGCGCCACGCCGTGCTCGGTGAGGGTGGTGGCCGGTCTCCGGCCGTGGCGCTCGGGTCCGTGCCGTCGGCGCCGATGCGACGCGATCCCGCGTGATGTCAGGACGACGACAGGGTGCCCTTGCGGAGCGTGACCGCCCGGGGGGCCTGCTTGGCCAGGTGGGAGTCGTGCGTGACCATGATGAAGGTGAGTCCGTCCTCCTTGCAGCGGATCTGCAGGACGTCCATGATCTCGTCGCGGGTGGACTCGTCGAGGTTGCCCGTCGGCTCGTCCGCGAGCAGTACCTGCGGCTTTTTGACCAGTGCTCGGGCGATGGCCACCCGCTGCTGCTGGCCGCCGGACAGCTCGCTCGGCACGTGGCCCCGCCGCTCTCCCAGCCCTACCGAGGTGAGGGCCTCGGCGGCCAGTTCGCGTCGCTCCTTCGGCTTGATGCCCAGTGGTACGAGGGCCGTTTCGACGTTCTCCTGGGCGGTGAGGGTGGGGATGAGGTTGAAGCTCTGGAAGACGAAGCCGATCTTCTCGCTGCGCAGGCGGGTCAGACGGGCCTCGGGCAGCTTCGCCAGGTCGACACCGTCGAGCAGCACACTGCCGGAGGTCGGCCGGTCGAGGCCGCCGAGCATTTGGAGGAGGGTCGACTTGCCGCCGCCGGTGGGGCCCTTGATGACCAGGTAGTCGCCGGCGGCGATGGTGAGGTCCACTCCGGCGAGCGCGTCGACGACGCCCTTGCCGCGGGTGTAGCGCCGGGTGACGCCGGTGAGTTCGTACATGGTGTGGTTGCTCCTGCGGAGAGGGACGAGGACCGGTCAGGCGACGCGGGAGAGGGCGTCGGCGGGGCGGAGCCGGGAGGCACGCCACCCGCCGAAGGCCCCGGCGACGAGGCCGCCCGCGACGGCGAGGCCGACGGCCAGGGTGATCACGGAGAGGCTGACCGGCGCGGTGAGAACCACATCCAGCGTCCGTGCGGCGGTTTCGCGTGCGGCGCCGCCGGAGCCGCCGCCGCCCGGGCCGCCGCCCATGCCGCCACCGGGACCGCTCATGCCGCCACCGGAAGCGCCCAGTTCCGCGGAGAGCGAGGGCCCGAACGCGGTGACCGCCCACGCGCCGGCCAGGCCCAGCCCGATGCCCAGCGCACCGCCGACGAGGCCCGTCACGACGGCCTCGCCGACGACCTGCCCGGTGACCCGGCGCGAGCGCCAGCCCAGTGCCTTGAGGGTGCCGAACTCCCGGACGCGCCGGGCGACGGCGGACGAGGTGAGCAGGCCGGCGACCAGGAACGCCGCGGCCAGGACCACCACGGACAGCCAGCGGCCGACCGTCTCGGCGAGGCCGGACGCGGTGGACAGGGACCCGGAGACGGTGTCCGCCAGGTCCTCGGAGGTGGTCACGGTGGCATCCGGAACGGCCTTGAGCACCGCGGATTCCACCGCACCGAGCTGCTGCGCGTCGTCGGCCTGCACGTAGACGGTGGTGATCTTGTCCTTGGCGTCGGCCAGGGCCTGCGCCTGGGCGAGCGGCAGGTAGACGTTGGCGGCGGCGTCCCCGCTGGTCGCCGTGGCCACACCGACGATCTCGAACTCCGTGTCGCTCACCGTGACCGTGTCACCGGTCGCGAGCTTCTTCTCCTTGGCGTAGGCGTTGTCCACCACGGCCACCTTCGCCGATGTCTCGGACGTCTCGAAGCCACGTCCGTCGGTGATCTCCGAGGAGGACAGCGGGCCCATCGCCGGATGCGCGACGTCGGTGCCGTACACGGTGAAGCTGTCGATGGAGAAATCGGCGCCGCCGCCCGTCACCTCACCATCCGAGCCGCCGCCCCGCCCACCGTCCGGCCGCTGCTGGAACTGGCCGCGGCTGAACTCGCCGTCGACCTTCACCACATTGAGGCTGAGCCCGCCCACGGCGTCCGCCACACCGTCCGCCTCGGCCACGGACGAGACCGTGGCGGCGTCCAGGGTCTGCAAGCCCTGCACCATGACCCGGTCGCTGCTCTGCCGCTCGCCGTCCTCCCCGTCACCACGCGCGTCGAAGCGGAACCGCGGCCGCTCGCCACCGTCCTCCGACGGTGGCTCCGGAGCCTTGGTGACGGTCATGTCGGTACCGAGCCCGTAGAGGGATTCCAGGACCTGGTCCTGGGCCTTCCCCATGCCGGTCGATACAGCGTTGACCACGATGACAAGAGCGATGCCGAGAGCCAGCCCCGAGGCGACGACCAGCGCCGACTTCCTCCGGCGGCGCAGCTCGCGGCGCAGATAGGTGAAGAACATGCGCCGCAAGCTAGGCGAGCGGCCTGGCAGCACCGTGAGCGTTGTGTGAGAGAACGCTGAGAGTCTCACCGGGACGGATACTGCTCTTGGTCGGCGGTGAGGG
>NZ_JAZDCX010000044.1:0-19182 GCF_036323805.1 Streptomyces rubellus
CGGGCGGTGGCGGCCGATGCGCCGGTCATCGGACCGTCGGTCGTCGTCATAAGAGGCTGCTCCTCGGAATCGGTCGAGGTGTACGGCTGGCTGGTCTGCGGCAGCGGACAGGCGTGCGCGAACGGACACCCGGCCGCTGTGGTGCCGTGTGCCGTCGGCTCGTACGCACCGCACGGTACGGACGTACGTGTCCCCTGACCGCAGCGCAGTCCGTCGGAGGCCCTCTCTCCCTCGGTCGGCCCGTCCGGCCGCCCGACCGCCATCAGCAGCGACGTCTGTGCCCTGTCGAATTTACACGCTCGGGGCATCACCCGGCCGGAGCAGCGCGGGGGCGGGCGGCGGGGGCCGGAGGATTCCGGCCCCCGCCGCCCGCCCGCGGTGCCGCGGGGCGTCGTCTCAGGCCTTCCCGGCTCCGTCGGACGCGTCGGCCGCGACGGCCTGGGTCCGGTAGATGTCCGGCTCCAGGTAGATCACCCGGGCGATCGGCACCGCCGCGCGGACCCGGGTCTCGGCCTCGTCGATCGCGCGGGCGATCTCCGCCGCCGACTCGTGGCTCTCCACCGCCACCTTGGCGGCGACCAGCAGCTCCTCCGGGCCGAGGTGGAGCGTGCGCATGTGGATGATCCGGGTGACCGTCTCGCCGTCGACGAGCGCCTCGCGGATCTGGCCGAGCGCGGCCGGGTCGGCCCCCTCGCCCAGCAGCAGGGACTTGGTCTCGAAGGCCAGGATGACGGCGATGACGATGAGCAGTACGCCGATGCAGACGGTGCCGATGCCGTCCCACACCGGGTCGCCGGTCAGCAGGGCCAGGCCGACGCCGCCCAGCGCCAGTATCAGGCCGACCAGGGCGCCGAGGTCCTCCAGGAGCACGACCGGCAGCTCGGGCGCCTTGGCCCGCCGGACGAACGCCGTCCACGACTGCGTGCCGCGGACCTCGTTGGACTCCCGGATGGCCGTGCGGAAGGAGAAGATCTCGGCGATGATCGCGAAGACCAGGACGCCCACCGGCCAGTACCAGTGGTCGAGGTCGTGCGGATGCCGGATCTTCTCGTACCCCTCGTAGAGGGCGAAGAGGCCGCCGACGGTGAACAGGACGATGGCGACGAGGAAGGCGTAGATGTAGCGCTCGCGCCCGTATCCGAAGGGGTGCTCCTCGCTCGCCTTGCGCTCCGACCGCTTGCGGCCGAGCAGCAGCAGCGCCTGGTTGCCCGAGTCGGCGACGGAGTGGACGCCCTCCGCGAGCATCGACGAGGAGCCGCTGAAGGCGAACGCCGTGAACTTGGCCACGGCGATGGACATATTCGCGACCAGCGCGGCGACGATCGCCTTGGTACCGCCTGATGCACTCATGACAGGGGGATTCTCCTGGAAGACAGCGGGTCTCGGTGGCGCCCGTTCCCGGACCGCGGCCGTACGGCCCGCTACCCGGCCACGGTCGCGCGGAAGAGCGTACCGCCGCCCGAGACCGTCACGCGTTCACCCGCCCGGACGAAGGCCGAACGGCCGCCGGTGAGGGTCAGTCCGGCGTTCCGGCCGGTGTCCTCGCCGGGTGCCCGGTCCACCGTCCGCACCGTGACCTCCCCGGCCGTGCACAGCAGGATCTGCGGGGCGCGGTCGTCCAGCGGGCGGGGCGCGTCCGACCGCGCCAGGACGTGGCGGGAGAGGCGGAACTCCGCCACGGGGGCCTCGTACACCTCCTCGCCGTCCGGTCCCGCCACCGGCCGCAGCACCCGCGGCTCGGTGGGCTCGAAGCGCACGACGCGCAGCAGCTCGGGGACGTCCACGTGCTTGGGGGTGAGGCCGCAGCGCAGCACGTTGTCGGAGTCGGCCATCAGCTCCACGCCCAGGCCCGCCAGATAGGCGTGCGGTACCCCGGCGCCGAGGTACAGGGCCTCGCCGGGCTCCAGGCGCACGACGTTGAGCAGCATCGCGGCCACCACGCCCGGGTCGCCCGGGTAGTGGCCGGCGAGGTCCGCGTAGGCGGCGTACGTCCGCGCGCCGGGTCCGTCGCCGCCGTCGGCCGAGCCCAGCCGCCGGGCGGCGCGCGCCGCCTCCTCGACGGTCTCGGCCATCGCCTCCCGGTCGGCCGACAGCACGGCGGTCAGCACCTCGCTCAGCGCCTCGTCCTCGGGGCGGGCGCGCAGGATGTCCGCGTACGGCTTGAGCCCGCCGACCTCCAGCGCCTCCAGCAGTTCGGCCGTCCGTCCGGGGCGGCGGAAGCCGCACAGGCCGGTGAAGGGGGTGAGGGCGCAGATGAGTTCGGGCTTGTGGTTGGCGTCCTTGTAGTTGCGGTGCGGGGCGTCCAGCGGGATGCCGCGCTCCTCCTCGTCGGCGAAGCCCTCCCGGGCCTGGAGGGGATCGGGATGGACCTGGAGGGAGAGCGGGGCGGCGGCGGCCAGGACCTTGAGCAGGAAGGGCAGCCGGGGGCCGAAGGCCCGTACGGTCTCCGGGCCCAGCTCGCCCTCGGGGTCGGCCTCGATCACCTCCGGCAGGGAGGTCTCCACCCCGCCGCGGACGATCCGGGACGGCGCGCCGGGGTGGGCGCCCATCCACAGCTCGGCCTGCGGTTCGCCGGTCGGTTCGGTGCCCATCAGCTCGGGGATGGCGGTGGTGGAGCCCCAGGCGTAGGGGCGCACGGTGTTGGTGAGGAGGTCCATGCCGGATCGGTGTCCTTGGTCGCTCGGCCGGTCGGGTTCGGAGGGGCGCGGATGTCCTGCCGCGCCGGGCCCGGGCCGCCGTCAGGGCTGCGCGCCGCCGGCGAGCCGGAGGTAGACGGCGGTGAAGTCCACGGTGGCCAGCAGTTCGGCGGCGGCCTCCAGCGGACTGCTGCCCTCGCCCGGCTCCAGCTCGCTGAGCGGGGTGCCGTGCCCGTACGCCAGGTCGCGGGCGGCGACGGCGGCGGAGTCGCCCGCAGGCGGGCCCTCGCGCAGCAGGACCACCCGGGCGCGCAGTGCCTCCGGCTCGTCCACCCGGTCGCGGAAGAAGTCGTCCCCGTCGTCGCCGCCCGCGAAGGCTCCGCTGAGCAGGGCGCCGTGCGTGACCATCGCCTCGGGCAGCTCGGCGGCCAGTGCCGGGCTGCCGACGAGGGCGGTGAGGGTGGTGGCGCAGTGGCGGGCGACGGCGTCCGCGACGGTGCCCTCGCTCCACAGCAGCGGCAGCGCACCGGAGAGTTCGGCGGCCAGGGTCTTGGCGGGGTTGCCGTAGGTGGCGGCGGCGGGACCGCAGCGCTCGGCGACCCGGTCGAGCCGGTCGGCGAGCGCGGCGAATCCGGCGGGCTCGGCGGCGGCCAGGCCGAGCCGGTCGGCCAGTACGAGGAGCGGGGTGAGCAGCGCCCACAGGACACCGGGGGCGGCGGGCGGGACCGAGCGCGGCCGCTGGTACGCGTCGCGCGGGTCCGGGCCCTCGTACTCCTCGCCCGGTGCCGCCGCCAGCGGCACGGCCAGGCCGCGGGCCTGGACGGTCGCCTCGGCCAGCGGGGTGCCGGCGGGGCTCACCGAGACGACGGTGCAGCCGCGGCGGTACGCCTGCTCGACGAGTCCGGACAGGCCGCCCTCGTCGCCGTCGGGTGTGACGGCCAGCAGCAGGTCCAGGGGCCCGGCCCAGCCGGGCAGGGCCCAGCGCAGGGCGCCGGGGTCGGCCAGTGAACCGGTGGGGCGCAGGAGCGTGACGGGGACGGCGCCGTTGCCGAAGGCGCCGAGCAGGTCGGCGGCGCAGGAGACGGCGGGTCCGGTGCCCGCGACGAGGAGGGCGCGGGGGCGGCCGTCGGGGCGCAGCTCCCCCAGGCCCGCCTCGTCGGCGTGCCGGACGGCCGTACGGACGCGGGCGCCGGCCGCGGCGGCCCCGCGCAGCAGACCGTGGGTGTCGGCTCCGGCCAGGGCCTCGGGGGCGTCGAGCAGGGTCTCGTCCAGCATGTGCGGCCTCTCCGGTCGCCGGGCGTTCGGGCGGAAGGTCAGGCGGGGCGGCGGGCCTCGTCGACGAGGAGGACGGGGATGCCGTCGCGGACCGGGTACGCCAGTCCGCACTCGGTGCCCTGGCAGACCAGTTCGCCGTCCTCCTCGCGGAGCGGGGCGTGGCACGCCGGGCAGGCGAGGATCTCCAGGAGGCCGGCTTCGAGCGGCATGGGGCGTCGTCCCTTCGGAGGTGCTCGGACACTGCGGTCGTCGGGCGGCCGGGGTGGCCGTGCGGTCAGCGTACCGCCGCCGGGGCGCGCCCCGGCGGCGGGTGACGCGGAGGGGTCGGCCGGGGCAGGACGGGCCCGTCCCTGGCCGGGGGGTCAGCCGCGGACGACGGCCAGCACCTCGTCGCGGACCCTGGCGGCCGTGGCCGCGTCCCGTGCCTCGACGTTCAGGCGCAGCAGCGGCTCGGTGTTGGAGGGGCGGAGGTTGAACCACCACTCGCCGGGCGCGGTGACCGTCAGCCCGTCCAGTTCGTCCAGCTCCAGCCCTTCACGGGCGGCGTAGACCTCCTTCACCGCGGCGACACGGCCGGCCTGGTCGTCCACGGTGCTGTTGATCTCCCCGGAGGCGGTGTAGCGGTCGTACTGCGCCACCAGCTCGGACAGGGTGCCCTCCTGGCCGCCGAGCGCAGCCAGCACGTGGAGGGCGGCGAGCATGCCGGTGTCGGCGTTCCAGAAGTCGCGGAAGTAGTAGTGCGCCGAGTGCTCGCCGCCGAAGATCGCGCCGGTCCGCGCCATCTCCGCCTTGATGAAGGAGTGGCCGACCCGGGTGCGCACCGGGGTGCCGCCCGCCTCCTTCACGACCTCGGGCACCGACCAGGAGGTGATGCAGTTGTGGATCACCGTGCCGCCGGGGTGCTTGGCCAGCTCGCGGGCGGCGACCAGGGCGGTGATGGCCGACGGGGAGACCGGCTCGCCGCGTTCGTCGACCACGAAGCAGCGGTCGGCGTCGCCGTCGAAGGCGATGCCGATGTCGGCCCCGGTCTCCCGCACCCGGGCCTGGAGGTCGACGATGTTGGCCGGGTTCATCGGGTCGGCCTCGTGGTTGGGGAAGGTGCCGTCCAGTTCGAAGTAGAGGGCGTCCAGTTCGACCGGCAGGTCCGCCAGGACGGTGGGCACGGTGTGGCCGCCCATGCCGTTGCCCGCGTCCACGACGGCCTTCAGGGGGCGGATGGCGGTCAGGTCCACCAGGGAGCGCAGGTGGGCGGCGTAGTCGGCCAGGACGTCCCGCTGTGTGATGTTCCCCGGCTTCTCCACCGGCTCCGGGGCGCCGGTCTCCGCCCACCGCTCCACCAGGGCGCGGATGTCGGCCAGTCCGGTGTCCCGGCCGACCGGGGCGGCGCCCGCCCGGCACATCTTGATGCCGTTGTACCGCGCCGGGTTGTGGCTGGCGGTGAACATCGCGCCGGGCATGTCGAGGCTGCCGCTGGCGTAGTAGAGCTGGTCGGTCGAGCACAGGCCGATCTCGGTGACATCGGCGCCGCGGGCGGCCGCCCCCCGGGCGAAGGCTCGTGACAGGCCCGGCGAGGAGGGGCGCATGTCGTGCCCGACGACGATCGCTTCGGCGTCCGTGACCTGGACGAAAGCGGCTCCGAACAGTTCGGCCAGGGTTTCGTCCCACTGGTCGGGCACCACACCGCGTACGTCGTAGGCCTTCACGAGCTGCGACAGATCAGGCACAGTCCACCCCTTCTGGAGTATCCGGTTCTGGAGTGTCCGGAGACTGCCCAAAGGTAACCGGAACGGATCAGTTCTCGGGGGAGCGCAGCACCCGCAGGTGGCCGCGTCTGGCCACCTCCGTCAGATCCCGGCCGCGCCCGCCGCCGGGACCGGGCGGGCCGTCCGGTCCCGGGCCCCGGCGCTGGGGGGTGCGGGCGGCCTCGCGCACGGCGTCGGCCAGGGCCTCGAGGTCGTCGCCGCTGGGGCGGGCGGGGCCGGGGTCCACGGCGAGGCGGACGACCTCCCAGCCGCGCGGCGCGGTCAGCCGCTCCGAGTGCTCCGCGCACAGGTCGTAGCAGTGCGGTTCGGCGTAGGTGGCCAGCGGGCCGAGGACGGCGGTGGAGTCCGCGTAGACGTACGTCAGCGTCGCCACGGCGGGGCGGCCGCACGCGGTGCGCGAACAGCGACGTACAGGGCTCACGACGTTGGACGGTACCGCACTCTTGAGCGGGCCGCGACGACTCCCCGGGAGCTCACCCCGTTGTGTCGCCGGCCTCTCGCACCGGTGCGCCGGAACCGCGCGTACGGTCGGCGGCCCGGCTGACCTGCCGCGTGCCGGAAAGTTCCGGTTTCGCGGCGGACGCCGGGGCCGTTACCTCTTCGTTCGGAGACCGTCATCGAGGAGCGATCATCGATCGAAGAGATGACCGAAACGCACCGCCGGAGCGGTGCGGGGCCGGGCCGGGGCGGCACCGGCCGTCCGGGGTCGCCGCCGGGCGTTGGACGGCTACTCTCATGGTGATGAGCAACCCCGTACCGCCCCACCGGCCCGATCCGCGACCGCGTCGCCGGGATCGCCACGGGCGCGGCATGCGCGGCCCGGTCGCCCCGCCCCAGGTGCCCCTGGCCGTGAGCCGCGCCGAGGTGTTCGACGATCTGGTGCGCGACTCCGCGGAGCGGCTGGAGAAGCAGTGGCCGCAACTGGCCGGGGTGGAGTTCGTCGTGCGGGAGGTGCCGCCCGTCCGGCTGCCCCGCCCGGACGGCGACCGGTTCGGCGGGCCGGCCGGGAGACCGCCGGGCGACGGGCCGGACGGCTGGGGCGGCGGCTGGGCGGACGGCGACGGCAGCGTGCCGCTGGGCCGGCACGAGACGGCCCGGGACTCCCGCCCCGACCGCGTCGTCGTCTACCGGCGCCCCGTCGAGCTGCGCTCCAGGACACGCGACGACCGGGCGCGGCTCGTCCACGAGGTCGTCGTCGAGCAGGTCGCCGAACTGCTGGGACTGGCCCCGGAGTCGATCGACCCGCGCTACGGACAGGACTGAGGCCGGGCCGCCGCGCACCCGTCCGGGTCCGCCGGGCGGGCGGCCCGGCCTCAGTCGACCAGGACGGACAGGTCCTGCTCGACCCCGGGCACCGCCACCGTGCTCCGGTCGTCCGGGAGCGTCTGCACGGTGAACATCGGAACGCCGTCCTCCGTCCGCGTCAGCGTCCGGGCGGCGTGCACCGGCCCGCCCGACAGCTTCTCGACGGTGAGCGCGTAGCGGCCCTTGCCGCCCTCCGGGCGCAGCCCGTCGACGACCGTCGTGGTGCCGCCCTTGAGGGTGTACGTCTTGCTGACCGGCTCGCCGCCGCCGCTGCCCGCCGAGGCCGTGACCCGCACCTTCACGCCCTCCTCCGGTGCCACCAGCGACAGCGCCGCCGTCTCACCCTTCTTGTCGTCCGTGGCCGCCGCGTCGCCGCCCGCCGCGGACACCCGCTCCCGGATCGGCCCGGTGGCCGGGACGAAGCCCATCTCCCGGTCGCCCCCCTTGCCGCGCAGCACCTGGAGCGCCGCCACCACCGGGGCGTCCCCGCCTTCCTCGGCCGGGCCGAGCAGCAGCGAGCCGGCCTCGCCCCGGGTGAGGTCGCCGAGGTCCACGGCCACCGTCATACCCCGCTTGACGTGCAGGTTCTCCTGGCCCGCCGGGGTGATCGAGCCGGTGGGGGTGGCCAGCCGCACCTTCAGGTCGGCGTCCGCGTCACCGGGGGCGAAGGCGATCAGCCGTACCCCGGTGGCGTCCGCCGGGACACCGGGCAGCACCAGGGTGCCGCGGGAGACGGCGGAGGCGGTCAGCCAGTCGCCGCCGAGCTTGTCGTCGAGCGCCTGCACCTGGGCGCCGATCCGGCCGGCGCGCGCCACGACGTGCAGGACCACGTCGGTGACCGGTTCCGTGGACAGCGTGGAGAGCAGCACCGGGATCGTGGCGCGGCCGGGGACGTTGATGCCCTGGCCGCTGTCGGTCCGCACCGAGCCGTCCTCGCCGTACAGCTCCAGGTCGACCACGGCCGGGGTGTCGTCGGGGTTGACGAGGTGGATGTAGTCGGAGCGCGCCTCGGCGGTGCTCACCCCGGGGAACCAGAACTCGGTGTCGGGCTCGGTGCAGGAGGCGCCCAGCAGCCCGCGGCCGGCGCCGGCGGTGACGAGGGTGGTCTGCTGGACCGTCCAGCCGGGGGCCAGCCGGCCGGTCGCCGAGCCGGTGAGCGCGGGTGAGCCGCTGCCGTCGGTGTCCGCCGTGACCGGCCTGCCGGGTTCGCTCAGCGGAACGACCGGCTCGGGCTCGGCCGTCTTCCCGCTCCCGCCGCCCTCGTCACTCTTGTCACCCTTGCCATCCTCGTCACTCTTGTCCTTTTCCGCGTTCTGCTGGCCGCCGCCTTCCAGGGTGCTGGCGGCGGGCAGCAGGGCGGCCGAGCCCTTCCCGGCGGCCTCCCGCCCGGCTCCGCCCGCGGGGGTGAAGGCGGTGTAGGTCGTCTCGCCGATCTCCGAGGAGGTCGGCTGCGGGCACACCAGCGTGGAACGCTCCACGGGCAGCCTGGTCGCCGCGGCGGGGCCGGTGGCGGACTCGCCGGACGGGTCGGTCAGCGAGGCGAGGCCGGTGACGGCGGCCAGCGCGGTGACCACGCCGATCAGGGAGTAGACGGTGCGGTTCATCCCTGGTTGCTCCTGTCGCCGTACGGGGTGCCGTCCTGGCCGTAGCCACTGCCGTGGCCCTCGTTGCCGTAGCCGCCGTACTCCTCGCCGCCGTGGCCGCTCTGTCCGTAGTCGTAGCCGTAGCCGCCCTGGCCGTAGCCGTAGCCGCCGTAGCCGTCGTACTCGGGCCGGGGCTGCCCGCCGTGGCCCTGGTCCCGGCCGTACGGATCGGCCTGGCCGGCGTACTGCCGCTGCTCGTCCCAGCCTCCGTGGCCCTGCTGGGCGACGTACGGCTCCTGGGACTCCTGGGGCCGGGGCCCGGCTTCCGGCCCGGGGGTGGGCTCCGGGGGCGGTCCGCCGGCCGCCTCCTGGGCCGCCCGCAGTCTGCGGGCCCGGCGGCCCTCGCCCTCCACCGGCTCGTGGGGCACGGTCGCGGCGCCCGCCGTCTCGGGCAGGTCGTCGTCGATCTCGCGGCGCCGTCCCGGCAGCGCCATGACCAGGACGACCAGCGCCAGGAAGCCCTGCGTCCACACCCACGCGGTGTGTGTCACGGGGGTCTCGTGCACCAGGTCCAGCCGGCCGCCCTCGGCGGGCAGTTCGAAGCCCTGCGCCCAGCGGTCCACGGTGACCGGCTTCAGCGGACGTCCGTCCAGGGTGGCCCGCCAGCCCTCGTCCGCCGCCTCGGCGATCCGCAGCACCCGGCCCTCGGGTCCGGCCGGGATGTCGGTGTGGGCCTCGACGGGGCCGGACGCGACGGTCACCGGTTCGGCCGCGGCGCCCGCGTCTTCGGTGCCCTCCTCCGGCTCCTCGCCGGGAACGACGGTGACCCGGGCGACCTCGGTGTCCACCCGCCACAGCGCGCCGTCGTCCTGCTCGCTCAGCCGGCTCAGGCCCGGGGTGGCGTCCAGCACCCGGGTGATGTCCCGGGGGGCGCCGTCGCGCACCAGGACGTAGCGGACCGCGTAGCCGCCGAGCTGGCCGGCCTGGTCCGCACCGGAGCCCGCCACCAGGTTGCCGACCATCTCGCCCAGCCGCCGGTCGCCGCCCGCCGCGCGGGCCAGATCGCCGTCGCCCAGCCGGACGCCGGAGCCGCGGACGAGGGTGTACGAGATCCGGGCCGCGCCCCCGGCCGCGGTGGCACCGCCCGCGTCCGCGCCGTCCAGGACGAGGGTGCGCGGCCGGTCGCGGGTGCCGCTCTCCTCCGCGACGAACGCCGGCACCTGTACCGGGCTGCGCCGCGCCAGCGGCCCGTCCGCGCCGCCCGCCATCCAGCCGACCGCGGCGGCGGCCGGTCCCAGCGCGGCGGCGACGCCGATGAGCGCGGCGACCGGCTGCCGCCAGCCGAAGCTCTGCTCGGCGACCCGTCCGCGCACGCCCTCGGCGCCGACCGCTGCGGCGGTCAGCATCGCCAGGCCGGAGACGAGGGTGGCGGGCCCGGCCCAGCCGGAACCGTTCACGAGAACGGCGAAGAACAGACCGGTCAGGGCGGCGGTCCAGGCGGCGAGGATCGCGGTCCGCCGCTCGGCGCGCAGCAGCGCGGCGAGCGCGGCCAGCACCACACCGGCGAACAGCACCCCGCCCACCGCGCCCGGCCCGCCGGGGTCGAGGAGCAGCAGACCCGTGGCGGAGGCGGTGCCCTCGCCGTACGGCAGCCCGGCCTCCTGGAGGAAGGCCGAGGGGCTGGTGAGCAGTTCCAGCGACCACGGCGCGAGCAGGACCAGCGGCACCGCCAGCAGGACGAGGGCGCGGACCGCGTACGCCGCCGGGTACGCGCCCTGCCGCACCCGCAGGCCCAGCACGGCCAGGGTGAGCACGGCGGCGACGGGCCAGATCACGGGGGTGAAGGCGGTGGTGAGGGCGAGCAGCAGCGCACAGGCCCACACCGGCCGCCAGGAGGGTTTCTCCCCGGACGACCGCAGCCCCGCGGCGGCGACCGCCGCGCGGGCCATCAGCGGCAGGACGACCGCGAGGACCGCGGTGCCGATCCGGCCGCCCGCCAGGGCTCCGGTGACGGCCGGGAGGAAGGCGTAGGCGACGCTGCCCCAGGCGCGCAGCAGCCGGGAGCCGACCAGCGGCCGGGAGGCGAAGTAGGCGGTGAGCCCGGCCAGCGGCACCGAGCAGACCAGCAGCAGGGTGAGGGTGAGGCCGGTGCTGCCGAGCAGGACGGTGGCGAGGGTGGCCAGGACCGCCAGATACGGCGGCACGGTCCCGGTGCCGCCGGTGCCCACCGGCTGCCAGGTGTTCAGCCAGCGCTCCCACAGGCCGGCGGCCTCGGCGGGCGCGGGCAGCAGGGCGCCGCCCGCCAGCGCGCCGCCGCCCAGCAGGTTGCGGCAGGCGACCAGCGAGGTGACCAGCAGGACGGCGAAGAGCACGGGCGCCGGGCGGCGGGCGATCCGCTTCAGCCGGGCGAACTGCTCGACCTCCAGGAAGTCGGCGTCGTCGTCGCCGGGGCCGGTCTCGACGGCACCGTGCCGTCCGCCGGAGGAGGCGTCGGGGTCGGAGCGTCCGGCGAAGTTGCCCGCGACCTGCTCGACGGTGGCCCGCACCGTGGCGCCGGGCGGCGGGAAGAGGGGGCGCAGGTCGGAGTGGGCGACGGCGGGTCTGCCGCGCCTGCGCCGGGCGGCGAGGATCAGACCGGGGCGCAGCAGGGTGCCGGCGAGCCCGGTGAACTCGTCCAGCGCCTGTCCGGGCACCTTGCCGACCAGATAGGCGACGATGCGCAGCGCGGTGCCCACGACCAGCCGCAGCAGGACCCAGGGCAGCAGCTTCCCGGGGGTGTTGACGAGCAGCGTGTAGACGGCGCCCGCCTTGTCCACCCGGTGCGGTCCGGTGACCGAGCGGCCGACGCAGTCGATGGGCCGCCGCTCGCGGGAGGCCGCCTCGGCGTGCCGCAGGACGGCCTCGGGCGCGACGAGCACCCGGTGCCCGGCGGCCTGGGCGCGCCAGCACAGGTCCACGTCGTCGCGCATCAGCGGCAGCCGGCGGTCGAAGCCGCCGAGCTCCTCGAAGACGTCGCGCCGGATGAGCATGCCGGCGGTGGAGACGGACAGCACCTGCCGCACCTGGTCGTACTGGCCCTGGTCCTGCTCGCGCCGGTCCAGACCGGTCCAGCGGCGTCCGCTGTGGGCGACGGAGACCCCGACCTCCAGCAGCTGGCGGCTGTTGTACCAGCTGCGCAGCTTCGGTCCGACGACGGCGGCCGAGGGGCTGGCGTCGGCCACCTTCAGCAGTTCGGCGAGGGCGTCCGGCTCGGGCGCGCAGTCGTCGTGCAGCAGCCACAGCCACTGGACGGGCTCGCCGTGCGGCAGCTCGGGCAGGTCGTAGGCGTCGTCCCGCCAGGTGCGGGTGACCGGGTCCCAGCCGCTGGGCCGCTTGAGGTACGGCAGGTCGTCGGGGGTGAGGACGGGCGCGGTGCGGGCCGCCTCGTCGACGGCCGCGCCGAATCCGCTGCGGCGGGCGAGGTGCAGGACGCGGTCGGGACCGAGGGTCTCGGTGAGCAGCCGGGCGGAGTCGTCGGCGCTGCCGGTGTCGGCGGCGACGATGTTCTGCACGGGCCGTTCCTGGTTCACGAGTCCGGCCAGCGCGTCGGGCAGCCAGCGCTCACCGTCGTGGGAGACGAGCACGGCGGTGACGACGTGTCGCGGGAACTCGGGCGCGTGGGCGTGGTCGGACGCCGCGGTCTCGGGGGACCGGTACGGCGCGGACTGGGAAGCGGCGAACGCCGCTGTGGCCGCCTCGTACGGGGCCGCCGGGTGGCTGTGCACGGACATCGGGGTAGGGGCCCTCCGGCCGGGGTCCGGGGGGCGTCCCCCCGGAAGGCTGCTGCGTCGGAACTGCTGTGGACCGGTCCAGGCGCGCCGGGCCGCACGGGCGGCCGCTGCGTCGTGGACGGACCCACACTAATGGCTTACCGGGGGCCGCCGTCCGGGGTCCGGCCGGACGGCGGCCGCGGAGCGCTCCGTGCAGCAGTACGCCTCCCGCGCGGGGCGGGAGGCGTACCGGGAGCGATATGAGGCGATATGAGGGCTCTTCCGCTCGCGCGGGCCCTTGTCCGGCAATCCGTCCGGCGGTTGCCGGGCGGCCGGTGCGGGACGGCCGGGCGACCTGCCCGGGCGGCCCGGCGGCACGGGGGCCGGTGGACGGGGATCAGACGGCGGCCTTCTTCAGACGGCGCCGCTCACGCTCGGACAGTCCGCCCCAGATGCCGAAGCGTTCGTCGTTGGCGAGGGCGTACTCCAGGCACTCGGACCGGACCTCGCAGGCGAGGCAGACCTTCTTGGCCTCCCGCGTCGAGCCGCCCTTCTCCGGGAAGAAGGACTCCGGGTCGGTCTGGGCGCACAACGCGCGCTCCTGCCAGCCGAGCTCCTCTTCCACCTCTTCGACCAGCAGTTGTTCGAACAGCTCGGCCATGCGCGCCCCTCGTCTGTCTTTACTTCCCCGTGATGCTGTCGTTATCGATCCCAGCCGAACGACACGAGTGAAATTACAAGTGCGTACATCCACCCGAGTCAAGCCGGGATCTGCTATTGGGCCCGTTATTCACTCTCCGGAACCAAGCCCTAGCATTTAGTGTTTATATCGCGACAAACTATGACAGGCAGAACGGACATCTCGCTCAGCCGCCCTCCCCGGGAACTCCTCGTCCGGGAGGACGCGAGCGGGTCCGTCCGCGTTGCCCGCCGTGCGCCGAAGGGAGCATGATCACAGTTGGATCACAGATCCGCAACGGCGTTCGCGTGCACGGATGATCCGCCACCTGTCCGATCTTCGTTCGCGTAAACCTTTCCTCGCGCCTGCCGACCGGATGTGGTGAAACACACCCGCCGAACGGGCCATCCGGTTGACAGCGGGACGGGGTACCCGGTCTTCTTGATGTCATGCCAGCGATTCGCGCGCTCAGCCCGGCCCGCCACTGCGGGGCCCTTCGCGCTGCCCGGACTCGCTGCCGCTGTTGTCGCCGCTGAAGCCGCCCGCCCGGGCCCGCTGTTGAGGCACCCGCCGAGGCGCCGCCTCCCGCGGGGCGTGTGAACCCGACCGGTCCTCCCGTTTCCTCCGGTCCTCCCCGGCGTCCGCCTCCGGCGCTCCACCCTGCCGCTTCACCCGCCGCTTCCCGGCACGTACCGCTTTCCTCGCTCTTCCTCCGTTCCCCCCGTTTCCTCTGCTCCCCCGCTCGCCCGCCCCCGCTAGGAATCCCCGACCGTGAACAGCGATGTCGAGATCGCCGGCGACCCGCTCGCCGTGCCGCACCTGCTGCCGCCCGTCCCCGCCCATCCCTCCACCGTCGCCGGCTTCGCCGGCCTGGCCCGGACGATCGCCGCCGACCGGACCGGCTGGGCACCGCTCGTCCGGTACGACGCCACCACCCGCTGGTACCACCGGCTGCGCACCGGCCCCGGCTACGAGGTCTGGCTGCTGAGCTGGGTGCCCGGACAGGGCAGCGGTCCCCACGACCACGGCCCCTCCTCCGGAGTGCTCACCGTCCTCGACGGCGAGCTGACCGAGCGGACCGCGCGGGGTGACCGCACGCTCGGCGCCGGAGCGCAGCGGGTGTTCGCACCCGGCTACGCGCACGAGGTCGTCAACGACGCGCTGGAGCCGGCCGTCAGCCTGCACGTCTACTTCCCCGGCCTCACCGAGATGCCGATGCACGCCCCGCACACCCCGCACGCCCTGGCGTGCGCGGCGCCGGCCGCCCGCCGGGACGCGGCGGTGGGCTGACCGCTCCCCCGCGCCGCCGCGCGCCCCGGCGTTCTCCGGCGGCCCCGGCGGTCCCCTCAATCCCGCGCCGCCGCTTGCTGAGAGACTGTCGGGCATGCAGCGCATTGTGGTTCTGGCCGGGGGCATCGGCGGTGCCCGCTTCCTGCGCGGTCTGAAGGAGGCGGCGCCCGGTACCGAGATCACGGTCGTCGGCAACACCGGTGACGACATCCATCTCTTCGGCCTCAAGGTCTGCCCGGATCTCGACACGGTGATGTACACCCTCGGGGGCGGCATCCACGAGGAGCAGGGCTGGGGCCGCTCGGACGAGACCTTCACGGTGAAGGAGGAGCTGGCGGCGTACGGCGTCGGGCCGGAGTGGTTCGGCCTGGGCGACCGGGACTTCGCCACCCACATCGTCCGCACCCAGATGATCGGCGCGGGCTATCCGCTCAGCGCCGTCACCGAGGCGCTGTGCGCGCGCTGGCGGCCCGGCGTGCGGCTGCTGCCGATGACCGACGACCGGGTCGAGACCCATGTGGTGATCGAGGCCGAGGACGGCGGCCGCAGGGCCGTGCACTTCCAGGAGTACTGGGTGCGGCTGCGGGCCGAGCCGCCCGCGCAGGCCGTGGTGCCGGTGGGCGCCGAGCAGGCCAAGCCGGCGCCGGGCGTACTGGACGCGATCGCCGGTGCCGACGTCGTCCTCTTCCCGCCGTCCAACCCGGTGGTCAGCATCGGCACCATCCTGGCCGTGCCCGGCGTCCGCGAGGCGATCGCCGACGCCGGGGTGCCGGTGGTGGGCCTGTCCCCGATCGTCGGGGGCGCCCCGGTGCGCGGCATGGCCGACAAGATGCTCGCCGCCGTCGGGGTGGAGTCCACCGCGGCGGCCGTGGCCGGGCACTACGGGTCGGGGCTGCTGGACGGCTGGCTGGTGGACACCGCGGACTCCGGCGCCGTGGCCGGGGTCGAGGCGGCGGGCATCCGCTGCCGCGCCGTGCCGCTGCTGATGACGGACGTCGGGGCCGCCGCGGAGATGGCCCGCGAGGCGCTCACGCTCGCCGGGGAGGTGCGGGCATGACGGAGTTCCCGGACGGGCCGGCCGGACACCGGGCACCGGAGGTTCCGGGGTACCGGGTGTGGGCGCTGCCCGGGATCCCCGAGGTGCGGCCGGGCGACGACCTGGTGAAGCTGATCGCCGACGCGGCCACCGGACCGGGTCTGCCCGGTCTGGCGGACGGCGACGTGCTGGTGGTCACCTCGAAGATCGTGAGCAAGGCCGAGGGGCGGATCGTCGCGGCCGCCGACCGGGAGGCCGCCGTCGACACCGAGACCGTACGGGTGGTCGCCCGGCGCGGCCCGGCGCGGATCGTGGAGAGCCGGCACGGCTTCGTGATGGCCGCGGCCGGGGTGGACGCCTCCAACACCCCGGCCGGCACGGTGCTGTTGCTGCCCGAGGACCCGGACGCCTCCGCGCGCCGGATCCGCGCGGGGCTGCGGGAACTGCTGGGCGTGACGGTCGGGGTGGTCGTCACCGACACCTTCGGGCGTCCCTGGCGCGAGGGCCAGACCGATGTGGCCGTCGGCGCCGCCGGGGTGCGGGTGCTGGAGGACCTGCGCGGCACCGCCGACATGTACGGCAACCCGCTGGGGGTGACGCTCACCGCGGTCGGCGACGAACTGGCCGGGGCCGGCGAGCTGGTGAAGGGCAAGGCCGACGGACTGCCGGTCGCGGTGGTGCGCGGCCTGCCCCACCACCTGAACTGGGACGACCCCGCCGGGGAGGCGTCCGGGGACACCGGGGCCCGCGCGCTGGTCCGCGGCGCGGCCACCGACATGTTCCGGCTGGGCACTTCGGAGGCCGTACGGGAAGCGGTGACGCTGCGCCGCACGGTGCGGGAGTTCACCGCCGAGCCGGTGGACGGCGCGGCGGTCCGGCGGGCGGTGGCCGCGGCGGTCACCGCCCCGGCGCCGCACCACACCACGCCGTGGCGGTTCGTGCTGCTGGAGTCGGCACAGACCCGCACCCGGCTGCTGGACGCGATGCGCGAGGCGTGGATCGCCGATCTGCGCGCGGACGGGAAGAGCGAGGAGAGCATCGCGAAGCGGATCCGGCGCGGCGACGTCCTGCGCCACGCCCCGTACCTGGCGGTGCCGTGCCTGGTGGCCGACGGGGCGCACGACTACCCGGACGAGCGGCGCTCGGCGGCCGAACGCGAGATGTTCGTGGTCGCGGCCGGGGCCGGGGTGCAGAACTTCCTGGTCGCGCTGGCCGGCGAGGGGCTGGGCTCGGCCTGGGTGTCCTCCACGATGTTCTGCCGCGGGGTGGTGCGCGAGGTGCTGGACCTGCCCGGGGACTGGGAACCGATGGGCGCGGTGGCCGTCGGGCGGCCCGCGGCCCCGCCCCGGCCCCGGCCCGCCCGGACGGCCGAGGCCTTCACCGTCGTCCGCTGAGCGCGCCCGCGGCGCGCGTCACAACCGGGCGATGTCGCCGCGCGGGAAGCGCGGCGCCCGGCGGGGCGGGCGGCGGCCGGTGGCCAGGATCAGCCGGGTGGCGCGGTGGCGCTGGCCCGCGTACGGGGCCAGCAGTTCCAGCATCCGCGCGTCGTCGCCGTCCCGCTCGCCGGTGAGCGCGTAGACCACGGTGCCCGGCAGGTGCAGGTCGCCGACCGTCACCGCGTCCGCCGCGCCGTTGCTGCGCTGGAGCGTCTCGGCCGCCGTCCACGGGCCGATGCCGGGGATGGCCGTCAGCCGGGTCACCGCCGCCGCCAGGTCCATGCCCGCCGCCTCCTGAAGGCGCCGGGCGCGGGAGACGGCGCGCAGCACGGTGGCGGAGCGCTTGCCGTCCACCCCGGCGCGGTGCCACTCCCAGGAGGGGATCAGTGCCCAGGTGCGCGGCTCGGGCATCACGCGCATCCCCTCGGGGAGCCGGCCGACCGGGCCCGGCGCGGGCTCGCCGTACCGCCGCAGCAGCAGCCGCCAGGCGCGGTACGCCTCGTCGGTGGTGACCTTCTGCTCCAGGATCGAGGGGATCAGCGACTCCAGCACCAGCCCGGTGCGGACCAGCCGCAACCCGGGCCGGCGGCGGTGCGCCTCGGCGACCAGCCGGTGCCGGGGGACGAAGGCCGACGGGTCGTCGCCGGCGCCGAGGAGGGCCGGGAGACCGTCCAGCACCCACTCGGCGCCCGGCCCCCACGCCTCGGCCACCACCTGTCCGGCGGCGGCGTCCGGCACCAGGCACAGGGTGGCCGGTCCGCACGGGGTGCGGGTGGCGCGCCAGAGCGCGCCGCCGGCCACCCGGTACGCGGGGTCGTACGGCCCGCGTCCCAGCACCCGCAGGTTGCGGGGCAGGTCGCGGGGCTCGAAGGGCTCCGGCGGGGTCCAGCGGCGGACGGCCGCGGCGGCTTCGGGCCCCGGGCGGCGGACGGCGGGCGGGGTCGGTGCTCCCATCGGTGGGCCTCCGCTCTGGGTGCCGGTGTGCCGGGCGGCCGGGCCAGTGTAGGCGGCCGGCCGCCCGGCGCCTCGGGCGCCCGCGGGCCCCGGGCGGGCTACCTGCCCTGGAGCCGGGCCGCCAGCGTCCGGATGCCGGGCAGCTCGCGGTAGAGCCGGTCGCCCGGGCAGGTGGTGTACGCGCCGTCCCGGTGTCCGGCGACGGTACGGAGCCTGACCCGCGCCCCCTTGCGGTACTTGCCGCCGGCGGAGGTCAGGACCGCGGTGCCCCGCGGGTTGACGCCGTGCAGGCCGAGCTTCCACCCCAGCAGCTTGGCGACGCCCTCCACCGCGGCCCGGGTGGGCCTGGTGGCGCCGTACGAGCCGAGGACGGCGATCCCGGTGCTGTTGTCGTTGAAGCCCAGGGTGTGGGCGCCCTTCACCGGCCTGGCCACGCCTCCGGCGCGGCCCTCGAAGATCTTTCCGCACTTGTCGACGAAGAAGTTGTAGCCCACGTCCCGCCAGCCGTTGCTGATGACGTGGTAGCGGTAGACGGCGCGGATGACGGAGGCGGACTGGCCGCAGGTGTAGGAGTTGCTCATCGCGGTGTGGTGGACGAAGGCGGCCTTGACCGTGCCGGTGTAGAGGAACGGACCGCGCAGCCGCTCGTCGGCCCCCCAGCCCCGGCGGGTGACGATGCCCGGTCGCGGTCCGATGGGGGCCTGCACCCTGGCGTACGGTTTCTCGGCCCGGACGACGCCCGGTCCGCGGTCCCGGCCGCCGGTGTCGCGCTCCGCGGGTGTGCCGGCGCGGGGCGGCTCCCCCTCCCGGGCCTCCTCCTCCCCGGTCTCCCCGTCCTGGGCCGGGATCTCCAGGGCGCCGAGGGGGGCGAGTCCGGCGTTGGCCGCGCTGCTGTCGCGGTCCTGGGGGGTGAGTCCGCCGGAGGAGTCGTCGCCGGGAGGGGGGTCGTCGCCGGGGTGGACCAGGTCCAGCCGCAGTCCGCCGGGCAGCGGGTGCCCGCCGTCCGGGCCGCCGCCGTCCGGGCCGCCGCCGTCCGGGCCGCCGCCGTCCGGGCCGTCGCCGTCCGGGTCGTCGGGCCCGAGCAGGAACCGGGCCTGTACGCCGTCCGCGTCACCGACCCACAGCGGGGCCGTGGCGCCGCGCGGCGCGGTCTCCCCGTCCGCGGGGGAGCCGGGGTCGGGTCTGTCGGCGTGGCTCTCCAGCTCCCGCCAGGGCGACCAGTCACCGGTGCCGGCCGCCCGGGTGCGCACCTGGATCCGGCCCCGCGGTTCCTCGTCCGGGTCGTCCCAGACCGCGCCGAGCAGCGCGAAGGGTTCGATGTCGCGCGCCGGGAGGCCGAGGGGCACCGGGTCGCCGGACTGTTCGGCCCCGGTGTCCCCGCCGGGGGAGGTCAGCGGTACGAGCGGCAGTGACTGGGTGCTCCCCGGCAGCCGGGGAGCCGTCTCGTGGACGGCGGCGGATGCCGGTGCCGTGGTG
>NZ_JAZDCX010000045.1:0-17391 GCF_036323805.1 Streptomyces rubellus
ACTGATCGTTTCAGAATGAGTTGAGCTGTGGTCTTGCGCTTGGCGATCTTGATCGGCAGAGTGGCCGGGGTGCCTGCTGATCTTGTTCCTGATGACCTGTGGGAGCGAGTGGCGCCGTTGTTGCCGCCCGCTCCCGAGCGGCGCCGCCGTCACCCTGGACGGCTGCGTGTTCCCAACCGGGCCGCACTCGCCGGCGTCATGTACGTACTGCGGACCGGTGTCGCCTGGCGTGATGTCCCCGCGGAGACCGTGGGCTGCTCCGGGGTGACGGCCTGGCGTCGGCTGCGGGACTGGACCGAGGCCGGCGTCTGGCCGCGCCTGCACGCAGTCCTGCTGACCGAGCTGCGCCGCGCCGGCCTGTTGGATCTTGAGCACTGCGCTGTTGACGGCTCGCATGTCCAGGCCCTGAAAGGGGGGATCACGTCGGCCCCTCGCCAGTCGACCGCGCCCGTCCCGGTTCCAAGCACCACTTGATAGTCGACCGGCACGGAACCCCGCTCGCCGTCACGCTCACCGGCGGCAACCGGCACGATGTCACCCAGCTGCTGCCGCTGCTCGACGCGGTTCCGCCGATCAGGGGGCTGCGAGGACGGCCCCGCCGCAAGCCGCGGTACCTGTATGCCGACCGGGGCTACGACTTCGACAAGTATCGCCGCCTGCTGTGGAAGCGTGGCATCAAGCCCATGATCGCCCGACGTGGTGTCGCCCACGGCTCAGGGCTCGGCAAAGTCCGTTGGGTGGTGGAACGGTCCTTCGCCTGGCTGCATCAGTTCAAACGACTCCGGATCCGCTACGAACGACGCGCCGACCTCCATCAGGGCCTGCTCGAACTGGCCTGCAGCCTCATATGCCTCCGCCGCCTACGCACTTCATTCTGTCATGATCATTAAAGGGCCACGTGCTGCGGACCGGTGTCGCATGCTGGGTGAACTACGCCGTCGACCGCCACGGCACACCGCTCGCCGTCACGCTCACCGGCAACAACCGCCGCGACAGCGCCCAACTCCTGCCACTGCTGGACGCGGTCACACCGATCCGGGGACTTCGCGGACGCCCCCGGCGCAAGCCCCGACGCCTGGATGCCCCGTCAGGTCTGCGCTCAGCCTCTTCGGTGACTGCGGCCAGGGGCGCCGGTGCCGGGCGTGCGGGCCGACGCAACGTTCTGAGACTCGCTCGTGTACGCCGTGCGCCTCACGCCGAGGCCGACCCGTGCCGGAAGGCCGGACACGCGCATGCGAAGGGATGACCGGCTCGAATCAAGTGTGGGGCCGGAGCCGGTCGTTGAGTGCGGCACCGACGTCGGGGCAGTTCTTCCGGATGGTGTCGAGGAAGGCGCGCAGCACCGGGGAGTGATCGCGGGCCGCGAAGGACAGGACGAGATCGGGCAGGGGCGTGCGCGGGGTCACTTCACAGAACCGCACTCCCGGACGCGGGACCGCCTTCATGCGGGACGGTCCCAGGCCGACGCCCACACCCGAGGCGGCGAGGCCGATGATCGTGTGCACGTCCCTCGCGACGGTCGCGCCACCGAGAGCCGATGAGTCCGTACCCAGCAGGGTGCGCAGTCCGGCGACTACAGCGGGCTCGTCCTCGCCGGGCGACACGATCAGCGCCTGTCGCCGCAACTGGTCGGCACTTACCGACTGTTGACCTGCGTACGGGTGCACCGTACTTACCACAGCGATCACGTGGTCGCGTCCGACCGGGACGGACACGAGATGCTCGGCTCCGGCACCCCGTGGCGGGCCGAGGGTGAGGGCCACGTCCAGCTCCCCTGCGACGAGAGCTGAGCTGCTGCGGCTGGTCGCCATCTCGTGCAGTTCCAGTCTCACGTCGGGCCGTTCACGGCCGAACCGGCTCAGGACGCCCGGCAGCGGGTCGAGCAGTGCCGAGGCGATGAAGCCGAGGCGCAGACGTCCCGTCTCGCCGCGCGCGGCCCGGCCTGCGTCGGCCGTGGCCGCCGCGATCTCGTCGAGCGCCCGGCGTGCCCGCGCGAGGAACGCCTCACCGGCAGCGGTCGGGAACACCCCCTGACGTGTGCGGTCAAACAGCCGGGCCCCGACCTCGCGCTCCAGGTCGGCGATCTGCTTGGACAGCGGCGGCTGCGCAATGCCCAGCTCGCCGGCCGCCCGGCCGAAGTGTTCGTGCTCGGCGAGAGCAACCGCGTACCGCAGGTGTCGCGCTTCCATGACCCGCCCTTCGTCCCATCGAACCCGTCGGCCGCGGGCGATACCTCCAAGATATTGCCATGCCACTTACCAAATCTATGAATGGATGGCGCTGTGGTTCCTGTCTGGAATGGAGCCATGAAGTACGTATCTCTGACCGACACCGTCTTCGTTTTCGTGCACGGCGCCTGGCACAGCTCCGGACAGTGGGCAGCGACGCAGCGCGCGCTGGCCGGACTGGGCGCTGCGAGCGTGGCCGTCGACATGCCGGGGCACGGCTTCGATGCACCCCTGCCCACCGGATACCTGCTGCCCGGCCAGCCGGGCCTGATGACCGAGAAGTCACAGCTCGCCACCCTGACGATGGACGACTGCGCCGAGGCAGTACTGAGCGTCCTGCACCAGGTGCGTCACCATCGCACTGTCGTGCTCGTCGCGCACAGCGCGGGCGGCGGTCCCGCGTCCCTGGCCGCGGAGCGGGCGCCGGAGCTGGTGGACCGGATCGTCTACCTGTCCGCGTTCGTCCCGGGCGGGCGGCCGCGGTTCTTCGACTATCTGGGCTCAGCCGAGAACGCCACCGCGCTGGGCCAGAACCTGAACCTCGGCGACCCCGAGGCCCTGGGCGCCGTACGGATCAATCCGCTCTCATCGGATCCCGCCTACCTCGACGAACTGCGGGAAACTCACTACCACGACACCCCCCTGGACCGCTTTGACCGGTGGCGGTCCGCGCTGACCCCTGACCTGCCCCTGGCGATCCCGACGACTCCAGTCACCCTGACCGCAGCACGGTGGGGACGGATTCCACGAACTTTCCTGCGCTGCGCCGAGGACCGGGCGCTGGCACCGGCCGCACAGGACCTCATGATCACGGAAGCCGACTGGGCCTTCCCCGGTAACCCGTTCACCGTGCATACCCTGCCCGGCAGCCACAGCCCGTTCGCAGCCCGACCGGGCGAACTCGCCGCGGCCCTCGCCTCGTGAGCCGGCATCGGCCCGTGAAGGGTTCCCCGTCCCTGAGCGGGGGACGGCTCGTGGCCGGTGGCGGCGGGCGGCTCGTACTGCCGGTCGTGCTGAGCGCGACATTCGTGCAGTTGCTCAACGTCACCGTCGCGCAGATCGCCGCCCCGGCGATCCGGACCGACCTGGGTGCCGGCTCAGGTGCCGTGCAGCTGATCCTGGCCGGGTACACCCTGACCTACGCCTGCTTGCTCATCACGGCCGCGCGCCTCGGCGACCGGTACGGCTACCACCGGCTGTTCGTGCTGGGCACCGTCATCTTCATGGCCGGTTCAGTAGCGGCCGCGTGTGCTCCCGATGCCACGTTCCTCATCGCGGCCCGGCTGGTCCAGGGCGCGGGCAGCGGCTTGGTCGCCCCGCAGGTTCTGTCGATCATCCAGGTCGTCGTCCCCGCTGCCCGGCGCCCACGGGCTCTCGGCCTGTTCGGTGCCACGATGGGAGTGGCGTCGCTGGCCGGGCCGCTGATTGGCGGACTTCTCGTCGGCGCCGACCTCTTCGGTCTCGGATGGCGCTCGGTGTTCCTGGTCACGGTGCCGGTGGCACTCGTCTCGCTCACGGGCGCGACCGTACTGCCTCGCACGCGAGGCGCGGCCGGGCAGCGCGTGGACGGGGTGGGCGTGTTGCTGACCACCGTGGGCTTCGGCGCGCTGGTGCTGCCGCTCGCGCTGGGAGGGGAAGCCAGCTGGCCCTGGTGGACATGGGCCACGCTGGCCGTGTCCGTGGCCGTTCTCGGCTGCTTCGCGCTGACTCTCCCGCACCGGCCGGATCCCCTGGTGCATCCGTCGCTGTTCCGCGACCGAAGGGCGCGTGCGGGGGTGCTGCTGGTGTTCGTGTTCAACTCCGGGGTGCCGTCCTTCACGTATCTGCTGTTCCTGCATCTACAGTCGGCCATCGGGTATCACGCCCTCACGGCCGCGCTGACGTCGGCTCCCTTCGCGGCCGCGGCCGTGCTGGGCAGCCGTGGCGCACCCGCGCTGGCCCGCCGACACGGGTCAGCCGTGCTCACGGTCTCGGCGCTGGTATTGGCGGGGACGGCCCTGGCTCTCGCGCCGCTCATCGGCACGGCGGCCGGACGCTGGGCGGCGTTGCCGGTCCTGGCTCTCGGCGGCGCCGCCTTCGGCTCGTTCACCGCTTCGGTGTTCGCTTTGGTGCTGGCGAGGGTGGCCGGCTCCGCGGCCGGTTCTGTGTCCGGGCTGTTGCCCACGGCTCAGCAGCTGGGCGGGTCGATCGGGGTGGCTGCGGCGGGGCTCGTCTACTTCGCACCCGCCGCCGGCCCGGACGCCGCGTTTCGGCACGCCATGATCTACGAGGCCGCCGTCTTCGCCGTCACCGCGCTGATCAGCCTTCGGATGCGCGATCGGAACCGACCAGCCGCGCCACGGGCAGATGCGGCGCGTGCTGCGGGGATGTTCGAAACACCTGGATCGTGAGCCCGGCGAAGCGCCGGGATGCGAGGCAGCAGATTCGCAAGCCCAGACGCCGGCCGGCCTGCGGCCTCATCTACCTCCACCGTCTGCGAACCTCATTCTGAAACGATCAGTAAGCCCTCGGCCCCGCGGGACAGTCCGCGTCGGGCCTTCTTCAGCCGCCTCCCCGCCCGGTGAGCCGTGGCCCCCGGCCGGAAGAGCCCGGCCGCGCCCCCCTTTCCGGTCCGCCGCCCCCTCCTCCGCCGCATCCGTACCGGCCCGTGGCGCCCGGTCTCGCACGTCCTCCCGCCACCCCGGTGGACCGCCCCCCGCCGACGGGCGGTACGGATGCGGCGGAGGTGATTGAACCGTCTACCGCTCTCCGCCGTTCCCCGGGTGGGACGAGCCGGTCGTCCGGTGTTCCGCACACCGATCCGCCCCTCCGGCACCGCGGCCTCCGCGGTCCGGCCGTCTCGCAGCACGACTGTTCGACCCTGTTCAGCACGGCCCGCACGCTCTGTTCAGCACGGCTCGCACAGTGGAGGACTGCATGACGTTGGACCTGTCACAGGACAGGAACGGTGGACCACCGGCCCCGGCAACCGAGGTGCCCGCCATCCGGCTCCCCCAGCGGCTCAGGGAGGGAGTCAGCTTCCGCCGGGACCAGTTGGGGTTCCTGCGGTGGGCGGCACGGACCCAGGGCGACATCTTCAGGTTCCGCGTCTACGGAATCCCCATGATCATGCTCAACCACCCCGACCACATCTACCGGGTGCTGGTGGGGGCAAGGGCCAACTACGACAAGGACGCCCTGCTGTACCGGCTCGTACGGCCCGTCCTGCGCGACGGCCTGATCGGCAGCCCGGGCGGTGAGCACTGGCAGCGCCAGCGCAGACTGATCCAGCCCACCATGCGGCCGGCCGTCGTCGCGAAGTTCGCCCGGAACATGACCGAGGAGACCGCCGGGATGCTGGACCGCTGGGACCGGGGGTTACGGCCCGGCGAGGTGGTGGACGTGCACGGGGAGTTCGGCGAACTGGCCCTGCGGATCGTCAACCGCTCGCTGTTCAGCGCGCAGGTGGGTTCCGCCGCACGGGAGTTCGCCGCGGCGTTCACCGAGGCCAACGCACTGCTGGGCCGGTTCTTCACCTTCCCCTTCCCTCCGCTGTCCGTCCCCACCCCCTCCCATCTGAGACTGCGCCGGGCCATCTCCCGGATGGACGGCTTCGTCTCGTCCTTCATCCGGGAGCGCGCCGCCGGGCCGGGTGAGCCGGGTGAGGAGGTGGACCTCCTCACCCTCCTGATGAACGCCGTCGACGAGAAGGACGGCACCTCGATGGCGGCGGAACAGCTCCACCACGAGGTGCTGAACCTGGTCATCGGCGCCTACGAGACCACCACCAACGCCCTGGCCTGGATCTTCTACCTGCTGGCCGCCCACCCGGAGGTGGAGCGGCGGCTGCACGAGGAGATCGACGGCGTGCTCGGCGGGCGGACGGCCACCTTCGAGGACATGGCCGACACCCCCTACGCCCGCTCCGTCGTGGACGAGACGCTGCGGCTGTACTCACCGGCGTGGCAGTTCATGAGACGCGCGCGGGAGGAGGACACGATCGGCGGCCACCGCGTCCCCGCCCGGTCGAACATCTACCTGAACAGCTATCTGCTGCACCGGCACCCGGACCTGTGGGACGACCCGGAGTCCTTCGACCCCGACCGCTTCACCCCGGAGCGCTCCAAGGGCCGGCACCGCCACGCGTACATGCCCTTCGGCGGCGGTGAACGGATATGCGTCGGCCAGCACTTCGCGCTCACCGAGCTCCATCTGGTCCTGATCACCGTCGCGCGGCGCTACCGGTTCCGGCTGCCTGCCGGGCGGCCCCCGGTACGGCCGCTGCCCCTGATCACCCTCCATCCCGAGGGCGGCGTCCACCTGGAGGTGCGGCCGCGGTGAACACCACTCCCGAGACCGGGACCCCGCTGGTCCCCCGGCCGGGCGGCCCCGGCGGGCGGCCCGCGATCCACTGCCCCTTCCCCTCCCGGATCAGTCCGCACGCCGACCGCGCCGAGGCCCACCTCGACGACTGGGTGCGGCGGTTCCAGGTGGTCGGCACGGCCGTGGCCCGCGAACGGTTCGCCCGCGCCGGGTTCGGCCGTTTCGCGGCCCTGACCTATCCGGCCGCCGACCGGAAACGCCTGGAACTGATCGCCGACTGGTTCGGCTGGCTCTTCCTCGTCGACGACCAGCTCGACGACGGCCGGGTGGGCCGTGACCTGGACAGCGCGCGCCGGTCGATGGACGTGCTGCTGGGCGTGCTGGACGGGGACGGACCGGCCGGCGAGCGGGGCGGGCAGCCGCCACTGGTGTGGGCGCTGCGGGACCTGTGGCACCGCACCGCACCGCATGCCGGCCCGGCCTGGCGGCGGCGCTTCACCGGCCACCTCACCGCCTGTCTGGACGCCGCCTGCTGGGAGGCGGCCAACCGGGTCGCGGGCGTCGTCCCCGGCGAGGCCGAGTACATCGAGCAGCGGCGGCACACCGGGGCCATCTACGTGTGCATGGACCTCATCGACATCGTCGCGGAGAACGACCTGCCCGAGTCCGTCCATGCGAGCGGGCCGTTCCAGGCCGCCCTGCGGGCCGCCAGCGACGTGGTCGTGTGGACCAACGACTGGTACTCCCTGGGCAAGGAGACCGCGCTGGGCGAGTACCACAACCTGGTGCGCGTCGTGGAGCACGCCCGGGGGCTGACCCCCCGGGAGGCACTGGACCACACCGCCGCCGCCATCGGCGAGGAGACCCGGCGCTATCTGTGCCTGCGGGAGGAGCTGTTCGACCGCTTCCCCGGGCACCGCGCGGCCCTGGCCGAGTACACCGCGGGCATGGAGTCGTGGATGCGCGGCAATCTCGACTGGTCGATGCGGACCCGGCGCTATCTGGAGCGCGAGCACGACGGCGATCCGGCCTATCTGGAGGCGACGCTGGCACCGGCGGACGGCGGGGAGGTGCTGCCGTGACGGACACCACCGAGTTCACCGGCGCCACCCGCGCCCGCAGCGGCACAGGAACCGGCGGTGACGGCGGCGGTGACGGAGCGGTCCCGCGCGCGATCACCCGCGCGCGGGAACTGGTCGCCCCCGCCCTGCTGGACCGCATCGCCGTGCTGGGGCCGGAGATGTCCGTGCTGTGCGGATACCAGATGGGCCTGTGCGACGCCGCGGGCGTGCCCACCGGAAGCTGCGCCGGGAAGCTGGTGCGTCCCGCCCTGTCGCTGGCCACCGCCGCCGCCCTCGGCGCGCGGCCCGAGGCGGCGCTGCCCGGCGCCGTCGCCGTCGAGCTGGTCCACAACTTCACCCTGCTGCACGACGACGTGATGGACGGCGACCGCACCCGGCGCCACCGCCCGACCGCCTGGGTGCGGTTCGGTGTCCCGCTGACCGTGCTGGCCGGGGACGGTCTGCTCGGTCTGGCCTTCGAGGTCCTCGGGACGCTCCCCGCCCCGCAGTCGGCGGCCGCCGCCGCGGACCTGGCCCGGACACTGCGGCTGCTGTGCCTGGGACAGAGCGACGACCTGACCGCCGCCGGCCGCGGGGCGATCGGCACCGACGCGTGCCTGCGGACGCTGGAGGCCAAGACGGGCGCCCTCATGGGGTGGGCGTGCCGGGTGGGGGCCGCGCTCGTGCCCGGACCGGCCGACCGGCAGGAGGCCTTCGAGCGGTTCGGCTCCCAGCTGGGACTCGCCTTCCAGATCCAGGACGACCTCCTCGGCATCTGGGGCCTGCCGGCCGACACCGGCAAGCCGGTCCTCGCCGACCTGCGGGCGCGCAAGATGACCGCGCCCGTGGTCGCCGCACTGGCCTCGGGCACCGCCCCGGCCCGCCGGCTGGCCGGCCTCTACGCACGTCCCGGCCTGCTGTCCGAGGAGGATGCGCGGCTGGCCGCGGACCTGGTGGAGGAGGCGGGAGGGCGCGACTGGGCCCTGGACGCGGCCCGGCGGTGGCACGCCCGCGCCTGGGAGAACCTGGACGCGCTGCGGCTGCCCGCCCGCGGTCTGGCCGATCTGAGGGAGCTCACCGGCTTCCTCTCCCGCTGCCCGGCATAGCGCCCGGCTGTCCGCTCCCCGGCGGCCCCGCCCGGCGAGGGGCGGGGCCGCCGGGGGGTGCCGACCGCAAGACGACGCGAGACCACGCGAGACGACAGGAGAGGTGAGTGCCATGCCCGCACCATCGGCCCCGCGGCAGGCGCACGGATCCGGGACGCCGAGGAGAGTGCCGTCGGTACGGTCCGGCCGGCGGGGGGAATCCGGCCGGGTCAGCTTCCGCAGCGACCAGCTGCGCTTCCTGCGGGAGGCCGCCGCCGAGCACGGCGACGTCTTCGGCTTCCGGCTCTTCGGGATGCCGGTGATCGTCCTGAACAACCCCGACCACATCCACCAGGTGCTGGTGGGGCAGCGGCACAAGTACGACAAAGAAGTGCTGATGTACAAGATGGTCCGTCCCGTGCTCCGCAACGGCCTGATCCCCAACCCCGGCGGTGAGCCGTACCGGCGGCAGCGCCGCATGATGCAGCCGGCCTTCCGGCCCGCGGTGGCGGCCCGGTTCGCCGAGGGCATGACCGACGAGACCGCCCGGATGCTGGACGGCTGGCGCGACGCCTACCGCTCCGGCGAAGTGGCCGATCTGAGCCGGGAGTTCGGCGAACTCACCCTGCGCATCACCACCCGGACCCTGTTCAGCGCCCAGGTCGGCGAGACCGCGCGGCGGTTCGCCGAGGCGTTCACCGAGGCCAACGACATCCTGGGGCGCTTCTTCCGGTTCCCCTTCCCGCCGCTGTCCGTGCCCACCCCGTCCCATCTGCGGTTGCGCCGCGCGATCCGGCGCATGGACGCGTGCGTCTCCTCGTTCATCGCCGACAGCGCCGAGAACCCCGAGAACGAGCGCGGCGGCACGGACCTGCTGGGCATCCTCATGAACGCCGTCGACGAGGAGGACGGCCGGGGGATGGACCTGCGCCAGCTCCACCACGAGGTGCTCAACATCGTCGTGGGCGCCTACGAGACCACCACCAACGCGATGGCGTGGACCTTCCAGGTGCTGGCCGCCCGCCCGGACGTCGAGTCCCGGCTGCACGAGGAGCTGGACCGGGTGCTGGGCGGACGGCCGCCGGGCTTCGAGGACCTGCGGCGCACGCCCTACGCCCGCCGCGTCGTCGACGAGGTCCTGCGGATGTACTCGCCCGCCTGGCAGTTCATGCGCCGGGCCCGCGAGGAGGACTCCGTCGGCGGCTACCGCATCCCGGCCGGGGCCAACATCTACCTCAACACCTACCTCCTGCACCGCCACCCCGGCTACTGGGAGGATCCCGACCGCTTCGACCCCGACCGCTTCACCCCGGAGCGGTCCGACGGGCGGCACCGCCACGCGTACCTGCCCTTCGGGGCGGGCGAGCGCATCTGCATCGGACAGCACTTCGCCCTGGTGGAGCTCCAGCTCGTGCTGATGACCATCGCCCAGCGCTACCGCTTCACGATCCCGCCGGGGCAGCCACCGGTGCTGCCCCGGCCCCTGACCACGCTGCAGCCCGGCGGCGGCGTCCATCTGGAGGTCCGGCCCCGGTCCGCGGCGGGTGCGGCGGTACCGGAAGGCGGCGGGCGATGACTGCGGGACCGCTCCACAAGGAGCCCTCCGCCCCGCCGGGCACCGCTGTCCGGGACCGGGAGCAGGAGCAGGAGCGGGGCCGCCGCCTCGGCCGCCTGCTCAGACGGCTGTGCGTCCTCATGGGCCCGATGTGGACGAAGTTCGGACAGATCCTCTCCACCCGATCCGACCTCCTCCCCGCCGGCGCCGTGGCGGAGCTGCGCGTCCTGCAGGACAGCGGGCGGACGATGTCCGGCAGGAGTGTCGTACGGCTGCTGGAGCGGCGGTACGGCAGGCCGCTGGAGGAGGTGTTCGCCTCCTTCGACACCACTCCCCTGGCGAGCGCCTCCATAGCCCAGGTGCACTGCGCGGTCCTGCCCGACGGCACCCGGGTGGCGGTGAAGGTGGTCAGGCGCGGCGTCCGCACCTCCCTGCGGGTGAACCTGTTCCTGCTGACCGCCCTGGTGGGCACCGCGCACCTGCTGCTGCCGCCGCTGCGCGGCACGCGGCTGCCCGAGCGGATCGCGGAGATCGCCCGGCTGCTCCGCGAACAGCTCAGCATGGCGGGGGAGCTGGCCAACATGACCGCGGTCGCGGAGAACTTCGCGGGCCATCCCTTCGTGGTGGTACCGCGTCCCTTCCCCGAACTGAGCGACGACCGGGTGCTGGTCATGGAGTTCGTGGAGGGCCTGAAGGGAACCGAGTACGACTCGGTGGACCTGCCCCGCAAGGACCTCGCCCGGCGGCTGCAGGAGATCCTGCTGACGATGCTCTACCTCGACGGCGTCTG
The DNA here is from genome assembly GCF_036323805.1 of Streptomyces rubellus. Taxonomy (NCBI): domain Bacteria; kingdom Bacillati; phylum Actinomycetota; class Actinomycetes; order Kitasatosporales; family Streptomycetaceae; genus Streptomyces; species Streptomyces rubellus. The sequence goes on from NZ_JAZDCX010000045.1 coordinate 11,022, forward strand.
CCACGGCGACATGCACCCGGGGAACGTGCTGCTCACCCGGGACGGCCGCTTCGTACTGATCGACTTCGGCATCACCGCCTACTACACCGAGGCCGAGAAGTGGGGTCTGGCCTCGTTCAACAGCGCGGCCACCGGGCACCGGTGGAACCTGGCGGTCCGGCGGTTCACCGAGTACTTCGTCGACGCCCCCCGCGGCTCCTCGCGCGCCCGCCTGCTGGCCGACCCCGGTTACGTCCGCGAGCTGGAGGAGGTCTTCACCCACCACTTCAAGACGGTGTCCGACCAGTGGTCGGGGGCGGCCTTCTTCCGGGACGTCAACGAGGTCCTGCGGCGCCACGGCGCCTCCTACACCCCCGCCTACACCAAGGGGGAGCTGGCGATGCTGTCCTGCGAGGGCTACATGGCCCAGATCGATCCGGAGCTGGACATCTGGGAGAACACCCGCCGGTTCGCCGACCGCTACTCGCCGTTCGTCGAGGGCGAGCTGAAGGAGCGGTTCGACGCGCACTTCAGCAGGACCACGCCCGCCTCACTGGCCCTGCGCGAGCGGGCCGCGCGCTCCCTGGTCGCCCCGACCCATCTGGACCGGTACTTCTTCCCCAGTGCCTACCCCCTGTTCGTCGCCGAGGGCCACGGCTCCCGGCTGACCGACGTCGACGGGAACGGCTACATCGACCTGGGCGGCGGGGGCGGTCCCCTCATCCTGGGCCGCGGGCACCCCGTCGTGCAGAAGGCCCTCCACGAGGCCGCGGCGACCTGCAACATCAACGCCCTGGGCCACGAGGCCGAGGTGGAGCTGGCCGAGCTGCTGGTCGGCGCCTTCCCCGCGGCGGAGCGCGCGGTGTTCGCCAACTCCGGTACCGAGGCGGCGCTGCAGGCCGTCCGGCTGTGCCGGGTGCGCCGCCCCGGAGCACGGCTGATCGCGAAGTTCGAGGGCCACTTCCACGGCTTCTCCGACCAGGCGATGGTCAGCTCCTGGTTCCGGGTGGCGGGGCCGAGGCACGCCCCCGAACCGATCGCCGGTTCCCCGGGGACGGCCGGGACGGTGGTGCGCGACACGCTGGTCCTGCAGTTCGGTCATCCGCGCAGCCTGGAGGTCCTGCGCCGCCGCGCCGGCGAGGTGGCCGGAGTCCTGGTGGAGCCGATGCCGACCACGGCGGGCGGCATCGACCGGGAGTATCTGGCGGCCCTGCGCGAACTGTGCACCGAACTGGACCTGCCCCTGGTCTTCGACGAGGTGGTCACCGGCTTCCGCGTCGCGTACGGGGGTGTGCAGACCCTGACGGGCATCGCCCCGGACCTGACCGTACTGGGCAAGATCATCGGTGGTGGGCTGCCGTGCGGGGCGGTCGTCGGCACCGCGGAGCTGGTCGAGTACGGCCGGTCCACCGGCGACCCGTTCCGCGACGCCGAGGAACGCGCCTTCCTGGGCGGCACCATGAGCGGCAACCACCTCAGTTGCCGCGTCGGACTCGCCGTGCTGGACCATCTGCGGCGGAACCCGGACCTGTACGCCGGGCTGGAACGGCGCACCGCGGCGCTGGCGGACGGGCTGCGCTCCGTCGCGGCCGACCACGGGGCACCCATGCGGCTGAAGGCCGCCCACTCGGTGTTCTCCCTGGCCTTCACGCACAAGAGGCTCACGTACTTCCGCGACAGCCTGCACGGGGTGGACTTCCGGGCGACCGCCGCCCTTGCCCACTGGATGCGCACCCACGGCGTCTACCTGCCGGAACTGCACGCCTTCCTGATCTCCGCGGTGCACACGGACGAGGACGTCGAGCAGGTCGTCGCCGCCTTCGACCGCTCGCTCGGGGAGATGACGCGGGCGGGTCTGTTCGTCTCCTGACCGGCTCCGCGCTCCCCCTCCCCTCCCCTGCCCCTCCCCCTTCTCTCCCTTTCCACGGCTGCCCCCGGCCGCCGGGCCGGTGCCGAAGCAACGAGGAGTCCCATGACCGACCACACCGGTACCGCCGTCCCGTCCGCACCCACACCGACACCGGCCGACGTCGGCCGGCTGTACGACCGGAGCACCGGCGTCGTCGACAGCGCGGCGAACGGCAACATCCACTCCGGCTACTGGGAGGACGACACCGACCGCAGCTCCCTGACCGAGGCCACGGACCGGCTCACCGACCTGGTGGCGGACCGGCTCGCCACCTCCCCCGGCGAGCGTCTGCTGGACGTGGGCTGCGGAACCGGCCGCCCCGCCCTGCGCGTCGCCGCCGCACGGGGGGTCCTCGTCGAGGGGATCTCCGTCAGCCGGGAGGAGGTCGAGGCGGCCCGGGCGCAAGCCGGGGAGTGCGGGCTGGCGGACCGGGTCGCCTTCGCTCACGCGGACGTCATGGAACTGCCCTTCGCGGACGGGTCCTTCGACGGTGCCTGGGCGATCGAGTCCCTGATGCACATGTCCGACCGGGCCGGCGCCCTGTCCCGGGTCGCCCGGACACTGCGGCCGGGCGGGCGGCTGGTCGTCGCCGACGTCCTGCTGCGGCGGCCGGTGACCGGGGAGGTCAAGGAGTTCGTCGACCGCATGTGCCTGGCCTTCCAGGCCCCCTGGCTGCCGGGCCCCGGGGAGTACCGGGAGGCCGTACGGCGGGCGGGGCTGGAGCTGCTGGAGTTCTCGGACATCGGCGAGCACGTGCGGCGCACCTACCGGGAGTTCGCCGCGGCCCTGGGCGAGGCCGGGGCGCACGGCGGGGACGGCCCGGACGGCGGGGCCGGCGGGAAGGCAGAGGGCGACATCGTCGGCTCGGCCGACGCCCTGCCGCGCTTCGGGGAACTGCCGGAGATCGGCTACGTGCTGCTGGTCGCACGGCGGCCGGTGCGCTGACCGCCCCCGGCCGCGCCTCCTCCGGACCCGGCTGAACACGGCGGTCCGCCGCCCCGTACTACCGGCCGGCGGGCCGACCGCCGGCTCCTCCGCGCCGGCAGTGCCGGCCGCCGACGGCGGCGGAGCGGGCGGGCCGGGCCGGGCCGGGCCGGGTCAGCGGCTCCAGACGGTGCCGCGGGCCTGGTACTCCAGCATGGTCTCCACCTCGGTCGCGGCGTCCGGCCCGGCCTCCCGCTTCACCAGCCACAGGGCCAGGTCCAGTCCCGAGGTGATGCCCCCGGCGGTGACCACGTCACCGTCGTCGACCACCCGGGCGTTCTTGAACACCCCGCCCCGGGCCTCCAGTTCGGCCCGCGCCCGGTGGTGCGTGGTGCAGGGGCGGCCCCGGACGAGCCCGGCCTCCGCCAGGAGGATCGCGCCCGTGCACACCGAGGCGATCGTCAGCCCGCGGCGCGGCGCGGCGGCCAGGACGCGGGGCAGGACGCCGCCGTCGATCTCGGCCCAGATCCCGGGACCGCCGCGGCGCATGGTGTCCCCGCCGGGCACGACGATCACGTCGGCGGAACGCGGCGCCCAGGTGCGCCCCACTTCGATCCCGGTGCCGTGCGCCGCCCTCACCAGCCGGGGCCGGCCCGTGGTGACGTAGGAGACCTCCACCCCGTGCTCGCTGTGCGTCCGGGCCAGGGAGAAGACCTCGTGGGGCGCGATGAAGTCCAGTTCGTCCGCCCCGTCGAACACCACGACGTGGACCCGCAGCGGCCCGGTGCGCGGCGCGGCCGCCGCGGTGCCCGCTCCGGCCAGTTGCCCGGCCGGCGCGCCGGTGCCCAGCGCGGCCGCGCCGAGAAGAACGTTCCTGCGTTCCATGTGCCCTCCGCTCGTCCTCCGGGCAGGCCCGGAGATTCCTTGGTCGCTCCGACCGATCCGATGGCTCTCCGCCGCGCGGATGCGGCCAGCGTGGCAGCCCTCGCAGGCCGGAAACAGCCGTCCCGATGACCGGCTGCGCTAGTTTCTGGCCATGCACGTGGTGGCCGTGCCGGCGCTGCGGGGGGGGGCGGTCGGCTTCGATCTCACGACGGTCTGCCAGGTCTTCGCCTCGGTCCGGCTGCCCGACGGTTCGGCGCCCTACGAGGTGCGGGTCTGCGCCGACGCGCCGGTCACCACCACGGCCATGGGCATGCCCTGCTTCGAGCTGACCCCGACTCACCCGCTGGCGGCGGTGCTGGACGCGGACACGGTGGTGGTGCCCGGTGTCGCCGGGCCGGACGCCGTCCCGGAGCCGGAGGTGGTGGCCCTGCTGCGGAAGGCCGCGGCCGCCGGGCGCCGGGTGGCCTCCATCTGCACGGGCGCCTTCCTGCTGGCCGAGGCGGGACTGCTGGACGGGGCCGAGGCCACCACGCACTGGCTGGCGGCGGACCGGCTGGCGCAGGCGTATCCCGAGGTGCGGGTCCGGCCGGCCGTGCTGTTCGTGGACAACGGCCGGGTGCTCACCTCCGCCGGGGTGGCCGCCGGGCTGGACCTGTGCCTGCACCTGGTCAGCCGGGACCACGGCGCCGCCGTGGCGGCCCGCGCCGCCCGCGCCCTCGTCGTGCCGCTGCGGCGCGAAGGGGGGCAGGCGCAGTTCGTCTCCCATCCCGCGCCCGGTGCCGCGGCCGGGCCGGCCGGACTGCAGGCCACCCTGGAGTGGCTGCACCGCAACCTGCACCGCACGCTGACCCTCGCCGACATCGCCGGCCGCGCCGGGCTGAGCGTACGGAGCCTCAACCGCCACTTCCGGGCGCAGACCGGGACGACCCCGCTGCGGTGGCTGCTGTGGGCCAGGGTGGAGCGGGCCCGTGAGCTGCTGGAGACCACCGACCTGCCCGTCGAGCACGTCGCCCGCCGGTGCGGCTTCGGTACGGCCGTGTCGATGCGGGCGCACTTCCACCGCCGGCTGGGGACGAGTCCGGTCGCGTACCGCAGGACGTTCCGCGCCCCGGTTCCGTGAGTCGCCCGCCGGCCTACTCCACGACCCGGCCCGCCAGCAGGGCCGCCGCCAGCGCCGCGGCGACCAGGGACAGCAGGGCGATCCGCAGATCCCACACCCCGGCGAGCAGGCCGACGAGCGGGCCCGCCAGCAGCAGCCCCGGCCACTGGCCGATGACCGCCACGGACACCCCCTCCCCGGCCGAGAGGCCGGGCTGCCTGCCCGCCAGCGCGAAGACGGTCGGCAGGACGCAGGCGGTGCCCACCCCGAAGACGGCGAAACCGGCCAGGGCCACCGCCGGGTGCGGCCACACCAGCGCGGCGCCCATCCCGGCGGCGGCGGTCAGCAGCGACACCCGCAGCAGCAGCCGGTGGCCCAGCCGCCCCGTCAGCCGGTCGCCCACCAGCCGGGTGAAGGCCGCGGTGGCGGTGAGGCCGGTGTAGATCGCGGCGGCGACGGCCTCCCCGGTCCCCAGGAAGTCGGCGGCGTAGATGGCGCTCCACTGGCCCGCCGCGCCCTCGGCGAAGGAGTCCAGGAACGCGATGGCGGCCAGCAGGGCGAGCTGCGGGGTGAGCCGGCGCCGCAGCCGGGCCGCCAGCCTTTCCTCCCCCTGTTCCCGCCGCGGCCGGCCGGTGTCATCGGTGTCCTCCTCGCCCCCGGTCTCCTCCGGCAGCCAGCGGCCCGACACCGCCAGCAGGCTGCCCAGCAGCAGGCTCACGGCGGCCATCTGGGTGCCCGGCGGTACGCCCGCCGCCGCGGCGAGCGTGCCCAGCGCACCGCCGCCGAGCATGCCGAAGGCGAAGCAGGCGTGGAAGGTGGACAGCAGCGGCCGTCCGTAGCGGCGTTCGACCTCGGCCGCCTGGGCGTTCATCGGCGTGGACAGCAGGTTCGCGGCGAAGCCCCAGGTGGCCAGGGCCGCCAGGAGCACGGCCGTGGCCGAGGCCGAGCCCATCAGGGGCGCGTTCAGCAGGATCAGGACCGCGCCCGCCAGACTCAGCCGGCGCAGGCTCACCCGTCCGATCAGCACGGTGATGACGGCCAGCGCGACGAAGTCCCCGGCGACCGAGGCGGTGGTGGCCAGCCCCCAGGCCGTCTCCCCCAGCCCGACCTCGCGGCGCACCTCGGGAATGCGCGCCGACCAGCCGCCCATCGTCGCGCCCATGATGAGGAAGACCAGGCAGACCGACAGACGTGCCCGCACGGTCTCCCGTGCGGGGGGCGCCGGAAGGGTTCCTCCGTCCGGCCCGGTGGCCGCCTCGGTACCGGGCTCACCCATCAATCCTCCTAGTAAGGGGACCACCGGCTTCAGCCGGTGGGGGAATTGTTTCTCTGGCCCGCTCTGACCTCAGCGGTGTGCACGGATCCGCACTGTTCACCTCGGCCACGGCGTACCCGATCCACTAGACACACGTCGCATGTATAATCGATGCATGACCGTGACCAGGAAGGTTCGCCGGTTCTCCGGTGGCGTGTACGACCTCGGGCTCCACGTGGTGTGGTGCCCGAAGTACCGCCGTCCGGTCCTCGGCGGGCGGGTCGCGGAGCGCCTGGACGAACTGATCCGGCAGAAGGCC
>NZ_JAZDCX010000046.1:0-14992 GCF_036323805.1 Streptomyces rubellus
GGTCGTACCGGTGCCATGTGCCTCGACCGCGTCGACCTCGGCCGGTACGAGTGCCGCGCTCGCCAGAGCCTGGCGGATGACCCGCTGTTGGGCGGGTCCGTTGGGGGCGGCGAGGCCGCTTGAGGCGCCGTCGGAGTTGACCGCGCTGCCGCGCACCACCGCCAGCACCCGGTGCCCGTTGCGCCGCGCGTCCGACAGCCGCTCCACCAGGAGCACACCGACGCCCTCGCCCCAGCCGGTGCCGTCGGCGGCGGCGGCGAACGCCTTGCAGCGACCGTCGGCGGCACTGCCCTCTTCCAAGCCGAATCCCGCGAACATCATCGGCCCGGACATGATCGTGACCCCACCGACCAGGGCGAGTTCGCACTCGCCGCCGCGCAGCGCCTGCGCGGCGAGGTGCAGCGCCACCAGGGACGATGAGCAGGCCGTGTCCACGGTGACCGCCGGCCCCTGCAGCCCGAAGGTGTAGGCGATGCGGCCGGAGAGGACGCTGCCGGCGTTGGCGGTGCCCAGGTAGCCGTCGAGCGCTTCGGGATCGACCACCGACGGATAGTCGTGGTACATCACGCCGGCGAAGACGCCGGTGCGTCCACCGCGCAGGGTGCGTACGTCGATGCCTGCCCGCTCGAACGCCTCCCAGGACGCTTCGAGGAGCTGCCGCTGCTGCGGATCGATGGCGGCGGCTTCCCTCGGGCTGATGCCGAACAGCCCGGCGTCGAAGTCGCCGACGTCGTGGACGAATCCGCCGCGTGGCGCGGCTGACGTCCGTGCCGGGTCCCAGCCCCGGTCCGTGGGCAGCGGACCGAGCGCGTCGGTGCCGGATTCGACCAGGTTCCACAGGTCTTCCGGAGAGCGGACGCCGCCGGGGTACCGGCAGGCCATGCCGATCACCGCGATCGGTTCGCGCGACTGGTCCTCCAGTTCGCGTACGCGGCGGTTGGCGTCGCGCAGTTGCGTCGTGGCTCGCTTCAGGTAGGCGAGCAGTTTCTCCTGCTGGTCCGGGTCCGTGTCGCTCATGATCTGCTGTTCGCGTCCTCTCACGGCATGTCGAACTCGGTGTCGAGCAGGTCGAAGACCTCCTCGATCGAGGCGGAGTCCAGGTTCTCTTCCCGCCTGGTCTGCTCGCCCTTGCATCGGTCGGCCAGGGCCCGCAGCCGGGCCGCCACCCGGGCCCGGCCCTCCTCGTCGCCGTCCACCCGCGCCAAGTCGACTTCCAGGCGGGCCAGTTCGGCCAGCAGTCTGTCGACCTCCCGTACCGGTTCGGGAGCCAGTTCGCCGCGGAGATAGCGGGCGAGTTCGGTGCAGTTGGGGTGGTCGAACACCAGCGTGGCGGGCAGTCGCAGCCCGGTGGAGGCGGCCAGCCGGTTGCGCAGTTCGACCCCGGTCAGGGAGTCCAGGCCGAGTTCCAGGAAGCCCCGCTCGACGTCGATTTCCCCGGTGGTGGTGAAGCCGAGGGTGGCGGCCACCTGGCCGCGGACCAGGTCGAGCACGACGCGCCGCTGGTCGGCCTCGGGTACTCCGGAGAGCGCAGCCCGCAAGGCCACGGGGTCTCCCGAGCCGGCCTCCGTCCGCTGCTTCTGGCGGGGAACCAGCGTCCTGAACAGCGGGGGCACCAGGTCGCGCCCCCGCAGGGCCGCCGGCCGGAACGCCATCGGCACCACCAGCGGCCGGTCGGCGGCACAGGCTGCCGAGAAGGCGGCCATGCCGTCCTCCGTGGTGAGCGTGCTCATGCCGGAGCGCGCCACCCGGCGCACGTCGGCCTCGGTGAGTGTCCCGGTCAGTCCGGTGCGTTCGGCCCATGGGCCCCAGGCCAGCGACACCGCGGGCAGCCCCAGTCGGCGGCGGTGCGCGGCGAAGGCGTCCAGGAACACGTTGGCCGCCGCGTAGTTGGCCTGCCCTGCTCCGCCGAGCACACCGGCCGCGGAGGAGAACAGCGCGAACGCCGTGAGTTCCGCGTCCTGGGTCAGCTCGTGCAGGTTGACCGCCCCTCGTACCTTGGGCCCGAGTACCCGCGCGACGCTCTGATCCGTCATGTGGGTGAGTACGCCGTCGTCCAGGACGGCGGCGGTGTGCACCACCGCGGTCAGCGGGTGCTGCGCGGGGATCCGGGCCAGGGTGTCGGCCAGTGCCTCGCGGTCGGCGACGTCGCAGGCGGCCACGGTTGCCTGGGCTCCGAGGTCGGCCAGTTCGGCGACCAGTTCGTCGGCGCCGGGAGCGGCCGGGCCGCTGCGGCTGATCAGCAGCAGGTGCCGCACCCCGTGGTGTCGCACCAGGTGCTGGGCGAGGGCACTGCCGAGGGTGCCGGTGGCGCCGGTGACGAGTACTGTGCCGTCGGCCGTCTCCAGGCCGGTGCGCGGCGCCGGTTCCGGTTCGTCGGTGCGTCCTTCGGGTACGGGCATCCGGACCAGTCGGGGCGCGAGGACCAGCCCGCCGCGTACGGCGACCTCGGTCTCCCCCGCTTCCAGTGCGGCGGCGACGGCCCGGTGCAGTAGCGCGGGGTCCGGCTCGGTCGCCGGGTCGAGGTCGACCAGCAGGAACTGGCCGGGGTGCTCGGCCTGCCCGGAGCGCATCAGGCCGCGCACGGGCGCGTTGACCGGGTCCGTCAGGTCGTCGTCGCCTGTGGCGACCGCGCCTCGGGTGACCAGTACCAGGGGCTGTCCGGTGTGCTGTTCGTCGGCGACCCGGTCACGGATCAGGCCGAGAGCCCGGGTGACGGCCTCCTCCACGGCGCCAGCCGTGTCGGGTCCGGTGGCGGGGTCGACGAACGGCGCGAGGACGATGTCGGCCTCCTCGGGCTTCGTGTCCCCGAACGCCCCGTCCAGCCAGGTGTCGTCCCCGAGCAGCGCGAGCCGGCCGGAAGCGGCGGCGGGGAGCGGTACCTCGGTCCCCCAGTCCACGTGCAGGAGCGTGTCGGCCAGACCATGGCGGACAGCCGTCAGTTCGGCGCCCGCCGGCCGTGCCACCAGGGCTCTCACCCCGCCGACCGGGGTTCCGGTGTCGTCGAAGAGTTCGAGGCCGACGCCGTCTTCGGACTCGGTGAGCCGTACGCGGAGTGTCACGGCGCCGGTGGCGGGCAGTGTCACCTCCCGCCACATGAAGGGGAGGTCAGCGGTACGGCCGGCGTCGGTCTCGGCGCCGTCGCGCAGGCGGCGCAGCAGGCCGATGCCGTGCAGAGCCGCGTCGAACAGCGCCGGGTGCAGGAGGAAGCCCTTGTCGGACACCTCGTCGGACAGACGCACCTCGGCGAAGAGTTCGTCACCGCGGTGCCAGGCTCCGGTGAGCGCCCGGAAGGCGGGGCCGTAGCTGTAGCCGGCGTCGGCGATGGCCTCGTAGAAGCCGGTGACTTCGACTGGTTCGGCGCCCGGCGGTGGCCAGGCGGTGAACGAGTGGGCGGCGGATGCGACGGCGGCGGGCGCGAGGGTGCCGGTGGCGTGCCGGACCCACGGGGCGTCCTGGAGGTCGGCGTCGCGTGCGTGGACGGACACCTCTCGGCGGCCTGTTTCGCCGGGAGCGCTGACCGTGAGCTGCACCTCCACGGCGTGGTTCTCGCCCAGCACCAGTGGTGCGCCCAGGGCGAGTTCCTCCAGTACCGGGGCCTGTACCTGTGTGCCGGCGTGCAGGGCCATCTCCACGAAGGCGGTGCCCGGCAGCAGGACGGTGCCGAGAACGGCGTGGTCGGCCAACCAGGGGTGGGTGCGCAAGGACAGCCGCCCGGTGAACACGGTGCTCGCGCCGTCGGCGAGCGTCAGCGTGGCGGTCAACAGCGGGTGCCCGGTGCTGCTCAGGCCTGCCGCGCCGAGGTCGCCGACGCCCGGCAACGCGGTGTCGAGCCAGTACCGCTCTCGCTGGAATGCGTACACCGGCAGCGGAACGGTCCGCACCGGCAGCCCGGCGAGGGGCGTGGTGAGATCGGCCGCGCCCCCGTGGGTGTGGAGTTCGGCGACGGAGAGGAGGAAGCGTTCCATGCCGCCGTGGTCGCGGCGGAGCGTACCGAGCACGGTGACCTCTCCCGGGGTGAGGTCGGGGATGTCGTCGAGAATCTCGCCGAGCGAGGGCGCGAGGACCGGGTGCGGACCGATCTCCACCAGGAACCGGGCACCCTGCTCCACCAGCCCCCGCACGCCCCGGTCCAGGTCGACGGGTGTGGAGAGGTTCTGCTCCCAGTAGGCGGCGTCGAGGAGTTCGCCGTCCGTCCGCTCTCCGGTGACCGTGGAGTGGAACGGGATGCTGCCCGTCCTGGGGCTGAGGTCGGTGAGCAGTTCCGCCAGCTCCCGGGCCGCCGGCTCCACCTGGGTGCAGTGGGAGGAGAAGTCCACCCGGATGCGTTTCGCGCGGACGCCGTCCTCCTCGCATGCGGCGAGGAAGTCGCCCAGTGCCTCGCGTTCCCCGGCGACGACGGTCCGCGCGGGACTGTTGATCCCGGCCAAGGAGAGCCGCGTGTCCCACGGCTTCAACAGCTCGCGGGTCCTCTCGGCCGACAGGGCCACGGACGCCATGCCGCCGATGCCGGCCAGCGGAAGAAGCACCTTGCCGCGCAGGGCGACGACCCGGGCCGCCTCGGCGCGCGAGAGCGCACCGGAGACGTAGGCGGCGGCGATCTCGCCCTGCGAGTGGCCGAGGACCATGTCGGGTTCGACGCCGTGGGCCCGCCAGAGTGCGACGAGCGCCGCGGTCACAGCGAACAGCACGACCGGTGCCACATCGACCCGGCCCAGTGGCGGGGCGCCCTCGGCGCCGCGCAGCACGTCGATCAGCGACCAGTCCAGGTGGTGGGCGAACTCCTCGCCGCACGCGTACAGCTCGGCGGCGAAGACTTCGGAAGTCGCCATCAGTTCGACGGCCATGCCCTCCCACTGGCCGCCCTGTCCGGGGAAGACGAAGGCGACCTTTCCGGGTCGCTCGACGCCCTGGACCAGGTGCGGTGCGGCCTCGCCGCGGGCGAGGGCGAGGAGCGCGGCCCGGCGGTCGGCGTCGTCGGCGGCGACCACGGCGGCGCGGTGTCCGAGCAGGGCACGGGTGGCGGTCAGCGAGTGGGCGAGGTCGGCGGGGTGGGCGGCGGGTGCGGCGTCCAGGTGTTCGAGGAGCCGCAGGGCCTGGCCCCGCAGCGCTTGCACGCTGCGGGCGGACAGCATCCAGGGTGCCACCACGCCGTCGAACTCGGGAGCCCGGTCGGACTCAGGGGTCCGGTCGGCCCCGGGGGCACGTTCGGGGTCCTGGACGGGCGCGGGCTGTTGCACGTACTGCTCCAGCACCAGGTGGGCGTTGGTGCCGCTGCCGCCGAAGGAGGACACGCCGGCCCGCCGGGGGCGCCCGTCGGTGTCGGGCCAGGGGGTGGTCTCCGTCAGCAGCTTGACCGCGCCCGTTGACCAATCGACGTGCGGGGTCGGTGCGTCGATGTGCAGGGTCCTGGGCAGGACCCCCTCGCGCAGCGCCATGACCGTCTTGATGATGCCCCCGACGCCGGCCGCCGACTGGGTGTGACCGATGTTGGACTTCACCGAGCCGAGCCACAGCGGCCGGTCCTCGGCGCGGTTCTGGCCGTACGTCGCCAGGATCGACTGGGCCTCGATGGGGTCACCGAGGGTGGTACCCGTGCCGTGCGCCTCGACGGTGTCGATGTCGGCGGCTTCCAGACGGGAGTTGGCCAGCGCCTGGCGGATGACTTGCTGCTGGGCGCGGCCGCTGGGGGCGGTCAGGCCGTTGGAGGCGCCGTCCTGGTTGACGGCGGTGCCGCGGATCAGCGCGAGGACCGGGTGTCCCTTGCGCAGCGCGTCCGAGAGTCGCTCCACCAGGATCATGCCGACCCCCTCGCCCCAGCCGGTGCCGTCGGCCGCCGCGGCGAACGGCTTGCACCGGCCGTCGGCGGCGAGGCCGCGCTGGCGGCTGAACTCCGTGAAGGAGGCAGGGGTGGCCAGGACGGCGGCGCCGCCCGCGACCGCCATGTCGCATTCGTTGTTCCGCAGCGCCTGGCAGGCCAGGTGGACGGCCACGGCGGAGGACGAGCAGGCCGTGTCGACGGTGGCGGCGGGCCCTTCGAGGCCGAAGGTGTAGGAGATGCGGCCGGACGCGGCGGCGGTACCGGTGCCGGCGAGGAAGAAGCCTTCGGCCTCGTTGCCCGGCTGCTGGGCCCCGATGCCGTAGCCGACGAACGAGGTGCCGACGAAGACGCCCGTCTGGCTGCCCCGCAGGGACGACGGGTCGATCGTGGCCCGTTCCATTGCCTCCCAGGTCGCCTCCAGCAGCAGCCGCTGCTGCGGGTCGGTGGCCACCGCCTCGCGGGGGCTGATGCCGAAGAGGGACGCGTCGAAGTGGGAGGCGTCCGCGAGGAACCCGCCCTCCTTGACGTAGGAGGTGCCGGGGTGGTCGGGGTCGGGGTCGTAGAGGTTGTCCACGTCCCAGCCGCGGTCCTGCGGGAAGGGCCCCATTGCGTCGGTGCCCTCCAGCACGAGCCGCCACAGGTCCTCGGGCGAGTCCACGCCGCCGGCGTACCGGCAGCTCATGCCGATCACGGCCAGCGGCTCGTCCTCGGCGCCGAAGGCCCGGGCCGCGGTGTCCTCGGCCGGGTCCTGCTCGCCGAGCACCTCGACGAGCAGGTGGTCCGCCAGGCCGGCGGGGGTGGGGTGGTCGAACACCAGGGTCGGCGGCAGCTTGCGGCCCGTGGCAGCCTGCAGGCGGTTACGCACGTCGACAGCCATCAGTGAGTCGAAGCCCAGGTCCCGGAAGGCGCGGCCGGCCTCGATCGCGGTGGAGTCGGCGTAGCCGAGCGCGGCGGCGGCGTGCTCCCGTACGAGATCGAGCAGGTGCTGGGTCCGCTGCGGTCCGGTCAACTCGACCAGCTGGTCATACAGTTCGTCGGCCTCGTCGGGGCGGTCGGCCGGGGTGTCGGGCGTCGCGAGCGCGGCCTGGGCCTCGGGGATGTCCATGATCAGCGGACGGGCGCGGGCTGCCGTGTAGCCGGGTGCGAAGCGTGCCCAGTCGATGTCGGCGACGGTCAGGCAGGTCTCGTCGGCGTCCAGCGCCTGGTCGAGCGCTTCGAGGGCGAGGCGCGGATCCATCGCGTGCAGCCCGCGCCGGCCGAGTTCCGCGGCGGCCTGCCCGTCGTCGGCCATGCCGCCCTCGGCCCAGCCGCCCCAGGCAACGGCGGTGGCTGCCAGACCCCGGGATCGGCGGTCCTGGGCCAACGCGTCGAGTACGGCGTTGCCCGCCGCGTAGGCGGCCTGGCCCGCGCCGCCCCAGACGCCCGCGCCGGAGGAGAAGAGCACGAACGTGCCGACGTCACCGGCCAGTTCGTCCAGGTGCCGGGCGCCCTCGGTCTTGGCTGCGGTCACCGCGGCGAGTTCGGTCTCCTCGCAGTCGGCGAGCGCGGTCGCCTGCGCCACACCGGCGGCGTGGATCACCGCTTCGGCGGGGTGCTCGGCGAGCAGCGCGGCGATCTGGTTCCCATCGGTGACGTCGCATGCGGCGACGATCGTCTCGACGCCTCGTGCGGTGAGTTCGGCGGCCAGCTCCCGGGCGCCGGGGGTGTCCGGGCCACGGCGACCGGTGAGGACGAGCTTGCGTGCGCCCCGGGCGGCCATGTGGTGGGCGAGGTGGCGTCCGATGCCGCCGGTACCGCCGGTGATCAGCACGGTGGAACCAGGCTGCCAGGACCGGACCGGTGTGCTCTGCGGGGCCCGGACCATGCGGCGTACGAAGACTCCGGCGGGACGGAGCGCCAACTGGTCCTCCGTGCCGGAGTCCCCGAAGTCCTCGGGCTGCTGCGCGAGCAGCCGCAGCAACTTGTTCAGGACCCGGTCGTCCGGCTGCTCCGGCAGGTCGATGAGGCCGCCCCAGCAGTCGGGCCGCTCCAGACCGGACACCAGGCCCAGCCCCCAGGTGGCGGCCTGCGCGATGTCCCGTACCGGGTCCGTGCGGCCGACGGAGACGGCGCCGCTGGTGACGAGGTAGAGCGGGAGCGGGGTCGGGCGGGCGGTCACGGTGCGCAGCAGGGCGAGGTTCCTCGCGGCTCCGACGCTGACGCCCGTGTGGACGGGGTGCGGGCGGGAGTCGAGGGCGAGCAGCGAGATCACCCCGGACAGCGGCTGTTGCCCGGACGGTTCCTCGGGCGGTTCGGCGGTCACGTGGGCCTTGCCGCCGGCCTGGTTCACCAGCGCGGCGAGCCGGCCGGCCAGTTCCTCCTGCTCCTCCCGGGCGACGATCGCCCAGGTGCCGGTCAGCGCGGGCCGGCCGGGCCCGATGAGGGGCGTGTGTTTCCACTCCACCCGGTAGCGCCAGCCGTCCACTGTGGACCGGTCGTGGGAGCGCTGCCGCCACGCCGCGAGCGCGGGCAGTGCGGGGGCGAGGGCGTCGGTGCCCAGGGACTCGGCGAGCGTTTCGGCGTCGCCGCCCTCCACCGCTGCCCAGAAGCGGCTTTCCTCGGCCGTACCGCCCTGGGCGGGACCGGCTGTCTCCTCCGGGAGGGGCTCCCACCAGTAGCGGTCCCGTTGGAAGGGGTAGGTGGGCAGGTCGACGGCGCTGCCACGGGAGGCCCAGGAGGGGTCGACGCCCCGGACGAACGCTTCGGCGAGCGAGACGGAGAACCGTTTGAGCCCGCCCTCCTCACGGCGCAGCGAGGCCAGCAGCACGGGGTCGGACGCGCCGGCGTCCTCCGCGGTCTCCTGTACGGCTCCGGCGAGTGCCGGGTGGGGGCTGCACTCGATGAAGACGCCGAATCCGTCGGCGAGCAGTGCGCGAGTGGCCGGGGCGAACTGCACGGTCTGCCGCATGTTGCGGTACCAGTACTCCGCGTCCAGCTCGGTGGTGTCGAGCAGTCCGCCGGTGACCGTGGAGTAGAAGGGGATGCGGGAGGCACGGGGCCGTACGGGCGCCAGCACCGCGAGCGCCTCCTCGCGCAGCGGCTCGACGACGGCCGAGTGCGCCGCGCCCTTGATCCGGAGCTTGCGGCACCGTATGCCCTCGGCCTCCAGCTCGGCGAGGAACTCGTCCAGCGGTGCCTCGTCGCCCGCGACGGAGACGGACGACACCCCGTTGACGGCGGCGATGTTGAGCGCGTCGCCCCAGCGTTCCAGCCGCGCCAGCGCCTCCTGCGCGGGCAGCGAGACCGAGGCCACCGCCCCCTGGCCGACCACCCGGGACAGCAGGCGGCTGCGGTGGGTGACGACCCGCGCGGCGTCCTCCAAGGACAGCGCGCCGGCGAGGTGGGCGGCGGCGATCTCACCCTGCGAGTGGCCGATCACCGCCTCCGGCTCGACGCCGTGCTCGCGCCAGAGCCCGGTGAGGGCCACCATCGTCGCGAACAGCACGGGCTGGATGACCTCGGCCCGTTCCATGTTCCCGGCCCCGGACAGGCCGCGCAGTGTGTCCTCGACCGACCAGTCGAGATGCTCCTCCAGTGCCTGCGCACAGGTCCGCAGCGTGTTCCGGAAGGTCGCGGACTCCTCCAGCAGCCGGTCGGCCATGCCGGGCCACTGCGAGCCCTGGCCGGGAAGCACGAACACCACCCGGCCGGTCCGCCCCGCTGTCCCCGTCACCAGTCCCGGCGTGGGGGCGCCCTCGGCGAACGCGGTCAGCTGCGCGTGGTGGTCGGGGCCGAGGAGGACGGCGCGGTGCTCGAAACGGGAGCGGGTGGCGGCCAGGGAGTGGGCCACGTCGTGGCCGGCGAGCGCGGGGCCGGCGTCGAGGCGGTCGGCGAGCCGCCGCGCCTGGGCGCGCAGGGCTGTGGGGGTACGGGCGGAGAGCAGCCAGGGCAGTTCGACCTCCGAGCCCGCGTCGGTCCCGGACGCGTCCGGGGCCGGCTCCGGGAGGGCCTGCTCGAGGATGGTGTGGGCGTTGGTCCCGCTCATGCCGAACGACGAGACGGCGGCCCGGCGCGGACGCCCCGCATCCGCCCACCCCACCTGCCTGGTCAGCAGCCGGACCCCGCTGCCGTCCCAGTCCACGTGCCGGGTGGGCTCGGTGATGTGCAGGGAGCGCGGCAGCACGCCGTGGCGCAGGGCCATCACCATCTTGATGATCCCGGCGACGCCGGCGGCCGACTGGGTGTGCCCGATGTTGGACTTCAGCGATCCCAGCCACAGCGGCTGTTCCTCGTCGCGCCCGCGCCCGTACGTGGCTATCAGGGCCTGGACCTCGATGGGGTCGCCGAGTTCCGTGCCGGTGCCGTGCGCCTCGACCGCGTCCACGTCGGCGGTGTCCAGGCCCGCGTCGGCGAGCGCCGCCCGGATGACCCGCTGCTGGGCGGGGCCGTGGGGGGCGGTGAGGCCGTTGGACGCGCCGTCCTGGTTGACCGCGCTGCCGCGCACCACGGCCAGGACCGGGTGCCCGTTGCGGCGCGCGTCGGAGAGCCGCTCGACCAGGAGCATCCCGACGCCCTCGCCCCAGCCGGTGCCTTCGGCGTCGGAGGAGAAGGCCCGGCAACGGCCGCCGGGCGCGAGCGCGCCGCCCTGCGCGGCGTCGGTGAAGATGCCCGGTACCGACATGATGGTGGCACCGCCGGCCAGCGCCATCGCACACTCTCCGCGCCGCAGTGCCCCGATGGCCAGGTGCAGCGCCACCAGCGACGACGAACACGCGGTGTCCACGGTCACCGCCGGCCCTTCGAGCCCGAACGTGTAGGCCAGCCGGCCGGAGATGACGCTCGTCGCGGTGCCGGTGAGGACGTGTGGGCGGGAGCCGTCGGGCACGTCGAACCGGCCGAGGCCGTATCCGGAGGTGGCGGTGCCGACGTACACGCCGGTGGAACTGGCGCGCAGCTCCGCCGGATCGACGCCGGCCCGCTCGAAGGCCTCCCAGGAGGTCTCCAGCAGCAGCCGCTGCTGCGGGTCCATCGCCAGCGCCTCACGGGGCGAGATGCCGAAGAACGCCGGGTCGAATCCGCCGGCGCCGTAGAGGAAGCCGCCCTCGAAGGTACGCCGGTCGTCGGGCTCCCCGGTCTCGCCGTAGATGTGTGCGAGGTCCCAGGCCCGGTCGGTGGGGAAGTCGCCGACGGCGTCGGTCTCGTCGGCGACGAGCCGCCACAACGCCTCGGGGGTGTCGGCCCCGCCGGGGAAGCGGCAGGCCATGCCGACGATCGCGATGGGGTCGCCGGCGGTCTCCGCGCGGGTGGTGGCGGGCTTGGCGAGTGCGGGCGCGGCGAGGTCGCCGAGGACCTCCGTGACGAGATGGGTGGCGAGTGCCTCGGGGGTCGGGTGGTCGAAGACGAGGGTCGCGGGCAGCCTGCGGCCGGCCGTCTGGCCGATACGGTTGCGCAGCTCCACCGAGGTCAGCGAGTCGAAGCCGAGGTCCTTGAACGGCCGCGTCGGGTCCACCGCGTCCGGCGAGGCGAAGCCGAGTACCGACGCGACCTGGCCGCGGATCAGTTCGAGCGCGGTGCGGACCCTGTCCTCTGCGGGCAGCCGGCGCAGCCGCTCGGCGAGGCCGCCCGGGGCGACGGAACGGTCGGCGACCCGCCGTGCGGGTCGGACCAGTCCGTGCAGCAGCGGGGACAGCGTCGCCGGGGAGGCGGCGAGCCGGGCGGTGTCCAGCACGGTGGGCAGCAGCGCCGGGTCGGGCAGTGCCAGGGCGGTCTCCAGCAGTCCGAGGCCGCGCTCGGGGCTCAGCGGGGGGAATCCGGAGCGGCCGATGCGGGCCGCCTCGGACTCGGTGAGCGCGTCGGCCATGCCACCGGCGCCGGCCCAGGGGCCCCAGGCGAGGGACAGCGCGGGCAGTCCGCGGGCGTGCCGGTAACGGGCGAGGGCGTCCAGGTAGGCGTTGGCCGCCGCGTAGTTGCCCTGCCCGGGGCTGCCGAAGGTCCCGGACATCGAGGAGTACATGACGAACGCGGCCAGGTCGGCGCCGGCCGTCGCCTCGTGCAGGGCGGCGGCCGCGGTCTTGGGCGCGAGGACGGCCTCGAGCCGGTCCTCCGTGAGCGACTCGACCAGGCCGTCGTCGAGGATGCCGGCCGCGTGCACCACGGCGGTGAGCGGATGCTGCTCCGGGACTTCGGCGAGCAGGGCTTTCAGTGCCGTGGTGTCGGTGACGTCACAGGCTGCGACGGTGACCCCGGCTCCCAAGGCGGTCAGTTCGGCGCTCAGTTCGGCAGCGCCGTCGGCTTGTGCTCCCCGTCGTCCGACCAACAGCAGGTGGCGCACGCCGTGTTCGGTGACCAGGTGCCGGGCGGTGAGGGCGCCGAGCGCCCCCGTACCACCGGTCACCAGCACCGTTCCCTCCGCGTTCCACGCACCCGGCACCGACAGCACGACCTTGCCCACGTGCCGGGCCTGACTCACGAAACGAAACGCCTCCGGTGCCCGCCGCACGTCGAAGACCCGCACCGGCGGCAGCACCAGCGTTCCCGCCGCGAACAGCCCCAGGACCTCGGCCAGGATCTCCCCGATCCGCTCCGGTCCCGCCTCCTGCAGGTCAAACGCCCGGTAACCACGCCCGGCGAACGCGTCTGCCTCCCGTACGTCCGCCTTGCCCATCTCCACGAACCGTCCCCCCGGCACCAACAGCCGCGCCGAGGCATCCACGAACTCACCGGCCAACGCGTTGAGCACCACATCCACCCCGCGCCCAGCGGTCCGCTGCCTGAACGCCCCCTCAAACCCCACATCCCGCGACGACGCGAGATGCTCCGCGTCCAGCCCCGTGGCTCCCCACTTCGCCGGCGACGCCGTCCCGTACACCTCCGCGCCCAGATGGCGCGCCAACTGCACCGCCGCCATCCCGACGCCACCAGCCGCCGCGTGCACCAGCACCGACTCGCCGGCCGACAGCCCCGCCAGATCCACCAACCCGTAGTACGCCGTCACGAAGGCGATCGGCACCGCCGCCGCCTGCGCGAAGCTCCACCCGTGCGGCACCTGAGCCACCAGCCGCTCATCGGTCACCGCCAGCGGACCCATCGCGCCGTCGAAGAACCCCATCACCCGGTCCCCCACCGCACAGCGGGACACCCCGGGGCCGACCTCCACCACCACGCCGGCGGCTTCGCCTCCCACCAGCACCTCACCCGGGTACATCCCCAGCACGTTCAGCACGTCGCGGAAGTTCACCCCCGCCGCGCGCACCGCCACCCGGACCTGACCCGGCTGCAGCTCCCCCACCGCGTCCGGCGCCGCGAGCAACGCCACGTTCTCCACCGCGCCGCGCTCCGACACTCCCACCCGCCACGCCCCGCCAGGGGGTGGTACGAGGCCGCGGTCCGCCGCCGTCAGCCGTGCCGCGAGCACGGTGTCCCCGCGTACGGCGGTCTGTGGGTCACCGGACATGACGCACAGGGCGAGCGCCCGGGCGGCGTCGTCGGCTGGCGTGTCCAGATCGACCAGGACGATCCGGCCGGGGTGCTCGGACTGCGCCGAGCGCACCAGGCCCCATACGGCGGCCCCCGCCACATCGGGCACGGTGTCGGCGGGGTCCGCCTGCACTGCGCCACGGGTGGCAACGATCAGGCTGCTGCCCGCGTACCGCTCGTCGCCGA
The DNA here is from genome assembly GCF_036323805.1 of Streptomyces rubellus. Taxonomy (NCBI): domain Bacteria; kingdom Bacillati; phylum Actinomycetota; class Actinomycetes; order Kitasatosporales; family Streptomycetaceae; genus Streptomyces; species Streptomyces rubellus. The sequence continues at coordinate 13,460 of NZ_JAZDCX010000046.1, forward strand.
GCCAGGACCGCAGCTGTCCGAGCACCTCGGTGGTGCGAGCGAGCACAGCCTGTGCGTCGGTGGGGGCGTGCGCGTCCGGGCAGGCGGACAGCACCAGATGGGTGGGGATCCGGCCGCTGTCGGCGAGGTCGTTGAGCGTGCCCGCCCGGCCGACGAGCGGCTCGCCGCCCCCGAACTGCGCGAACTCGCCGGGCCCGGGTCCGGCTGCCGGGACCGGGGTCCACTCCAGCCGGTAGAGGTCGTCGGGCTGTCGCGCCTCGTCTGTGAAGGCCGGTGCGGGCCGAGTGACGACACGCTCCACGGTGACGACCGGGCTGCCGGCCGGGTCGACTGCCCGCACACGGAGACCGTCACCGTCGTCCGCGGGCGAGACCCGGGCGCGCAGGAGGGTCGCCCCGGATGCCCAGAGCGTCACCCCGGACCAGAAGAAGGGCAGGCCCGTCTCGGTGCCGTCCCCCTGTACGGCGGCCGACTGGAGCGCGGCGTCGAGCAGGGCCGGGTGCAGTCCGAAGCCGGTGGTGGCGCTCTCCGGCAGAGTGAGTTCGGCGAAGACGTCTGCGCCACGCGTCCACGCGGCGGATACGCCACGGAACAGCTCGCCGTACTCCAATCCGGCGGCCGCGAGCCGCTCGTAGAGCCCGGCCGGGTCGGTGGGTGTGGCGTCCTGGGGTGGCCATACGCCGACGAGTTCGGGGTCCTCGGTGACGGTCTGGGGCCGGGGGGCGAGGACGCCGGTGGCGTTCCGGGTCCAAGGACGGTCCGGCCAGCCGTCGAACGTGCCCCCGTCCTCGCGCCGGGAGTGCACGGTGAGGGTTCGCCTGCCCTCGTCATCGGCCGCGCCCACGGCCAGCTGCACCTGCACGGCGCCGTCCTCGGGCACGATCAGCGGCGCTTCCAGGACCAGCTCGTCCAGCTGCTCGGTCTGCGCTTGCTCACCGGCTCGCACCGCGAGGTCCACGAACGCCGTGCCGGGCACCACGGTCCGGCCGTGCACCCGGTGCTGCGCCAGCCACGGCTGGGCAGCCGTCGAGATCCGGGCGGTGAAGAGGTATCCGTCGTCCTCCGCGAGCGCGACACCCGCGCCCAGCAGCGGGTGATCGGTGACGCCGAGGCCGGCGGACGCGACATCGCCCGCCCAGGAGACACCGGAGGGCCAGTAGTGGTCGGCGGCGAAGGCATACAGGGGCAGCGCGATACGCCGGCCACCACCGCGCGCGAACACGGCGGACCGGTCGAGATCCGCACCGCGCGCGTGGACACACGCGAGGGCACGCAGCAGTGTGGCGTGCTCGTCGTGGCCGGAGCGCAGGGCGGGGACGGCGGTCACGTCCTCGATGAGGTGCGGGACGAGGGCGGAGAGCACACCGTCCGGGCCGAGTTCGAGGAACACGCCGACACCGGCGTCATGGGCCTGACGCACCGCGTCGGCGAAGCGGACCGGCTCGCGTATCTGCCCCACCCAGTAGGCGGGGGTGTCGATGGCACCCGGGGCGGTGGTGCGGACCGGGATCTGCGGGGCGTGGTAGGTCAACG
>NZ_JAZDCX010000047.1:0-14005 GCF_036323805.1 Streptomyces rubellus
TCAAACGAAACTGCCTAGGTCCGGGAGCGGTAGCAGGCGCCGTTGTCGGTGAGGACGCGGTGGAACGCGTGATGCCGTGGGCGGACAGAACGCGACGGCCCGGTGCCAGAACGCGTCAGTGGTGATCGCGCGTTCGTCTTCCAGGGCATTCGGTGGAGGCGAGCCGGAGTGGCTAGGACGGGCTTCGGTGGGAGCATCAGGGCGGACCGGCGTGGTCCACCTGCGGATGAGGCCTTCGTCGTCCCTGACAGTGGAAGGGTTCACCCAGGAGCGGGCGCTGCGTGAGCGGGCCGACCAGGCACTCAAGGAGTACCGCGCGGAGATCCGCCGGTACTTCAGGATCCGGGAGTGCGCGCTGGCCGACTCGGGCAAGGCGGCCGACGAACTGGCGAAGGAGAGCCGTGCCGACACCTCAGGTACTCGATGAACTGCTGCGCCAACTAAGGCCTCGTGTCTGCCAGGGTGCTGACCTTGATCCGCAGACGCTGATTGCCTGGCTGGGGCGGCAGCTCGAAGCGGAGATCGCCCTGCTTGACCGCGCGGGCGAGGTGGAGGTGTCCACCACCCGGCTTACACCGGACATCCTGGCCAGTCTCCAGCCGGTGCTGACGCAGTTGTCAAGCGGACAGCTGGCCGCTGCGGCCTCGCAGGTGGGCGTGTTCCATGTGCGCTGTGAGGCGCTGGGACGGCACGTGCCGCGTCCGGTGCTGGTGGTGGGCAGCCGGTTACCGCTGACACGCGAGGCGCTGGCGCTGGCATCCCATGTCGGCGCCATGGTCGAGGTGTTGCGACAAGCCAGCCAGGTCGACGAACTCACCCTGCGCTGTCAGCAGGCGGCAGCGCGGCTGCGCCTGGCGGTCTTCATGGCCCTGATGGCGGGAGATGTGACGCTGGCCCGCCGGGTGACGGCCGGCGCCCTTCCACCGTTACTGGACGCCGAGCGTCTGCGCATCCACCTGCTGCGCTGCCCGCCCTCAGACCGCGACAGGCTCATCGACGCCTACCAGGACGCGTCCGGCTATCACGGTCGCGGCCTGATGGTGCGCTGCCCTGTCTACGACCACCACCTCATCTGTCTCCTGCCCATGGACCACGACGGCACCTACGTGGACGACCGCCTGGCCACGCCCTTGCGGGCGCTGGTGCGAGACAACCCGCACTACGCACTGGGCATCAGCGCCCCCGTGCCCTTGCCGGCCACTGCCCAGGCCTACGATCAAGCCCGCCATGCCCTGGCCGTCGCCGGCCACACGCCCGACCGGGTCGCCGACTACCACGGCCGGCCACCGCTGGCCGGACTGCTCCCCCGTCAACAAGCCCTCGCCTGGGCCCACGCCTTCCTGGAGCCGATCAGGGCGGCCCCCCGGCTCACCCTCGACATCACCAGCCTTGCCCTGAACTTTCCCCGCTCCGGTGTGGCGCGGCTGCTCGACATCAGCCGCAACACCGTCACCGCCCATCTGAGGCGTGCCCAAGACGCCCTCGGCCTCAACCTGCAGGACCCCCGCAGCCGCGCCGAACTCGCCCTGGCCCTGGCGATCACCGACCTCCCGCTACCCGACGGCAACGCCGCAGCCGAGCAGGTGCCGACGCCGTCGGTGGACAGTCTGCTGTCCACCGAAGCCGCCATCACCTGGGCCCATGCCTTCCTCCAGCCCCTGCAGCCCGGCACGGACCGCACCGTGCACCAGACCCTGCGAGCCTGGATCGAAGCCGGCACCGACGCCCGGCGAACGGCCCAAAACCTCGGCATCAGCCGCGCTACCGTTCGCGCCCATCTGCGCACCGCCGAACAGCTCCTGAAACGCAGCCTCCTGACCCCAGGCCCCGGCACCCACGAACTGGTCCACGCGTTCCGCATCGCCGACCGTGCACCGTGAACAGTCGCAGCCCCGCGACTGCGCACCGTGCGCATTGCCTGAACAGTTGTAGGTACCCCAGCATCTGTACCCAGGGGATAGTCGGGTGTGTCTGACCGGCGGGTACCCATCGGGACAAAAACGGGGAGCTGATTCGTTGTGCGCGTTCTGACCAAGCGGATGGCCATCGTGGCGACAGCGGCCGCCGCGCTCGCCACCGCAGGGCTGGCCTCGGCCCCCGCTGCCTCGGCCTACGACTACAACGGATGCGGCTGGCCCCGCGTCTGCTTCTATCTGACCGACAGTGACTGGAACGACGGCGCGCCCACGGCCGCGTACCAGGACGTCACCAACTACTACCAAGACCTCGGATCCAAGAGCCGGGGTGCCAACAAGGTCAGGAACACCCGCAACGATGACCGGGTCTATCTGCGCTACGTCGACCAGTACAGCGTGACGTACTACGCGTGCCTGAAGCCCAACCAAACCCTCCACTTCAACTCCACCTCCACGGTGACTGGCATCAGGATCGACACCCAGTCCACCTGCCCCTCATCCCTCTGACAGGGGCTGCCGTCTGCGCTGGCCATGAAGCCGACGGCAAGCTCCAACGCCATCGCTCCGCTCGCAGTGATCAACCTCGGTCTGAGAACCATGCGGGGCCCAAAGCGCCCTCGACACCAACACGTGCCCCACCGGAGGGGTTTCGGCTTCGCTCAGCCGCGCGCCCAGTCCTGCCGCTCCGTGTCGATCACGTCGAAGCCTCCGCCCTGGCCGTCGGCGGCGTCGCGTACCAGCTGCTGACGCGCGAGTGGGCCGTCCTGCCGAAGCAGACGCACGACGGCTGTTGCCAAGTACCTGTAGAGGAGTGAGCGAGAACCCTGGAAGCGGGCTCACGAGCTTCCGGCCGAGGCAACCTGAAACGTTGCAGGTACGCCTCGGCTCCGAACAACTTCACACTGATCAGGCACTCTGCCAGAGCACAGTACGACTAATTCAAGCGAGCCGGGTGGACACACGAAGAGGTCCCCGAATCCCGTACAAGATGGGGGTAGAACTTGCGATTCCGAGTGAAGCTCGGCATGGCCGTCGGAGCGACTGCACTGACCCTGTCAGGCCTCTCGGTCATTCCGGCAGCAGCCGCTGACGTAAGCGTCCAGGCGTACTCGTGCAACGCCACGTGGACAAGTGAAGGGACCGACGACAGCAAGTATTACGCTGGGTACTACAGCGGGGAGACCGTCCAGCCTTCCTCGACGTCCGTGTCTGCGGCAGGCAAGGAGGCCCAGTGCATTCTCAAGCACAAGGGCTACAGTCCGGGCACCGTCGACGGAATCTTCGGGAGTAACTCGCAGGTGGCCGCGAAGAAGTTCCAGGCACGCGTCAATGAGTTATGCGGCAGGCGGGTCCTGGCGGTGGACGGCAAGGTTGGCCCCGCGACGTGGCCGTATCTGCGTCAGGTGTACATCTGCTGGGACGAGAACAACTGACAGCAGTCATGGCTGGGGCCGGACCGGCGTCCGCTGAGACAAGGCTGAAGTGGCGCGTGAGCTGCTGAGCATGCCGCGCACGCCCGATGACATCCCTACTGACGCCCTGGCCGGCCGCCCGAAGAGAATTGGTGTCGGCAAGTCCGACGACATGGTGCGAGCTGCCTTGTCCCCTCCCGGGGGCCCGGTCAGTCTTGACGCCGACAATGGAAACTTTGTCCAGGGGGAATTGATGAGGGTTCACAAGAGGCTCGGTGTCGCGATTGCCGCGCTCTCCATCGTGGGAGCGACGCAGGCAACAGCGGCGGCCACCGGCTCCGGCGAGATCGGAGTGCAGGCGAAGTCCGACTGTCCGGACGGATGGTTCTGCGTGTGGCCGCGGGCCAACTACCAGGGCACGATGCAGAAGGTGCAGTACGACAACTCGGACCTCTTCCAGTATGGAGGCGCCTTCAAGAACGGCGTCGTGTCCATGTACAACAACGGCAACAGCTGCGACGTGACGGTGTACATCAACACCAACTACCGGGGCAACGGAGGGACCCTGAAGCGCGGCGAGTCCGTGGCCAGCATGCCGTCCACGCCGATCGGCTCCAACGACTGGGTCAACTGCCGCTGACCATGCGGTTGGCGGAAGGTCGAGTGCGGCAGGATACGGAACCGACAGGGCTCCCGGGCAGTCGGGTTGAGGCGTCGAACACCTCACTCAACGGCGCGGGAGCTCTGTGCGTTGCGGCCGGCCCGCCCGTCACCCACACGGGACCCGGACTGAAAGGGCTCACTGCCAAGGGTAGCGGCCTTACCCCGGGGACCGAGCCGTTCGGCTTCCACAGCGGCTTTGACGGTACGCCAGCCGCTGTCGGGGGACCGGACGGGCAGGAATCACAGCCACTTTCCGTAGGTGGCGACAGTGACGTGGCGCATCGGACGGAGGCTTCGTAGGTTCGGGCTTACACGATCAAGCAGGTATCGCAGAGGTATGCCTCGGACGGGTCCCGAGCCCATGTGGCAGGGAGTACGGTGCTGGCGGATGGTTGTGTGAGACTGCGAGGCTTTTCGGGTTGTATGCGGGGAACTGGTGGGCAGGCAATGCGATATGGGCTGGAGGGGCATGGACACGGCCGATGCCGACATCGGTTATGAGCACTGCCTCGCACTGGGCCGCGCGGCCCTGGCCGTCAGGCGGCTCGAGGAGGCCGGCCGGCTGCTGGGGGATGCCGTGGCGCTACGGCCGGACGCGGCGGAGGCGCATCTCGAGTTGGCTGCGGCGTTACGTGGCCTCGGCCGACTCGAGATGGCGCGCCGCGCCTACTCCCAGGCCCTCGCGGTCGACCCCTCCTGCACAGCGGCCGCGGACGGGCTGCAGAGCCTGCGCCCCGGCCAGGGACTACGGAGTAACTTCCAGGTTGGCCAGCGCCTGGGCAGCCACCGGCACGTCGGACACTGGACCGTGCTGGACGTGCGCCGGGGCGGATTCGGCGTCGTCTACGTCGTCCGCTCCAGCGCCACCGGCAAGCGTCGGGTGCTCAAGACCTTCGACACCCGCCTGCTGTGGAGCGACGAGGACCGGGCCCGCTTCGAGCGCGAGGCGCTGACCTGGGTGCGGCTGCCCCCGCACCCCCACGTGGCCCTCGCGGAGAATGTGGAGTGGATCGAGGGCCTGCCCTGCGTGGTCACCGACTATGCCGAGGGCGGCGACCTGGCCGGTCTGCTGGCCGCCGGGGCGCTGCCGCCCGCGCAGGCCCTGCGTTTCGCCCGGCACCTGTGCGACGGACTGTGCCACGCCCATGATCAACTGGGTTTGGTGCACCGCGACGTGAAACCGGCGAACTGCCTGCTGACGAAGGACCGCACCTTGCAGGTGACCGACTTCGGACTGGCTCGAGCGTTCGGGGATGACGGTGGCGACGCGCCACCGGGCCTGGCAGCGTTGCCGGCCGCCACGCAGGCGCAGTACACCACGGTGGCGGGCACACCGCGCTACATGGCTCCCGAGCAGTTCGCCCCCGGAGCAGCGCTGGACACCCGCGCCGACATTTACGCGTTCGGCGTGGTGCTCTTCCAGATGGTCACGGGTGGACTGCCGGCTGGGTACGGGCAGGCACAGAGGTACATCCACCGCGCGGTCGGCTGGCGTGCCCGCCGCACCCGACTCTACCGGCTGATCATGTCGTGCACTGCGCCGGACCGAGAGGACCGGCCGCCGGACTTCACCACGGTGCGAGAGCAACTGGACGGGGTGTATCACGAGGTGCTCGGCCGACCGGCCCCGGCCCCCGCCCGAATGCGCTGCCTTGACGCCGAGGGATGGGTGTCAAGGTCGCTGGCGCTGCACAACCTCCGCCGCTACAGCGAGGCGCTGGAGGCGGTACGGCACGGGCTGGAGACGGCGGAGCAAGACCGGGCCGGCGACGTCACCCGCAGCAAGCTATGGCAGGTGCGCGGCATGGCCCTGGAGAGCATGAGGCGGTTCGACGAGGCGCTGGCCGCCCACGACCGCGCGGTCGCCCTGAACCCCGACGAGCCCAGCGCCTGGCTGTGTCGGGGGACGGTCCTCGACTGGCTGGGGCGAAGCGAGGACGCGCTCGCCTGCATCGAGCGCACCCTGGAGCTCCAACCCGCGGACGGTATGGCCTGGGGAAGCAAGGCGAGCATCCTGCGGAGAAGGGAGCGTTTCGGGGAGGCGGAGGAGGCGTACGCTCGCGCACTGGGACTGCGCCCCCGCGACGAGAACATCCTGTTCGGCCGGGCCGTGCTGCGAAGGCTCACGAACCGGGAGACCGAGGCGCTGGCGGACTTGGACCAGACCCTGGCCGTCGCGCCGCGTTTCTTCCCGGCCCTCCTTGAGAAGGGCCGCGCACTGCTGGCGCTGTCACGTCCGGCGGAGGCGGTCGACGTCCTCCAGCGGGCAGCGGAGCTCAAGCCGGACGACGCGGAGGTCTGGTGGAACATCCTGCAAGCCGCGTACGACCTCAAGCGCTACGAGTACGCCCTGAAATGCTGCGAGCAGACCATGCGGGTGGGGGATGAGACGGCGAGCCTGTGGGTGTACAAGGGGGCCATCATCTACAGGCTCCACGGTGACGCCGAGGAAGAGCTGGCCTGTTACGAGCGTGCCATCGAGCTTGACCCAGAGTCAGCCGTGGCGTGGGTGAACAAGGCTTACGCCCTCCGTCAGCTCGGCCGCATGGAGGAGTCACTGGTTTGCTACGACCGAGCCGTCGGGCTTGACTCCGGCTGCGCGGACGCCTGGCACGGAAAATCCTTCACGCTGCGCGCGCTCGACCGGGACGAGGAGGCGCTCGCCTGGGTCGAACGTGGTGTCGAAACGGTCCCGGACAACTCCGAGATCTGGGCCGAGAAGGGCAGGATCCTGACCAAGCTCTCCCGCCTGGAGGATGCGCTGTCCTGCCACGAACGCCGACGACAGCTAGACCCCACAGACGTCGACGCATGGCTGGACATCGGTTACGTGCTGGGTGAGTTGGGCCGCCACGATGAAGAGATGGCCTGCTACGACGAGGCTCTGGGGATCTGGCCGGATGAGCCCCGGCTGTGGGGCGACAAGGCGGTCGGGCTCCGGGACCGGGAACGCTTTGAGGAGGCGGAGGAGACATTCGCCCGTTCCCTGGAGCTGGCACCCCACAACGAGCGTCTCCTGGTGAACCGAGCCGTGCTGCGTCGGCGTACGGGCCGGGAGGCCGACGCGTTGACCGATCTGGACCAGGCCCTGGCCGTCGCACCCCATTACTATCCCGCCCTCTTCCACAAGGGCTGCGTGCTGCTGGAGCTGTCGCGTCCGGCCGAAGCCGCCGAGATTCTGGAACGGGCGGCCGCGATCGACCCGGACGACGCGGACGTGTGGTGGAACATCCTGCGAGCCGCCTTTGACCTCGAACGCTACGAGCAGGCGTTGGACTGCTGCGAGCAGGCCATGCGAGTGGGGGACGAGACGGCGAATTTGTGGGTGTACAAGGGCCTCATCGTCCACAGGATGGGCGGGGACGGAGGGGAGGCACTGGCCTGCTACCAGCGTGCCGTCGAGCTTGACCCGAAGTCGGCCGTGGCGTGGGTGAACAAGGGCGACAGCCTCCGCGCCCTCGACCGCATGGACGAGGCCCTGGCCTGCTACGACCGCGCTACCGAACTCGACCCCCGAATGGCGGTAGCCTGGTCCAGGAGATTCCTCGCGCTGCGCGCGCTGGATCGGCACGAGGAGGCACTCGCCAGCATTGAGCGTGCCGTCGAGGCGGACCCCGAGGACGCCACCGCGTGCGGTCACAAGGGCGCGGTACTGACCGCGCTCGGTCGGCTGGAGGATGCGCTGGCCTGCTATGAGGAGGCCCTGGAGTGCTGGCCGGGCGAACCCTGGCTGTGGGACGCCAAAGGAGTGGCACTGGAAAACCTTGGCCGTGCCGACGAGGCGGCCATGGCCTTTGAGCGCGCCCGCCACAGCAGATAGGGTCAGTCTCCCTGGGGCTTTCCGCCGTGGAAGACCCGATCGGCTGCGAACGAAGAGACCACCTCACCCGTTCTCACTGACCCGGCGGCCAAGCGCTTTCTCGTCACCGAGCCTCTTTCATCCTGTGCAGTCGCAGGTCAGGAGGACGTGTAAGGCTTGGACGGTGCGGCCGACGCGTGGGGTTGAGCAGCGGACTCGCTGTAGTGCCCGCCAGGACTTCAGCTCGGCGAAGGCGCGTTCGCCCGGAGCGCGCAGCCGGGCCTGGTCACCTGGGAAACCTGCCGCTCTGGTGGGGCAGCCTGCCCGGCCGCCCCGGCGGCTGGGCAGGCGGTGTCGCGGTCTGTGTGTTCCACGGGCCGGACCGGTAGCGCCGGGCGGTGCCGGCCCGGTGGCTCACACGTCCTCGATCTCGGTGATCACGGTGGTGGTGCGCAGCAGCCGGTAGGTCACCGAGTCGGGAGCATGGGCTCCGGCGGCATCGGAGATGGGCGAGCGCCTCGTCCCGGTCAGTGAACCGTCCCGGTCTGGTGCGCCACTGGCCCGCGGCTCCGGCCCGGATGGTCCAGTGGAAGCTCTCGACCGGCGCGGCCGTGGTTTCTTCCAGGGTGTGGGGGTGCGGGGCGTCATCGGCCACGGCGGTAGTCCTTGGCTGCCGGGTGTCGCGCAGGGGACGCGCCCTCTTGCGTCCAGGTGGTGGTCTCCTCCGTCTCCTGCTCCAGACCCGGGGCGGGGCCACTGGCGGGGGTGGACGGCCTGGACGCCGGCGTGGTCGTAGCGGTCGGGCAGACAGCGACCGGTGGGGAAGTGCGCTGAGGGTCGGGCGGCGTGGACGGCGTGGGCGCAGGCCCAGCCGGTGCGCACCAGATGGGTGGCGGTGGTGGCGGCGTCAGTGTCGAAGGGCTCAATGGTCCTTGTAGGAACGGCAGGAACATGGCCCGTTTGAGCTGCCGGTTGCCGCCTCTGGGCGCGTGCTCGCCGTGGATCGAGGTCCCCGACGACTTGGTTGTCGGGGCGAGGCCGGCGTAGGAGGCCAGGTGGGCGGCGGTGGGGAAGCTGGTGCCATCACCGACGGTGACCAGCAAGGTGGCGGCGGTCCTGACGCCGACGCCGGGCAGCGACGTCAGGACCTTGGAAAGAGGGTGCGCCTCCAGCAGAGCCTCGATCTGCGCCTCCAGCGCCCGGCGCTGTTCGTGGACGGCCGCGAGCGAGCGGGCCAGGGAGGGGATTACGACATCGAGGGTGCCGGTACCGGGGACGGTGACGGTCTGCTCGTCCAGGGCGGTGAAGACCTCATCGATCAGGCGGGCGGCCATGCGCGGGGCCTTGGGCCGGATCAGCTCGACGAGCTTGCGGCGGCCCGCTTTGCGCAGGGCGGCCGGGGAACCGTGGCGTTCCAGCAGCCAGGTGACCGCCGGGTGGTCCAGGCGGGGGCCGAGGGCGCGTTCGAGGCTGGGATGGAACTGGGTGAGCAGGCCGCGGATCCGGTTGGAGGTGCGGGTGGCCTCGGCCGCGAGGTCCTGGTCGAAGCCCACCAGGACGGTCAGCTCGGCGGTGACTTCGTCGGTCGGTGCCAGGGAGCGCAGGGTGTGCGGCATCGTGCGGGCGGCGTCCGCGATGACCGCGGCGTCCTTCGCGTCGGTCTTCGCCTCGCCCGGATACAGGTCGGCGATCCGCCGCATGGCCAGGCCGGGCAGGTAGGCGACCTTGCAGCCCGCGTCGCGGGCGACGGTGAGCGGGAGGGCTCCGATGGAGGCGGGCTGGTCCACGATCACCAGGACGGTGCCGAACTTCGCAGTCAGCTTGTCGAAGACGGCCCGCAGCTTCGGCTCGCTGTTGGGCAGGGGCTTGTCGAAGACCTTCTTGTCGGCCGGGGTGAGCCCGTGCCCGTGATGGGCACTCTTGCCGACATCCAGGCCGAGGAAGACGCCCACGTCGTCGTTGTCGTACAACCTGTCCTCCCGAACGAGGTTCGTGCGGTGCTGGCCAGGGCGACGGCGCCGTACGCGCGCATCCACGTTATGCAGATCCGCCGCCCGCGAACAGCCGGGCATTGCGCCCGGCCGGGCGGTAGTCGGACCTCTCATCAGCGTCTCCAACGGCACCCCACAGGCCCGGTGACACCACCCCCCAGGTCATCCGTTCGACAGGGGGGACAGATCATCGTCAGGTCTTTGCCGGGACGGCTCCATTCGGGCCGTCCCGCGATCAGCGGACGGTAACCGACCGGGCCCCGCACAGTGGCTTCGTTCACGTTCAGCAGCAGCGTTTGTTCACTGGTTGCGGCGTCAGTTGGTGATCTACAAGTTCGTTTGTGTTCACGAGAAACAGCGTCAGTGCCAGGGGACGGCCTGGTCGACAAAGCCGGGGATCTGCCATGTATGTCGGCCTGGTGCACGAAGCACGTAGGCTCTCTGGGTGAAGGTATTGATCTCTGTTGACATGGAGGGCATCTCGGGGATCGTGCATCCCACCGAGACGAACCCAGATGGCTACGACTACGCGCGTGGCCGGGCGTCAATGACGGCCGAGGCGAACGCCGTGATCGCCGGTGTCCTGGACGCCGAATCCACGGCCGAGGTGCAGGTCGCCGACGCGCATGGCTCTTTCCGCAATCTGCTGCCCGAGGAACTCGACCGCCGGGCGCACCTGGTTCGTGGCAAGCCGCGGCCGCTGGGCATGCTCGGCGGACTCGACGAGCAGACCGACGCGGTCCTGCTCGTCGGCTACCACACCCGCGCCGGCGGCGGACCAGCCGTGCTGGCACACACCATGAACGACGGCATCCTCGACGTGCGCGTGGCCGGACGTTCCATGGGCGAGATCGGCCTCAACGCCGCCATGGCCGGGTATCTGGGCGTGCCGGCCGTGCTGCTCAGCGGCGACGACAGCGCCTGCGCCGAACTGCGTGACCTGGTCCCCTCCGCGGTCACCGTCGCGGTCAAGCAAGCCCTCGGTCAGGGCGCCGCCGTCGCCCTGCATCCCGAAGAAGCGCGGGACCGGCTGCGCCATGCGGCCGCCGAAGCCGTCACGCGGTGCCCCCAGGTTCCACCGCTGTCCCTTGCCGGACCGCTCGATATCGAGGTCGACCTTTCCGCGCCGTTCATGGTTGACCTGGCGACCCTCGTGCCAGGGGTCTCACGCGGTGAAGGTGGCCGGACGGTCACCTTCACCGCCGCCGACTTCGCCGACGCCTATCAGCTGGTCCTGCTCCTTGCGCAGCTTGCCACCATCAAGCCTGGCTAGGATTCAGCCGACTTTGGACGGCTCTTCGGCGCGGGCCCGGGTGCTGGCCAGGCGGTAGATGGTGTCCCGTAACTGCTGGTAACGGGTGAGATGATCTTGTGGTGGCTGGTGTGATCACGGCGTCGGAGCCGTTCTGGATAGCCCCGTTCACCGGGCTGAGCCCGCGGCAGTTCGGCAAGCTGATCACCGCGCTGCGACGTGAGGGCGCCGATCCGGTCCGCCGGGGCCGGCCGTGGTCGCTGCCGCTGGAGGACCGGGTGCTACTGGTGGCCGCGTACTGGCGCACCAACCTCACCCTGCGCCAACTCGCCCCGCTGTTCGGCATCTCCAAGTCGGCCGCCGACCGGATCGTCGACCACCTCGGGCCGGCCCTCGCGCTCCAGCCCCGCAAACGGTTCCGCAAGGACACCGTGCTCATCGTGGACGGCACGCTGGTGCCCACCCGCGACCGGATCGTGGCCGCCTCCAGCAAGAACTACCGCTACTCCACCAGCCACCAGGTCGTCATCGACGCCGACACACGCCTCGCCGTCGCCGTCGGGAAGCCACTGCCGGGCAACCGCAACGACTGCCGGGCCTGGGAAGAGTCCGGTGCCAAGGACGCCGTCGGCACCACACCCACAGTGATCGCCGACGGCGGTTACCGGGGCACCGGCCTGACCATCCCGCACTACCGCCGACACCGGGACGAGGAACTGCCGGTCTGGAGGAGGAGCACAACGCCTCCCACCGCCGAGTCCGTGCCCGCGTCGAGCACACCTTCGCCCGGATGAAGACCCGGAAGATCCTCCGCGACTGCCGCCTCAGGGGCGACGGTGTTCACCACGCCATGCTCGGCATCGCCCGCCTGTACAACCTGGCCATCGCCGGATGACAGACAAACGAGCAGGTCAGCAGACATGTCCCTGAGAATTTACGGGACAATCTCCAGAGCAACGGCTTCTGAACCCTGGGGTGTGGCCTGTCTTCGCCAGGCCGCCACCACGGCTGCGGCACCGCTGTGCGTCCGGTCAGGGCTCGATGAAGGGCAGGGCGGCGGCCAGTTCGGCGGGAATCGCCGAACCATATGCCGCTCAGTCGGGCGGAACGATGAGTTCTCGATGATGAACCGGGGACTGCGGGCATTCCCAGACAGGCTCCCCGGCGACGACGTGGGCCACCAGAGGGTGCGGGTGCCCAGGGCAGGGGGGAATCGGATCACCGCTTGCGGCTTCGATGAGGTGGTCCTGCAGTTGGGAGGCGAGAGACATGATGGCCTCCGCACGGTCCACTCCCAGCGTGAAATGCGCCGCGAGGGTCTCCGGCTGCTCGGCTGCGCTGTCGGCGATGAACACGACCTCGGATTCGACGGCGGCCACGCCGCCCAGAGCTTCCTCCGGCACCCTGAAGGAGGTGCGACCGACGGGTGCGGTCTCCGTGACGTGCCAGGACTGACCGGACTGGCACAAACGGGCGAGGATCGCTTGGGCCAGCCGGCGGATTTCGTCTTCGGGTACGGGCATTGTCCTAGTTCGTGAGGTTGAGCCGACCGGCGAAGGCCAGGGAGGCGGTGCCGCCCGGACCGATGTTGTGGCGCCAGGTGATGTAGTCCTGGTATCGATCCGGTTTCTGGCGTAGACGGACTTCATCGTGCCATGGATCTGGTAGTTCAGCGGAACGGAGTGCGGGGCATTCTGGCCGGCGAACGAGCCGTTGCGCCACCAGCGAAGTCCCGTTTCGTTGATGTTACCCACCACCGTCCTCTGATTGGCTGCGGACAGCTTGAAGCCCCAGGGCAGCGTGCGCGTGGACCCGCAGTAGTACTGCACGTTGAAGGTGCCGTTGCTGTCGATGAACGTCACACCGTTGCCGCAGCCCAGATCCCATTCGTTGGCCTGTGCTGTAACCGATTCGTTCCCGGTGTGATCTTCACGAATCGCCTCGGCCTCCCCTGCCCCGATCGGCTTGCCGAAGTCCAATGTCAGGGTGCTCAAGGCAGTCTGAACAGTGAGGCTTTCCACGCCTGACCAGCGGAAATGAGACGGCCAGGTTCGGAAAGACAACAGCTTCTTAGCCACACCGTGGCAGCCGCCCGATCACCCCGTGACAGCAGTCGAAGGGCACCTCATCGCCGCTCCCGTTCGAGCAGCCTCAAATCGCTGACGCTGGTGCCCCGCGAACCCGCCCATAGGAACAGCCACCCCCAGGGCAGCCGACCCGCCACACCTTGGTCAAGGAACAACAGCCACTTGGTGACCCCATGAGGAAGGTCAGGCGGACAGGCTGCTGGAGCTCGCGCTGGAGAAGTTCCGGGCCGTCAGCCTGATCCGGGAGTGCGGCTGCCTATCCTTGTGGCCATGACTGCCCAGTTTCCTGAGCCCACTCCGCGCTCTGCCCGATCAGGCGAAATCCGAGCCTCTCACGACGACCGCGAAGCGGTCGTGGAGCAGCTGCGCGATGCGGCGGCCGATGGGCGAATCGATTTCGATGAGCTGGACTCGCGCCTGGAGCAGGCGTTCAAGTCCAGGACTCACGCCGAGTTGGCCGCCCTGACCGCCGACCTGCCGCGGCCGCATTCCTCGCAGGACCAGCTGCCACTGGTGCTCAAGGGCGGCGTGTTCGGCGCATCCCGGGGCCCCGAGCGCTGGGAGGTGCCCGGGCGCGTGATCGCCCACGGAGGCGTGGGAGGCGTGAATATCGACTTCACCCGGGCCGAGTGCCGCCTCACGGAGGTCGCGGTGGAGGCGTACGGGGAGACAGCCGGTGTCACGATCGTCATCCCCGACGGCTGGGCCGCAGACATCAGCGGCGTGGATCCCGGCGTCGGAGGCCTGCAGGACGAGACCACATCCGACCGGCTCCCGGGAACTCCGCTGATCCGGCTCACCGGGTCCGGCGGCCTGGGAGGAGTGGTCATCCGTCACCCCAACCACCGGGAGCGGCGCAAGCTGCACAGCAACCCGACGCGTGAC
>NZ_JAZDCX010000048.1:0-10892 GCF_036323805.1 Streptomyces rubellus
TTAGGGTGATGCATGCGCTACGACCTGGTGATCTTCGACAACGACGGTGTCCTGGTGGACAGTGAGCCGATATCCAACCGGATTCTCGCGGCCTATCTGACCGAGCTGGGGCACCCGACCACGTACGAGGACTCCATCCGGGACTACATGGGCTCGGCCGTGCACCGCATTCACGACCTGGTCCTGGAGCGCTCGGGGCAGCGGCTGCCCGCGGACTTCGACGAGACCTTCCACGGTCGCGTCTTCGACGCCTTCCGGCGCGATCTCCTTCCCGTCCCCGGCGCCGCCGAGGTGCTGAGCACCCTCGAGACGGAGGGAGTGCCGTACTGCGTGGCGTCGTCCGGCAGCCATGAGCGGATCCGGGTGGCGCTCCGGAAGACGGGGTTGTACGAGCGCTTCGGGGAGAAGCGCATCTTCAGCTCGCAGGACGTGGGCCGGGGAAAGCCGGCGCCCGACCTGTTCCTGCACGCCGCCGAGGTGATGGGGGTGCCGCCGGTGCGCTGCGCCGTCGTCGAGGACAGCCCACTGGGGGTGCGGGCGGCCGTCGCCGCCGGAATGGACGTCTACGGATTCACCGCGATGACCCCCGGCGAAAAGCTCTCGCATGGCACGGCCCTCTTCACCTCGATGAGCGAGCTGCCCGCGCTGCTCGCCTGAGCAACAGGGGCCGTCAACCGGTGGCGTGCGCGTGTGGCCGTCCGGACCGCCCGATACGGTGGCCCGTATGAGCGGCGGCGCACTGTTGATGTGGGACGAGGCGGTCACCGGTTACGACTTCGGGTCCGGGCACCCGATGGACCCGGTGCGGCTGGGGCTGACCATGCGGCTCGTCGAGGCGTTCGGCCTGCCCAGCGCCTCCGGCCTGAAGGTGGTCTCGGGATCGCCGGCGGGTGATTCCACGCTGCGTCTCGTCCACCGCTCCGACTACATCGAGGCCGTGCGCCGGGTGTCGGCCGAGCCCCGGGCCGCGGACGGATCGTACGGCCTCGGCACCGAGGACGACCCGGCCTTCGCGGGGATGCACGAGGTCTCGGCGCTGATCGCCGGCCAGACGGTCGGGGCGGCCGAGGCGGTCTGGCGCGGGGAGGTGTCCCACGGTGTCAACTTCGCGGGTGGGCTGCACCACGCGATGCCGGGATCGGCGGCCGGTTTCTGCGTCTACAACGACGCCTCCCTGGCCATCGCCCGGCTGCTGGAGCTGGGGGCCGAACGAGTCGCGTACCTGGACGTGGACGTCCACCACGGGGACGGTGTCCAGGCGGCCTTCTGGGACGATCCCAGGGTCCTCACGATCTCGCTGCACGAGCACCCCCGCATGCTCTTCCCCGGAACCGGCTGGCCCGAGGAGACCGGAGGCGAGAAGGCGGAGGGCGGCGCGGTGAACATCGCCGTCCCGCCGGGCACGTCCGACGGCGGCTGGCTGCGCGCGCTGCACGCGGTGGTGCCGGAGCTGCTGAGGTCCTTCCGGCCCCAGGTACTGGTGACCCAGCACGGCGCGGACACCCACATCGAGGACCCGCTGGCGCATCTGGCGGTGACCGTCGACGCCCAGCGGGTGGCAGCCATGGTCTGCCACCACTGGGCGCACGAGTACGCGGAGGGACGCTGGCTGGCCCTCGGCGGCGGAGGGTACGCGGTCGTGGACGTCGTACCGAGATCCTGGACCCATCTGGTGGCGATCGCGGCGGGGGAGCCGATCGCGCCGGAGACGATGATCCCGGAGGACTGGCGGCGGCAGGTGTACGCGCGGACGCGGCAGGACGCGCCGCGGCGGATGACGGACGGCCGTGAGCCGCTGTGGTCGGACTGGGAGTCGGGGTACGACCCGGCGAGCGCCCTGGACCAGGCGGTGATCGCCACGCGGCGCGCGGTGTATCCCGCGCACGGGCTGCTGCCGTAGCCGCCCGTGCGGGCTCCTACGCACCTTGGCCCGTGCGCTGTCGGCGGGGTGATGTCCCGGCCTCGCACCGGCGCAGGGTAGACGTGTCGACATAACGACCCGGTTCGGGGTACGTACGCACCTGTCCCGGTGCGTACGGGGAGGCGCGGTGGCCCATGAGGCCGGGGTGCGGACCGTTTTGGATGCGCCGGTCGCACACTCCTACCGCCCCCTCCGCCATGGGGTCGGTCGCGGGCGCGGCGGTCATGGCGGGGGAGGGCCGCGCCGACCGGTGTCCGGAGGTGCGGAGAGGCCTGCGGAGCAGGTCAGCCGGGTATCGGGAGGATAGGGCGAGCGGACGGGAGGCGATGCCGCCGGGTCCGCCGGACGGTCGGCGGGGCGGATGCCGGCAGCCCTCCCGCCGTATGGTCCGGCGCCGTCGGAGCAGTGCGCTCCACTTGATCGTTATGTGCTCAATCATTCACGTCTGTCACACTAGAGGGGTAATAGCTACTCCTCTTCCCCACTTGCATCACCCGCCCCTAATCTGGGGAGGAGCGCGCATGCGAGCAGGAGTCACCGGAGGGGAAGCCGGTGTCCGACATGTGCGGAAGGTTCAGGTGTGACATGGCTGCTGCTGAGAGGCCTCTGAACGAGGTCGTGTTCCTGACCGTGGCGGAAGTCGCCTCGGTGATGCGAGTGTCCAAGATGACCGTGTACCGGCTGGTGCACAGCGGTCATCTGCCGGCGATCCGGGTGGGCAGGTCCTTCCGGGTGCCGGAGCAGGCTGTCCACGAGTATCTCCGCGGTTCCTACGTGGGGGTGGAGAAGAGCGCGTAGCCGTACGAGCCGACGAGTCCGTCGGCCCCCGTGTCACAAGCACCGCCCGGTGCCGGGTAGGCTGAGCCGACGTAGGTCGTGTGGGCTCGGACGCCCCGCACCGAGTGACGAAGTGAGCGAGGGTAAGTCGTGGGCTCTGTTATCAAGAAGCGGCGCAAGCGGATGGCCAAGAAGAAGCACCGCAAGCTGCTCAAGCGCACGCGCGTACAGCGCCGCAACAAGAAGTGAGCGGGCGCGCCGCACACTGATCACCGCCCTCCCGCCGATGTGCCGGCGGGAGGGCGGTGGCGTTCCGCCACGGGACGACGGCCACCCGATACGGTGGCGGAGGAACCGGAACGGGATCAGCGGGCCGGCCGGGTGTCCGGACGAGGGCTTCCCGGGTGTGGGCCGCCGTACGGGAGAGGGAGCAACCGGTGGGCAAGGTCGTGCTCGTCACGGGAGTCGCCCGGCAGCTCGGCGGGCGCTTCGTGCGGCGGATCCTGCGGGATCCCGGTGTCGACCGGGTCGTCGCCGTGGACGCCGTGCCGCCCGAGCACCACCTCGGCGGTGCCGAGTTCGTCCAGACCGACATCCGGCAGCCGACCGTCGCCGGACTGCTCGCCGAGTACGGCGTGGACACCGTCGTCCACCTGGACGTCAGCGGTATGCCGCTCCTGCCGCGCGGCACCCGGGCGTCGGTGAAGGAGACCAACGTCATCGGCACGATGCAGCTCCTCGGTGCCTGCCAGAAGGCGCCGGCCGTACAGCGGCTGGTGGTGAAGTCCAGCACGAACGTCTACGGCTCCTCGCCGCGCGATCCGGCGGTCTTCGCCGAGACCATGGGGCCCAAGGCGCTGCCCGGCGGCGGCTTCGCCAAGGACGCCGTGGAGGTCGAGGGATATGTGCGGGGGTTCGCCCGCCGCCGTCCCGACGTGGCCGTGACGGTGCTGCGCTTCGCCAACATCCTCGGCCCGACCGCGGACACACCGCTCGCGGAGTACTTCCGGCTGCCCGTGCTGCCGACCGTCCTCGGATACGACCCGCGGCTGCAGTTCGTCCACGAGGACGACGTCGTCGAGGTGCTGCGGCTGGCCTCGCGGGAGCCGCGGCGCGGCACGCTCACCGCCGGGACGTTCAACATCGCCGGGGACGGGGTACTGCTGCTGTCCCAGGCCGCGCGGCGGCTGGGCAGGCCCACGCTGCCCCTGCTGCTCCCGGCCATCCGGTGGACCGGGACGGTGCTGCGCTCGGTGGGCGCCACGGACTTCTCGGCCGAGCAGATCCGGCTGCTGACTCACGGCAGGGTCGTGGAGACGACGCAGATGCGCGAGGTGTTCGGCTTCGAGCCGCGGTACACCACGGCCGGGGCCTTCGCCGACTTCGCGCGCAGTCATGGTCCGGGACTGCTGCCGCCGGAGAGACTCGCACACGCCGTGGACCGCATCGAGGAGGTCGTCCGCCATGGCTGACGCCAAGGTCATCCCGTTCGACGACGACCGCTCCCGGGGCGGTACGGGGCGCGCAGCCCGGGGGCGGCCCGCGGGCGGCGGGGCCCGGCGCCGTACCGGAGCGGGTGACGGAGACCACGGCGGCCGGGACGTCCCGGGTACGGGACGGGGCGCCGGGCGGAGCCCCCAGGGCGGGGTACAGCCGCCGCTCGCCGCCGTGCCGGCGGGACCCGGGCCGGTGGCCGAGGACGTCCGGGGCACCGATGAGCCCGGGGGCGCCGGGGAGATCGGAGAGGCCGGAGGAGCCGGGGAGACCGGGGAAGCCGGGGAGCGGGCCGCCCGGGAGACGTCCGGACCGGCGGCGGACGCGTCGCGGGCGACGGGCCGGGAGGCGGAGGACTGGGACCGCAGGATCGCCCGCGGTCTGGCGTTCCTGCGGCGCCGGATCACCGGCGACTACGAGGTCGACGAGTTCGGCTACGACGCGGAGCTCACCGACCAGGTGCTGCTGTCCGGGCTGCGGCCGCTGTACGAGAAGTACTTCCGGGTCGAGGTGCTGGGCATCGAGAACATCCCGGCCGAGGGCGGCGCCCTGGTGGTGGCCAACCACTCCGGGACGCTGCCGCTGGACGCGCTGATGCTCCAGGTCGCCGTGCACGACCACCATCCGGCGCGGCGGGCCCTGCGGCTGCTGGCGGCCGACCTGGTGTTCGTGCTGCCGGTGGTCAGTGAGCTGGCCCGGAAGGCCGGGCACACCCTGGCGTGCGCGGAGGACGCCCAGCGGCTGCTGGAGCGGGGTGAGATCGTCGGGGTGATGCCGGAGGGCTTCAAGGGGCTCGGCAAGCCGTTCTCGGAGCGCTACAAACTCCAGCGGTTCGGGCGCGGGGGTTTCGTCTCGACGGCGCTGCGCGCGGGGGTGCCGATCGTGCCGTGCTCGATCGTGGGAGCGGAGGAGATCTACCCGATGATCGGCAGCTCCAGGACGCTGGCGCGGCTGCTCGGCTTCCCGTACTTCCCGGTCACGCCTACCTTCCCGTGGCTGGGACCGCTGGGGATGGTGCCGCTGCCGACGAAGTGGACGATCCAGTTCGGCGAGCCGGTGCCGACGGGCGACTACCCGCCCGAGGCCGACGAGGACCCGATGCTGATGTTCAACCTGACGGACCAGGTGCGCGAGACGATCCAGCACACCCTCTACCGGTTGCTGGTGCGGCGGCGCTCGGTCTTCTTCTGAGCGTTCTCCCCGGGGCTTCCGGGAGGCCCTTCCGGGTGACGGCGGGTGCGGCCGGGTGCCCGCGCGGGCACCCGGCCGCACCCGCCGTCACCCGGAAGGGCCTCCCGGAAGCCCCGGGGAGAACGCTCAGAAGAAGACCGAGCGCCGCCGCACCAGCAACCGGTAGAGGGTGTGCTGGATCGTCTCGCGCACCTGGTCCGTCAGGTTGAACATCAGCATCGGGTCCTCGTCGGCCTCGGGCGGGTAGTCGCCCGTCGGCACCGGCTCGCCGAACTGGATCGTCCACTTCGTCGGCAGCGGCACCATCCCCAGCGGTCCCAGCCACGGGAAGGTAGGCGTGACCGGGAAGTACGGGAAGCCGAGCAGCCGCGCCAGCGTCCTGGAGCTGCCGATCATCGGGTAGATCTCCTCCGCTCCCACGATCGAGCACGGCACGATCGGCACCCCCGCGCGCAGCGCCGTCGAGACGAAACCCCCGCGCCCGAACCGCTGGAGTTTGTAGCGCTCCGAGAACGGCTTGCCGAGCCCCTTGAAGCCCTCCGGCATCACCCCGACGATCTCACCCCGCTCCAGCAGCCGCTGGGCGTCCTCCGCGCACGCCAGGGTGTGCCCGGCCTTCCGGGCCAGCTCACTGACCACCGGCAGCACGAACACCAGGTCGGCCGCCAGCAGCCGCAGGGCCCGCCGCGCCGGATGGTGGTCGTGCACGGCGACCTGGAGCATCAGCGCGTCCAGCGGCAGCGTCCCGGAGTGGTTGGCCACCACCAGGGCGCCGCCCTCGGCCGGGATGTTCTCGATGCCCAGCACCTCGACCCGGAAGTACTTCTCGTACAGCGGCCGCAGCCCGGACAGCAGCACCTGGTCGGTGAGCTCCGCGTCGTAGCCGAACTCGTCGACCTCGTAGTCGCCGGTGATCCGGCGCCGCAGGAACGCCAGACCGCGGGCGATCCTGCGGTCCCAGTCCTCCGCCTCCCGGCCCGTCGCCCGCGACGCGTCCGCCGCCGGTCCGGACGTCTCCCGGGCGGCCCGCTCCCCGGCTTCCCCGGTCTCCCCGGCTCCTCCGGCCTCTCCGATCTCCCCGGCGCCCCCGGGCTCATCGGTGCCCCGGACGTCCTCGGCCACCGGCCCGGGTCCCGCCGGCACGGCGGCGAGCGGCGGCTGTACCCCGCCCTGGGGGCTCCGCCCGGCGCCCCGTCCCGTACCCGGGACGTCCCGGCCGCCGTGGTCTCCGTCACCCGCTCCGGTACGGCGCCGGGCCCCGCCGCCCGCGGGCCGCCCCCGGGCTGCGCGCCCCGTACCGCCCCGGGAGCGGTCGTCGTCGAACGGGATGACCTTGGCGTCAGCCATGGCGGACGACCTCCTCGATGCGGTCCACGGCGTGTGCGAGTCTCTCCGGCGGCAGCAGTCCCGGACCATGACTGCGCGCGAAGTCGGCGAAGGCCCCGGCCGTGGTGTACCGCGGCTCGAAGCCGAACACCTCGCGCATCTGCGTCGTCTCCACGACCCTGCCGTGAGTCAGCAGCCGGATCTGCTCGGCCGAGAAGTCCGTGGCGCCCACCGAGCGCAGCACCGTCCCGGTCCACCGGATGGCCGGGAGCAGCAGGGGCAGCGTGGGCCTGCCCAGCCGCCGCGCGGCCTGGGACAGCAGCAGTACCCCGTCCCCGGCGATGTTGAACGTCCCGGCGGTGAGCGTGCCGCGCCGCGGCTCCCGCGAGGCCAGCCGCAGCACCTCGACGACGTCGTCCTCGTGGACGAACTGCAGCCGCGGGTCGTATCCGAGGACGGTCGGCAGCACGGGCAGCCGGAAGTACTCCGCGAGCGGTGTGTCCGCGGTCGGGCCGAGGATGTTGGCGAAGCGCAGCACCGTCACGGCCACGTCGGGACGGCGGCGGGCGAACCCCCGCACATATCCCTCGACCTCCACGGCGTCCTTGGCGAAGCCGCCGCCGGGCAGCGCCTTGGGCCCCATGGTCTCGGCGAAGACCGCCGGATCGCGCGGCGAGGAGCCGTAGACGTTCGTGCTGGACTTCACCACCAGCCGCTGTACGGCCGGCGCCTTCTGGCAGGCACCGAGGAGCTGCATCGTGCCGATGACGTTGGTCTCCTTCACCGACGCCCGGGTGCCGCGCGGCAGGAGCGGCATACCGCTGACGTCCAGGTGGACGACGGTGTCCACGCCGTACTCGGCGAGCAGTCCGGCGACGGTCGGCTGCCGGATGTCGGTCTGGACGAACTCGGCACCGCCGAGGTGGTGCTCGGGCGGCACGGCGTCCACGGCGACGACCCGGTCGACACCGGGATCCCGCAGGATCCGCCGCACGAAGCGCCCGCCGAGCTGCCGGGCGACTCCCGTGACGAGCACGACCTTGCCCACCGGTTGCTCCCTCTCCCGTACGGCGGCCCACACCCGGGAAGCCCTCGTCCGGACACCCGGCCGGCCCGCTGATCCCGTTCCGGTTCCTCCGCCACCGTATCGGGTGGCCGTCGTCCCGTGGCGGAACGCCACCGCCCTCCCGCCGGCACATCGGCGGGAGGGCGGTGATCAGTGTGCGGCGCGCCCGCTCACTTCTTGTTGCGGCGCTGTACGCGCGTGCGCTTGAGCAGCTTGCGGTGCTTCTTCTTGGCCATCCGCTTGCGCCGCTTCTTGATAACAGAGCCCACGACTTACCCTCGCTCACTTCGTCACTCGGTGCGGGGCGTCCGAGCCCACACGACCTACGTCGGCTCAGCCTACCCGGCACCGGGCGGTGCTTGTGACACGGGGGCCGACGGACTCGTCGGCTCGTACGGCTACGCGCTCTTCTCCACCCCCACGTAGGAACCGCGGAGATACTCGTGGACAGCCTGCTCCGGCACCCGGAAGGACCTGCCCACCCGGATCGCCGGCAGATGACCGCTGTGCACCAGCCGGTACACGGTCATCTTGGACACTCGCATCACCGAGGCGACTTCCGCCACGGTCAGGAACACGACCTCGTTCAGAGGCCTCTCAGCAGCAGCCATGTCACACCTGAACCTTCCGCACATGTCGGACACCGGCTTCCCCTCCGGTGACTCCTGCTCGCATGCGCGCTCCTCCCCAGATTAGGGGCGGGTGATGCAAGTGGGGAAGAGGAGTAGCTATTACCCCTCTAGTGTGACAGACGTGAATGATTGAGCACATAACGATCAAGTGGAGCGCACTGCTCCGACGGCGCCGGACCATACGGCGGGAGGGCTGCCGGCATCCGCCCCGCCGACCGTCCGGCGGACCCGGCGGCATCGCCTCCCGTCCGCTCGCCCTATCCTCCCGATACCCGGCTGACCTGCTCCGCAGGCCTCTCCGCACCTCCGGACACCGGTCGGCGCGGCCCTCCCCCGCCATGACCGCCGCGCCCGCGACCGACCCCATGGCGGAGGGGGCGGTAGGAGTGTGCGACCGGCGCATCCAAAACGGTCCGCACCCCGGCCTCATGGGCCACCGCGCCTCCCCGTACGCACCGGGACAGGTGCGTACGTACCCCGAACCGGGTCGTTATGTCGACACGTCTACCCTGCGCCGGTGCGAGGCCGGGACATCACCCCGCCGACAGCGCACGGGCCAAGGTGCGTAGGAGCCCGCACGGGCGGCTACGGCAGCAGCCCGTGCGCGGGATACACCGCGCGCCGCGTGGCGATCACCGCCTGGTCCAGGGCGCTCGCCGGGTCGTACCCCGACTCCCAGTCCGACCACAGCGGCTCACGGCCGTCCGTCATCCGCCGCGGCGCGTCCTGCCGCGTCCGCGCGTACACCTGCCGCCGCCAGTCCTCCGGGATCATCGTCTCCGGCGCGATCGGCTCCCCCGCCGCGATCGCCACCAGATGGGTCCAGGATCTCGGTACGACGTCCACGACCGCGTACCCTCCGCCGCCGAGGGCCAGCCAGCGTCCCTCCGCGTACTCGTGCGCCCAGTGGTGGCAGACCATGGCTGCCACCCGCTGGGCGTCGACGGTCACCGCCAGATGCGCCAGCGGGTCCTCGATGTG
This sequence comes from Streptomyces rubellus, assembly GCF_036323805.1. Classification (NCBI taxonomy): domain Bacteria; kingdom Bacillati; phylum Actinomycetota; class Actinomycetes; order Kitasatosporales; family Streptomycetaceae; genus Streptomyces; species Streptomyces rubellus. The sequence continues at coordinate 9,389 of NZ_JAZDCX010000048.1, forward strand.
GGTGTCCGCGCCGTGCTGGGTCACCAGTACCTGGGGCCGGAAGGACCTCAGCAGCTCCGGCACCACCGCGTGCAGCGCGCGCAGCCAGCCGCCGTCGGACGTGCCCGGCGGGACGGCGATGTTCACCGCGCCGCCCTCCGCCTTCTCGCCTCCGGTCTCCTCGGGCCAGCCGGTTCCGGGGAAGAGCATGCGGGGGTGCTCGTGCAGCGAGATCGTGAGGACCCTGGGATCGTCCCAGAAGGCCGCCTGGACACCGTCCCCGTGGTGGACGTCCACGTCCAGGTACGCGACTCGTTCGGCCCCCAGCTCCAGCAGCCGGGCGATGGCCAGGGAGGCGTCGTTGTAGACGCAGAAACCGGCCGCCGATCCCGGCATCGCGTGGTGCAGCCCACCCGCGAAGTTGACACCGTGGGACACCTCCCCGCGCCAGACCGCCTCGGCCGCCCCGACCGTCTGGCCGGCGATCAGCGCCGAGACCTCGTGCATCCCCGCGAAGGCCGGGTCGTCCTCGGTGCCGAGGCCGTACGATCCGTCCGCGGCCCGGGGCTCGGCCGACACCCGGCGCACGGCCTCGATGTAGTCGGAGCGGTGGACGAGACGCAGCGTGGAATCACCCGCCGGCGATCCCGAGACCACCTTCAGGCCGGAGGCGCTGGGCAGGCCGAACGCCTCGACGAGCCGCATGGTCAGCCCCAGCCGCACCGGGTCCATCGGGTGCCCGGACCCGAAGTCGTAACCGGTGACCGCCTCGTCCCACATCAACAGTGCGCCGCCGCTCATACGGGCCACCGTATCGGGCGGTCCGGACGGCCACACGCGCACGCCACCGGTTGACGGCCCCTGTTGCTCAGGCGAGCAGCGCGGGCAGCTCGCTCATCGAGGTGAAGAGGGCCGTGCCATGCGAGAGCTTTTCGCCGGGGGTCATCGCGGTGAATCCGTAGACGTCCATTCCGGCGGCGACGGCCGCCCGCACCCCCAGTGGGCTGTCCTCGACGACGGCGCAGCGCACCGGCGGCACCCCCATCACCTCGGCGGCGTGCAGGAACAGGTCGGGCGCCGGCTTTCCCCGGCCCACGTCCTGCGAGCTGAAGATGCGCTTCTCCCCGAAGCGCTCGTACAACCCCGTCTTCCGGAGCGCCACCCGGATCCGCTCATGGCTGCCGGACGACGCCACGCAGTACGGCACTCCCTCCGTCTCGAGGGTGCTCAGCACCTCGGCGGCGCCGGGGACGGGAAGGAGATCGCGCCGGAAGGCGTCGAAGACGCGACCGTGGAAGGTCTCGTCGAAGTCCGCGGGCAGCCGCTGCCCCGAGCGCTCCAGGACCAGGTCGTGAATGCGGTGCACGGCCGAGCCCATGTAGTCCCGGATGGAGTCCTCGTACGTGGTCGGGTGCCCCAGCTCGGTCAGATAGGCCGCGAGAATCCGGTTGGATATCGGCTCACTGTCCACCAGGACACCGTCGTTGTCGAAGATCACCAGGTCGTAGCGCATGCATCACCCTAA
>NZ_JAZDCX010000049.1:0-8314 GCF_036323805.1 Streptomyces rubellus
CGAGCGGCAGCGGCCGTCGGACGCCAGACCGCGCTGCCTGCTGAAGTCGATGAAGACGGCCGGGGTGGAGAGCACCGTGACGCCGCCCGCCAGCGCCATGTCGCACTCCCCGTTGCGCAGCGCCTGACAGGCCAGGTGCAGGGTGACCAGGGACGAAGAGCAGGCCGTGTCCACGGTCATGGCCGGACCCTCGAGTCCGAAGGTGTAGGACACCCGGCCGGCCAGCACGCTGCCCGAGGTGCCGGTGCCGAGGTAGCCCTCGACCCCCTCCGGCAGCACGGTCATGGTGGCGCCGTAGTCGTGGTACATGAGTCCGGCGAACACGCCGGTGGAGCTGCCGCGCAGCGAGCTCGGGTCGATTCCGGCCCGCTCGAAGACCTCCCAGGAGGCTTCCAGCATCAGCCGCTGCTGCGGGTCCATCGCCAGCGCCTCGCGCGGCGAGATACCGAAGGGCACAGGGTCGAAGCGGTCCGCGTCGTGGACGAATCCGCCTTGGAGGACGTAGGACTTGCCCGCCGCGTCGGGGTCGGGATCGTAGAGGGCCGTGGTGTCCCAGCCGCGGTTGTCCGGGAACGGGCCGATGGCGTCGGAGCCCGTCGCCACCAGGTTCCACAGGTCCTCGGGGCTGTTGACTTCGCCGGGGTAGCGGCAGCTCATCGCGACGATGGCGATGGGCTCGTCGCTGCCGGCGGTGCGGTTGGCCCGCGCGGGCGCCGCGGTGTCCGCCCCGGTCAGGTGGGACAGCAGGTGGGCGACCAGGGCCTGCGGGGAGGGGTAGTCGAAGACGAGGGCCGCGGGCAGCCGTAGGCCCGTCACGGCGCCGAGCCGGTTGCGCAGTTCCACGGCGGTCAACGAGTCGAAGCCCAGGTCCTTGAACGGCTTGTGGTCCTCGATCAGCTCCACGCCGGTGTGCCCGAGCACACCGGCGGCCTCGGACCGCACCAACTCGGTGAGCAGCTCGACCCGTTCGGCCTCGCCGAGGCCGGCGAGGCGCTCGCCCAGCGGGGAGGCGGCACCGCGCACGGCACGCGCCGCCTCGGGCAGGACCCGGCGGGTGACCAGGCCCCGCAGCAGGGGCGCCACCGCGGCGGGGTCGCGGTCCGCGGCCTCCCGCAGCTCGGTGAGGTTCAGGCGGAGGGCGACCAGGTGCGGGGTGTCGCCCGTCCGGACGGCGTCCAGGACGGCCAGTGCTTCGGCGGTGGCGAGCGCGGAGCCCACACGCCGGATCCTGGCCCGTCCCGTCTCGTCCAGCCCGGCGGAGATACCGGAAGCCTCCGCCCACAGGCCCCAGCCGACGGAGACGGCGCCCGGCCTGCGGCGGGCGACGGCGTCCAGGACCGCATTCGCCGCCGCGTAGCCGGCCTGGCCCGCGGAGCCGAAGGTCGCCGAGACGGAGGAGAACAGCACGAACAGTGAGATGTCGCCGACCAGGTCGTCCAGGTGCAGCGCGGAGGCCGCCTTGGCGTCCAGCACCGCGTCGAGCCTGTCGGGGGTCAGGGAGGTGACCACACCGTCGTCCACGATCCCGGCGGCGTGCACCACACCGGTCAGCGGCCGGTCAGCGGGTATGCCGGCGAGGACCGCGGCCAGCGCCTCGCGGTCGGCCACATCGCAGGCGAGGGCGCGGGCGCGGGCTCCCAGGGAGGCCAGCTCGGCGATCAGTTCGTCCGCCCCGGGCGCTTCGGGGCCGCGTCGGCTCACCAGCAGCAGGTCACGGACGCCGTGTTCAGCGACCAGGTGCTGGGCGACGCGGCCGCCGAGGACGCCGGTGCCGCCGGTGACGAGTACCGTGCCGTGCGTCTCCGCCGGGTCCGGCGCCGCCGGGGGGACGACGGCACGGACGAGACGGGGCGCGTACAACCGGCCGTCACGCACGGCGAGTTGGGGCTCATCGGTGTCCGTCAGGCCGGTGACCGATGTGCCGCCGTCGGACGGGTCCAGGTCGAGCAGGACGAAACGGCCCGGGTGTTCGGTCTGCGCGCTGCGTACCAGCCCCCACACCGCGGCGGCAGCCGGGTCGACCGGGGTGCCCCCGGCGGGCACGGCGCCTCGGGTGAGCAGTACGAGACGGGAGGCGGCGAAGCCCTCGTCGGCGAGCCAGGTCCGCACGTACTCCAGGGCGCGGTGGGCGGCGCGGCGGACCGCGGCGGGCCCGTCGAGGGTCACCGGGCCGTCGGAGTCCTCGGGGTCGGTGTCGGCATGGACGGCCACCAGGGCGGGGGGCTCGGCCAAGGCCGCCAGTTCCCTCGCGTCGGCGACGACCGTCCACGGGGTGGACGAGCCGGACGCGGGCAGGCCGGCCCACTCGACACGGAAGAGCGTGTCGGAGGGTATCCGGCCGTCCACGGGCGCCGCCGGCCGCAGCACCAGGGACTCCACGGAGGCGACCGGACGTCCCGTCGGATCGGCGAACTCAAGCGAGACGGCGTCCGTGCTCGTCGGGGTCAGGCGCACGCGCAAGGCGGTGGCGCCCTTGGCGTGCAGGGTGACGCCGGACCAGCTGAACGGCACCCGGACGGCCGGATCGTTCTGCGAGGGGCCGCTCAGGGCCGCGCAGTGCAGGGCGGCGTCGAAGAGGGCGGGGTGCAGGTCGAAGCCCCCGGCGTCCGGGGAGTCCGCGCCGTCGGCCACGACGGGCAGCGCCACGTCGGCGTACACCACACCGTCGGCGGCGCGCCAGGCGCCGCGCAGGCCCTGGAAGAGTGGCCCGTAGTCGAGGCCGGCGGCTGCTGCGGCGGCGTAGAAGTCGTCCAGTACCACCGGCTGGGCGTCCTGCGGCGGCCACTCAGCCAGGGGTTCGCCCGCCGTCGGGCGTGCGGGGGCCAGGACGCCGGTCGCGTGCCGGACCCAGCCGCCGTCCGTGCCCTCGTTCCCGTCGACCCCGTCGGGCCGGGTGTAGAGGGCGATCTCCCGGGAGCCGTCCGCGAGCGGCGTGCCCACCTCCGCCTGGATCCGGACACCGCCCAGCTCGGGCAGTTCCACCGGGGTGTCCAGGGTCAGCTCGTCCACGACGGCACAGCCGACCTGGCTGCCCGCGTGCAGGGCGAGGTCGACGAGCGCGGTGCCCGGGACGAGGACCACACCGTGCACACGGTGGTCGTTGAGCCACGGGTGGGTGGTGCGGGACAGCCGGCCGGTGAGCACGAGGCCCCCGTCACCGGCCACCGAGACGAGCGCGCCCAGCAGCGGGTGCCCGGCGCCGCTCAGGCCGACCGTCCTGAGGTCGGCCGGGCTGCTGAGGGTCGGCCAGTAGCGCTGTCGTTGGAAGGCGTAGGTGGGCAGGTCCACCCGGCGGGGACTCCACGGTTCCAGGACGGCCGCCCAGTCGGGATCGAGCCCCGCGACGTGCAGGTGCGCCACGGCCCGCAGCAGGGTGTCCGTCTGGTCGCGGCCGTTCCGCTGCAGCGGAACGGCGACGGCGGTGTCGTCCTTGGCACCGACCAGGGCGCAGAGAACCCCGTCGGGGCCCACCTCGACGTACCGGGTGACGCCCTGGCGCCCCAGTTCCTCGGCGGCGTCGGCGAACCGGACGGTCGAGCGGACCTGGCTGACCCAGTGCTCCCAGGTCGTCGGGTCACTATCGAGGCCGACGGTGGAGACCATCGGGATCGTCGGCGGGTGGTAGATGAGGTCGCGGGCGATCGCGGCGAACTCGTCGAGCATGGGTTCCATCAGGTACGAGTGGAAGGCGTGCGAGACCGCGAGCCGCTTGACCTTGCGGCCCTGGGCGCGCAGCCGTTCCTCCAGTGCGTCGATCGCGCCGGCGTCACCCGAGACCGTCAGGGACGACGGCCCGTTGACCGCCGCGAGGTCAACGCCGTCGGGCAGCTCGACCTCGCCCTCGGCGGCCTCGACGGCCAGCATCGCGCCGCCCTCGGGCAGTTCCTCCATCAGCCGGCCGCGGGCCGCGACCAGGCGGCAGGCGTCGTCCAGCGACAGGATGCCCGCGACGTGGGCGGCGGCCAGCTCGCCGATCGAGTGGCCCGCCAGTACGTCGGGGCGCAGGCCCCATGACTCGGCCAGGCGGAAGAGCGCGACCTCGACGGCGAACAGTGCCGGCTGGATGTGGACGGTGCGGTCCAGCGCCGCGCCGTCCTCGAAGACGATCTCCTTCAGCGGCCGCTCACCGCCGACCTTCTGACACACCGTGTCAAAGGCCTCGGCAAACACCGGGAAGGTGTCGTACAGGTCACGTGCCATGCCCGCGTGCTGCGCGCCCTGCCCGGTGAACAGGAAGGCGGTCAGGCCGGGCCGCACGGCGCCGGTGAGCACGTCGGGCCCGGTGCGGCCCTCTTCGACGGTCCGCAGGCCGGCCTGGGCGTTCACCAGGTCGGTGGCGAGGACGACGCCACGGTGCTCGTGGGACTGGCGGGTCGCGCCGAGAGAGTGGGCGAAGTCGACGAGTTCGGCGGCAGCCCCCGTCCCGTCGTCCAGGAAGGTACGCAGCCGTTCGGCCTGCGCCCTCAGGGCCGGCGCGGTCCGGCCGGACACCGGCAGCGGCAGCATGCCGGGGGCGGGCCGGCGGGTGGCGGGCCCCTCGGCGGGGGCGTCGGCGGGTGCTTCCTCCAGGATGATGTGGGCGTTGGTGCCGCTGATGCCGAAGGAGGAGACAGCTGCCCTGCGGGGGTGTTCACCGGGTTCCCAGGGCTGCTCCCCGGTGAGCAGTTCGATGCGGCCGGAGGACCAGTCCACGTGCGGGGTCGGCACGTCGGCGTGCAGGGTGCGGGGCAGCACGCCGTGGCGCATCGCCAGCACCATCTTGATCACGCCGGCGGCCCCGGCGGCGGACTGGGTGTGGCCGATGTTGGACTTCAGCGAGCCGAGCCACAGCGGACGGTCCCGGTCGCGGCCGTAGGTGGCCAGCAGCGCCTGCGCCTCGATGGGGTCGCCCAGCGTGGTGCCGGTGCCGTGCGCCTCGACGACGTCGACCTGGTCGGGCGTCAGGCGGGCGTCGTCGAGCGCGGCGCGGATGACACGTTCCTGGGCGGGACCGCTGGGGGCGGTGAGGCCGTTGGAGGCTCCGTCCTGGTTGACCGCGCTGCCACGTATCACGGCGAGCACCGGATGGCCGTTGCGGCGAGCGTCGGAGAGCCGCTCGATGAGCAGTACGCCGACGCCCTCGCCCCAGCCGGTGCCGTCCGCGTCGGCGGAGAACGCCTTGCACCGGCCGTCGGAGGCCAAGCCGCCCTGACGGCTGAACTCGTGGAAAGCGACCGGGTGCGGCATGACGGTGACCCCGCCGGCGAAGGCCATGGAGCAGTCACCGGCGCGGATGGCCTGGGCGGCCAGGTGCAGGGCGGTCAGCGACGAGGAGCACGCGGTGTCCACACTGACCGCGGGCCCCTGCAGGCCCAGCGTGTAGGCGATACGGCCGGAGAGCACGGAGGTGGCGCTGCCGGTGAGCTGGTAGCCCTCGGTTCCGGCCATGCCTGCCTGCATGTTGATGCCGTAGCCCTGCCCGTTGGTCCCGACGAACACGCCCGTACGGGAGCCGCGCAGCGTCTCGGGATGGATGCCGGCTCGCTCCATCACCTCCCAGACCGATTCCAGGACCAGCCGTTGCTGCGGGTCCATGGCCAGCGCCTCGCGCGGGTTGATGCCGAAGAACGCGGGGTCGAACATGCCCGCGTCGTGCAGGAAGCCGCCCTGGGACGCTTCGGGGGCCGCGACGCCCTCGGCGCCCACCAGCGGACTGTCGTCCCAGCCCCGGTCGCCGGGGAACGGGGTGACGGCGTCTCCGCCGGAGGCGAGGAGCCGCCAGAGGTCCTCGGGCGAACGCACACCGCCGGGCAGGGTGCAGGCCACCGACACGATGGCCATGGGCTCGTGCTCCTGCGACTCGGCCTCGCGCAACCGCCTGCGCGTGGTGTGCAGTTCGGCGATCACCCGGCCCAGGTAGTCACGGAGCTTGTGCTCGGTGGGGCTCTTGCTCGCTTCGGTCGTCATCGTGCTCTCCTGCGGGTTCTTGGAGCGGCGGCGGTCACTTGAGTCCCAGATCCCTCTCGACCAAATCGAACAGTTCGTCGTCCGTGGCGTGTCCCAGCCGGTCGGCCAGGGCGGTGCCGTCAGCGGAGTCCGTACCGGTCTCGTTCCGTGTCGTGGCGAGCAGCGACTCCAACCGCATCACGATCCGGGCCCGGTCGAGGTCGTCGCCGGAACGGCGGGCGAGCGCCGCCTCGAGCCGGTCGAGTTCGTCCGTCGACGGCAGGTCATCGACGACGTCCTCCGGCATCAGCAGGCCCAGCAGGTGCTCCGCCAGCGCGACGGGCGTCGGCTGGTCGAAGACAAGCGTGGCCGGCAGTGTCAGGCCGCTCGCGGAGGCCAACCCGTCACGCAGCGCCACAGCGGTCAGCGAGTCGGTGCCCAGATCGCGGAAGGTGCGTTCCCGCTCGATGTCCTCCGGTCCCGCGTGGCCGAGCACGACGGCGGCGTGGGTGCGGACCAGTTCCAGCACCGCGCGCTCGCGCTCCACCGGGGACAGCCCGGCCAGCCGGGCGCGGAACCCGTCCTCGGCCGTGTCGGGAGCGGCTGCGGCCCCGGCGGACCGGAGGGCACTCACCTCGGGCAGTTCGGCGAGCAGCGGGCTGGGGCGCAGCGCGGTGAAGGAGGGTTCGAACCGTTCCCAGTCGATCTCCGCGGCGGCGGTGAACGGTTCGCGGGCGTCGAGCGCCTGACGCAAGGCGACCATGGCGGGGCCGGGCCGGAGGAGCGAGATGCCGCGGCGCAGCATCGGTTCCACGGCGGCCTGGTCGACCATGCCGCCGCCGTCCCACGGCCCCCAGGCGACGGAGAGGACGGGGGCGCCCTCTCGGCTGCGCTGTTGGGCGAGCGCGTCGAGGTAGGCGTTGCCGGCGGCGTAGCCCCCGTGCTGGCCCACGCCCCACATCGCGGAAATGGAGGAGAAGTGGACGACGGCGTCCAGCCGCGTGAGGTCGAGCAGTTCGTCGAGGTGACGGGCGCCGGCGACCTTGCCGCCCACCAGGTGGGCGAGGTCCGCGACGCCGGTGTCGGCGAGCGGGGCCAGAACGCCCAGGCCGGCGGTGTGCATGACGGTCCGGACGGTGACGCCGTCGGCGGCCAGCGCGTCGAGCGCTCGGCTGACGTCGTCACGGTCTTGCAGGTCGCAGGCGACGACGGTGACGCGGGAGCCGAGGGCGGTGAGTTCCGCGGTGAGTTCGCGGGCGCCTGGAGCGTCGGGGCCGCGCCGGCTCATCAGGACGAGGTGCTCGGCCCCCTCGGTCGCCAACCAGCGGGCGACGTGGCCGCCGATGGCGCCAGTGCCTCCGGTGACCAGCACCGTGCCGTCCGGTGTCCATCCCGTGCCGGAACGCGGGAGGACGGGGTCGGCGTGGCGCAGCCGCCGTCCGAGGGCGGCCCCGGCACGGACCGCCACCTGGTCCTCGCCGTCGGTGCGGGTCAGGGTGGCCGCGAGCCTGGCGGCCAGGCGCGTGTCGTCGCCGAGGCCGTCGGCGGGCAGGTCGATCAGACCGCCCCAGTGGCGGGGATGTTCCAGCGCTGCGACCCGGCCCAGGCCCCAGATGGCGGCCTGGGCCGGGCTGACCGGCGCCTCGTCCTCGCCCGCGCCGACGGCGCCCGCGGTGAGGGTCCACAGCGGGCCCGGGTCGACGTCGAGGGCGGCGTGCAGCAGGCAAAGGGTGCCGGCCAAGCCGGCGGTGATCACCGGGTGGTCCGGATACGGCGTCTCGTCCAGGGCGAGCAGGGAGATCACACCGCGGAGTTGCTCGCCGGGGACGACATAGTCGCGGAGCAGGTCCGCGAACTCCTCCGCGTCGGTGTCGGCGGGGTCGACGACGAGCAGGTCGACCTCACCCTGCCGTTCGGTGAGCGCCGCGCGGCAGGCGTCAACCGTCGCGTTGGCGTCGTCAGGGGCCACCAGAAGCCACCGTCCGACGCAGGACGCGGCGGACGGCTCCTTCAGGGGCGTCCAGGCGATCCGGTACCGCCAGGCGCCGACGGCCTCGTGCTCGCGGGCGTCGCTGTGCCAGGCCGACAGGGCCGGCAGCAGGGGCTCCAGCGCCGCCGGGTCGAGGCCCGCGGTGGCGGCCAGGGACTCGACGTCGCCCTCGTCGACGGCTGCCCAGAAGCGGGACTCCGCCGGTGAGGCGGCGGGCGCCGGCGCCACGGTCGCGTCCGAGGCCGGGGGGTCGGGCCAGTAACGGGTGCGCTGGAAGGGATAGGTGGGCAGGTCGACCCGGTCGCCCACGCCGGTCACCGCCGGCCAGTCGACCTCCGCGCCCCGTACGTGGGCCCGGGCGATCATGCGCAGCAGTGTCTGCGCCTCGCCCTGCCCCGA
>NZ_JAZDCX010000050.1:0-5650 GCF_036323805.1 Streptomyces rubellus
CACTCCCGCCTACTGGGTGGGACAGGTACGGGAGCCGGTCCGCTTCGCCGACGCGCTCGCCTCGCTCACCGGGGTGCGGACGGCGCTGGAGCTGGGGCCGGACGGAGTGCTGTCGGCGGCCGCCTCGGCGCTCCTGGACCAGGCCATGGCCGTACCGGCACTGCGGCCCAGGCGCGACGAAACCGAAACGCTGCTCCGCGCCGTGGGAACCCTGCACGTGCGGGGTGTCACGGTGGACTGGGCCCCCCTGCTCGCCCCCGCCGACGGCCGGCGCATCGAGCTGCCCACCTACGCGTTCGCCCGCGAGCGTTACTGGCCCTCGGCCTCAGCGTCGGCACGCCCCGGTGACGTGGTCTCCGCCGGACTGGGGGAGACCGGGCACCCCGTCCTCGCCGCCGGCGTGGAACTCGCCGATGAAGGCGGCCTGTTGCTCACCGGACGCATCTCCCTCCGTACACACCCGTGGCTCGCGGAACACCGTGTGCACGGCCGGATCGTGGTGCCCGGCACGGTGTTCGTCGACCTCGCGGTGCGCGCCGGCGACCAGACGGACTGCGACGTCGTGGACGAACTGGTACTGCACACACCGCTGGTGCTGACCGCCGAGGAGTCCGTCCAGCTCCAGGTCACCGTAGGCGCCCCGGGCGAGGACGGGGGGCGGGAGATCACCGTCCACTCCCGTACGTCCGATGGCACCGGCTGGTTCGGGCAGCCGTGGACCAGGCACGCTTCCGGCACACTGCGGGCCGCAGCCCCGGTTGCCGCGCCGGAGCTGACCTGGCCGCCGGTCGACGCGCAGGCTGTGCCGATCGACGAGCTCTACCCCGAGCTGGCCGCGGCCGGCCTGGACTACGGGCCCGTGTTCCAGGGCCTGCGCGGAGTCTGGCGAGCGGGTGAGGAACTCTGGGCCGAGGTCGAGCTGCCCGAGACGGCGCACGCCGACGCCGGACGCTTCGGACTGCACCCGGCGCTGCTCGATGCCGCGCTCCACTCGCTCACCGTAGGGGCGGTGGCGTCCGACGGCCCCGCCGGGCCCCCCGGACTGCCGTTCTCCTGGTCGCAGATCGCGCTGACCGTCTCCGGCGCCACCACGCTCCGCGTCCGTGTCTCACCACGCGGCGCCGACGGGGTGGAGCTGTTGGCCGTCGACCCCGGCGGGCAGACCGTCGTCTCCGTCGGACGAGTGGTGCTGCGTCCCCTCGCCGAGGACGCCGTGACGGGTACCGCCCTGTCGCGGCCGGTGCACCGGGTGGACTGGATTCCGCTCCCCGACGCGGCACGCACCCCTGACACCTGGGCCGTCCTGGGCAACGACCCGTACGGCGCGGCCGATGCGCTCTCGGCCCTGGGGGCCGACTGCGCGCGGGCGTCCGACATCGCCACGGCCTCGGCCGACTTGCTGCTGGTCACCTCGGCACCGGACGACGGCCGGGACGACGCGGAGGCGCGGGTGACCGCGATGCTGGCCACCGCCCAGGACTTCCTGGCCCGCGAGGACGCCGACGCCACACTCGTGGTGCTGACCCGGGGCGCTGTCGCCGCCAGCGCGGGTGACGACCTGTCCGACGTGGCGGGCGCCGCCGTGCGCGGCCTGCTGCGCAGCGTGCAGTCAGAGAACCCCGGCCGCCTGCTGCTGGTCGACGTCGACGCCGACCCGTGGACCGCGCTGCTCAGCGTGCCCGGTATGGACGAGCCGGAACTCGCCGTCCGCAACGGCCGGTTGTACGCCGCCCGTCTGACCTCGCTCGCGGAACGCACCCTGCAGGCGCCCGAGGGCCCGTGGCGTGTGGGTGTGGTGTCGCGGGGTGCTGTCGAGGGTGTGGGGTTGGTGTCCGCGCCTGATGCGGAAGCCGCACTGGAAGAAGGACAGGTGCGGGTGGCGGTACGAGCGGCGGGGATGAACTTCCGGGATGTGCTGAACGCGCTGGGCATGTACCCCGGGGAGGTGGAGCTGGGGGGCGAGGCCGCTGGCGTGGTGGTGGAAACAGGGCCCGGGGTGTCGAAACTCGCCGTGGGGGACCGGGTGCTGGGGTTCTTCAGCGGGGCGATGGGGCCGTTGGCGGTGGCGGACGAGCGGTTGGTGGCTCCAGTTCCGGCAGGATGGTCCTTCGCTCAGGGCGCTGCGGTTCCGATCGCGTTCGTGACGGCGTATTACGGACTGCTGGACGTGGGCGGTCTGGTGGCCGGGGAGTCGGTGTTGGTACACGCGGCCGCGGGCGGGGTCGGGATGGCGGCGGTGCAGATCGCGCGGCATGTGGGAGCTGAGGTGTACGGCACGGCCTCGCCCGGCAAGTGGGGCGCGACCGGGTTGGACGCGGGGCACCTTGCCTCCTCGCGGGATCTGGAGTTCGAGAAGACCTTCGCGGAGCGTACGGGCGGGCGTGGGGTGGATGTGGTGCTGAACGCGTTGGCGGGTGAGTTCGTCGACGCTTCGGTCCGTCTGCTGACCGAGGGCGGACGGTTCGTGGAGATGGGGAAGGCGGATATACGTGATCCGGACTCGGTGGAGGGCCGGACGTACCGTGCGTTCGACCTGAGCGAGGCGGGTCCCGAGCGGATCGGGCAGATGCTGGACGAGGTGCTGGCTCTGTTCGCGCGAGGTGTGCTCACTTTGCCGCCGGTGCGGACTTTCGACGTACGGCGGGCGCCGGACGCGTTTCGTTTCATGAGCCAGGCCCGGCATGTGGGCAAGGTCGTGCTGTCCGTACCGCGTGCGGTGGAGCCGGGCGGCACGGTGCTGATCACGGGTGGCACGGGTGCTCTGGGTGCGTTGATCGCCCGGTACCTGGTGGACCGGCGCGAGGTGGACAGGCTGCTGCTGCTCAGCCGCCGCGGCCCGGACGCCGAAGGGGCGGACACCCTGGCGGCGGACCTTGAGGCGGCCGGAGCGCGAGTCGAGATCGTGGCCTGCGACGTCACCGATCCCGAAGCCCTGGCCGAGGTGCTGAACGGGCGACGCATCAGCTCCGTCTTCCACCTCGCGGGTGTCCTCGACGACGGTGTGGCCACCGCCCTCACACCCGACCGTGTCGCCCCGGTGCTGGCGCCCAAGATCACTGCGGCGCGCGCTCTGCACCAACTCGTCCCCGACGCAGAGGAGTTCGTGCTCTTCTCCTCCGTCTCCGCCACCCTGGGCAGTCCCGGCCAGGCGTCGTACGCCGCGGCCAACGCCTACCTCGACGCCCTGGCCCACCACCGCCACACCTGCGGGCTGCCGGCCCTGTCCCTGGCCTGGGGCCCGTGGGACGTCGGCGCGGGCATGCTCGGCGTGCTCACCGACGGCGACCGCCGGCGGGCCACCCGCTCCGGTCTGCCCGTGCTCACCGCCGACGAAGGCCTGGTCCTGCTCGACGAGGCTCTCACCGGGCCCGACCCCGCCGTGGTGCCGGGTGCCGTCGATGTCACCGGGTTCGCCGGCCGCCCCGACGTACCGCATCTGCTGCGCGGTCTGGTGCGGGGCCGCCGGCGCACCGCCGCCGTGGCCCGGGAGGCCGGCTTCGCCGACCGGCTGCGGGCTCTGCCTCCCGCCGAGCGAGCGCAGGTGCTGCTGGACTGGGTGAGGTCGGAGGCGGCCACCGTGCTCGGCTTCGCCGGAGCGGACGCCGTCGAACGGGACCGGGCGTTCAAGGACCTCGGCTTCGACTCGCTGACCGCCGTGGAACTGCGCAACCGACTCGGCGCGGCCACCGGCACCCGACTGCCCGCCACCCTCGTCTTCGACTACCCGACGCCCGACGCGCTCGCCGAGCGGCTCGAGGCCGATCTGGTGCCGCCCGCTCGCGATCCGGCGGAGGCCATGATGGCTGAACTGGACCATCTGGAGGCCACGTCAAGCGAGTTGTCCGACAGCGACCGTTCACGGCTGCGGGTCAGGATGAGCGCCCTGCTCGCCCGGTGGGCGGATGCACCCGACGACCGGAACACCGCCGATGAGGTCCGGGACGCCGATCTGCACTCCGCCACCGAGGAGGACATCTTCGCGCTCATCGACAACGAACTGGAGAGCCCGTGACCCGCCACCACTGAGCGGATCCCACCGTGACCGGTACGGGTGACGAGCGTTGCACGGGACACTGAATCCCGCTCGGCACCGCCGCCCGGCGGTCACCGGGACCGACCCCGACCCGCTGTACGGCGCTGAACACCGCGACCACGGGACGGACCGCCAGGCTCCGGCACACCGTCCTCGCTGTCCAGCGGAAGCGATCCCCGCGCGCGAAGGCGTGGACGAGGTCCACTCGCCGACGAGGCGACAGCGCGCCGCTATCGGGTGCTGGAGTTCACCGAGTGTGTTCCGTACGGAAGTATTCCGCGAACGGTTCCCGGAATACCTCCCAGGGGGGTCGCGTGATGACGCGGACCGGTCCGCGCCGTCCGAGCCTCGTGGCGTATTCACACGACACGGCCCCCTCTTCGCGCCGGTCATTCCCGGCGTGCCGATCCGCCCCCCGGACACCCGGAGCGACCTCCCGGTTCGTCCCCCTCTAGGGGTGGGCTAGGGGTTGTCTGCGGCTTGGAGTCGTTCGTAGCCTCAGTGAGGGTTTTTGCTGGTGATATTGGGGCGATTTTTCGGGAACCCAAAAAGATTCGGGAACCCAAAAAACTATGCGACACGCGGCCCGTGTGATCTGTGCGAGATTCCCCGTGCGAAAAAAGTGAACTGCCGGTCCGGAGAAGGTGGCATTGAGTGGCCGACAATCAGAAGTATCTCGACTACCTCAAGCGGCTCACCGCGGACCTGCGGCAGACCCGGCGCCAGCTGCGGGAGGTCGAGGCGCGCGGGAGCGAGCCTGTGGCGATCGTCGGCATGGGCTGCCGCTATCCCGGGGGCGTGCACTCCCCGGAGGACCTCTGGCAACTGGTCTCCGAGGGCCGTGACGGCATCTCCGGATTTCCCCTCGATCGCGGCTGGGACACCGCCGTATACGACGACGACCCCGACGCCGCCGGCACGACCTACGTGCGCGAGGGCGGATTCCTCCACGACGCGGGCGAGTTCGACGCCGACCTGTTCGGCATCTCCCCCCACGAGGCGCTGGCGATGGACCCCCAGCAGCGGCTGATGCTGGAGACCTCCTGGGAAGCCCTGGAACGCGCGGGCATCGACCCGCTGTCCCTGCGCGGAACTCGCACCGGCGTCTTCATCGGTTCCTCGTCGTCCGCCTACGGCACCGGCCTGCGCACCCTCCCGCAGGGCGTCGAGGGCCATCTACTCACCGGCAGCGCACCCAGCGTCGTCTCCGGCCGCGTCGCCTACGCCCTGGGCCTCGAAGGGCTCGCGGTCACCGTGGACACCGCCTGTTCGTCGTCACTGGTCGCCACCCACCTCGCCGTGCAAGCGCTGCGCAACGGCGAGTGCGACACGGCACTCGCGGGCGGCGTCACCGTCATGATCAGCCCCGGCATCTTCACCGAGTTCAGCAGGCAACGAGGCCTCGCGGCCGACGGCCGCTGCAAGCCGTTCTCCGCCGACGCCGACGGCACCGGCTGGTCCGAGGGCGCCGGCGTCCTCGTGCTGCGCCGCCTCTCGGACGCCCGCCGCCGTGGCGACCGGGTGCTTGCCGTGATCAAGGGGTCCGCGGTCAACCAGGACGGCGCGTCCAACGGTCTGACGGCGCCGAACGGTCCGTCGCAGGAACGCGTCATCCGT
>NZ_JAZDCX010000051.1:0-4775 GCF_036323805.1 Streptomyces rubellus
GCGCACCCAGCAGGCGCTGCGGGGACAGGCCGGGCAGCTGCTCAGCCACCTCCGGGAGGCCGGGGAGGAGAACGGCCCGGCGCCCGTGGACATCGGTTTCTCCTGCGCCACCACCCGGGCGACGCTGGAGCACTGTGCGGTGGTGCTGGCCGAGGACCACGCCGGGTTCCGCCGCGGCCTGACCGCGCTGGCCGAGGGCCGGGAGACCTCGGAGGTGATCGCCCGCACCCAGGATCCGGGGCAGGGGGGCACGGTCTTCGTCTTTCCCGGCCAGGGCTCGCAGTGGGCGGGCATGGCCGCGGAGTTGTTGGAGCGGGAGCCGGTGTTCGCCGAGGCGATGGCGGAGTGCCACCGGGCGCTGGAGCCGTTCACCGATTTCTCACTGCTGGAGGTGGTGCGCGGGGAGGGCACCGAGCTGGAGCGGGTGGAGGTGGTCCAGCCGGTCCTGTGGGCGGTGATGGTGTCGCTGGCCAGGCTGTGGGCTTCGGTGGGGGTGGTGCCGGCCGCGGTGGTGGGGCACTCCCAAGGGGAGATCGCGGCGGCGGTGGTCGCCGGCGGGCTGTCGTTGGACGACGGGGCGCGGGTGGTGGCGCTCAGGGCGCGCGCGGTCGCCCGGGAGCTGGCGGGGCAGGGAGGGATGGTGTCCCTGGCGCTGCCGGTCCCGGAGGCGGAGGGGCTGGCGGCCCGGTGGCAGGGGCTGTCGGTGGCGGCGGTCAACGGGCCTGGCTCCACGGTGGTCTCCGGCGAGGCGGGCGCTGTGGAGGAGCTGTTGGCGCACTGCGCGGAAGAGGGGATCAGGGCGCGGCGCATCCCGGTGGACTACGCCTCGCACTGCGCGCAGGTGGAGCAGATCCGCGAGCGGCTGCTGGACGACCTGGCCCCGGTCGCGCCGGTTTCCTCGACGGTGCCGTTCTACTCGACGGTGACCGGCCAGCGGAGGGACACCGCCGGGCTGGACGCCCACTACTGGTACGACAACCTGCGCAACACCGTGCGGTTCGAGGATGTCACCCGTGCCTTGCTGACCGAGGGGCGCACCCTGTTCCTGGAGGTCAGCCCGCACCCCGGCCTCAACCTGGGGATCAGCGAGAGCGTCGAGGCCCTGGGGCTGCGCGCCTCCGTACTGTGCACCCTGCGCCGCGGCGAAGGCGGGGTCCGGCGCTGGCTCACCGCAGTCGCCGAGGCAGCCGTACACGGCGTCCGCGTCGACTGGGCCGCGGTGTACGCCGGCCGTGGCGGCACCCGCGTCGAGCTGCCCACCTACGCTTTCCAGCGTCGCCGCTACTGGCTGGACACCGTCGAACCCGAACCACTCGCCGTGGACCGCTCGCAGGACTGGTTCTGGTCCGCCGTCGAGCAGGAGGACCTGCCCGCCCTCCAGCGCATGCTCGACGTGAGCGGCCGGACCCCGCTCGAGGAGGCGCTGTCCGCTCTCTCCTCATGGCACCGGCGAGACCGCGAGCGCAGCCGGACCGAGAACTGGCGCTACTGGACCGCCTGGACACCCGCACAACTCCCCGCCGGGCGGCTCGACGGCCGCTGGGTGGTGGCCGTACCGCCGGACCACCACGCACACCCGCTGGTCACCGCCGTCTCCGCGGCCTTGGCGGAGGCCGGCGCCGCCCCCGAACTGCTGCCCGTCTCCCACGAGGACGAGCGCGGCGCCCTCGCCGAGCGGCTGCGTGGCGCGAGCGGCGTGTTATCACTGCTCTTCCTCACCGACGGTCACGCCCCCGGACACCCCGCCACCCCGGCCGCCTTCGCCGTCGCCATCACCCTGCTGCACGCCGTGCACGACACAGGCGAACCACTGCGCTTGTGGTGCGCCACCTCCGGTGCCGTCGCCGCCGGACCCGGGGACACGGTCACGCACCCGGACCGGGCTCTGGCGTGGGGGCTCGGCCGGGTCGCCGCCCACGAGTACACCCAGTGGGGCGGGCTGGTCGACCTGCCCGCCGAACCCGAACCGCGCGCGCTGGCCCGGCTCGCCGCCGTCCTCGCCGGCACCGACGAGGACCAGGCGGCGATACGCGCCACCGGGGTCTTCGTGCCCCGCCTGCGCCGCGCCGAGCCGACCCCGCCCCGACGGGTGTGGCAGCCGTCCGGCACCGTGCTCGTCACCGGCGGCACCGGCGGCGTCGGTGCACACGTCGCCCGGTGGCTCGCCGCCTCGGGCGCGGAACACCTGCTGCTGCTCAGCCGGCGCGGCCCCGAGGCCCCCGGCGCGGCGGAACTGGCCGCAGAACTGCGGGAGTCGGGAACCGAGGTCACCGTGGCCGCGGTGGACGCGGCCGACCACGACGCGCTGGCCGCCGTCCTCGCGGACCTGCCCGCCGCCCAGCCGCTGACCGCCGTCTTCCACGCCGCCGGCGTCGTCGACTCGAGCATCGTGGACTCGCTCACGCCGGACCGCGTCGAGACCGCGCTGCGGGCCAAGGTCGCCAGCGCCCTCAACCTGCACCGGGTCACCGCGGACCTGAACCTGTCGGCCTTCGTCCTCTTCTCGTCGCTCGCCGGCGTCTTCGGCTCGGCCGGGGAGGGCAACTACGCCCCCGGCAACGCCTTCCTGGACGCCTTCGCGCAGTACCGCCGTTCCCAGGGCCTGGTCGCGACCTCGGTGGCCTGGGGCTCGTGGGCGGGCGCCGGCATGGCGGAGGGCGACTTCGGTGACGTCCTGGAGCGCCACGGCATCTTCCGGATGGAGCCCGAACTCGCCCTGGCGGGGCTGCGTACGGCGCTGGAGCGCGATGAGACCGCGCTCGCCCTCGCCGACATCCGCTGGGAGGTCTTCTCCTGGTTCTTCACCGCCACACATCCCAGCCGCCTGCTCGACGAACTCCCCGACGTGCGCAAGCTCCGGCAGACCGCTCAGCAGAGCCCTGCCCAGGACCCCGCCGCCGACCAGGAGAGCCTGTCGCCGGCCCAGCGGCTGGCGGGGGCCTCGGAGGCGGAGCGCAACCGGTTCCTGCTCGAACTGGTCCGTGACCAGGTGGCGCTGGTGCTCGGCTACGAGTCGGGCTCCGAGGTGGAGCCGGGCCGGGCGCTCGGTGAACTCGGCCTCACCTCGGCGGGCGCCGTCGAACTGCGCAACCGCCTCACCTTCACCACCGGTCTACGCATCTCCGCGACCGTCGTCTTCGACCACCCCAGTCCCCTGGCCCTCTCCCGCTTCCTGGCCACCGAGATCACCGACGCGAGCGCCGACGGCGATCCTGAGGCCGCCGCTCCGGCGGTGCCCGTACGTGACAGCGCCCCCGTCGCGGACGACCCGATCGTCATCGTCGGCATGGCCTGCCGCTTCCCCGGCGGCGTCCGCTCCCCGGAAGACCTGTGGAAGCTGGTCGAGTCCGGCACTGACGCGATGGGTCCTTTCCCCGCCGATCGCGGCTGGGACCTCGACGCGCTCGGTGGCGACTACCCGCAGACGGGCGGCTTCCTCCCCGACGCGACCGCCTTCGACGCCGAACTGTTCGGCATCTCGCCGCGTGAGGCGCTGGCCATGGACCCGCAGCAGCGACTGCTCCTCGAAGCCTCCTGGGAGGTGCTGGAGCGCGCGGGCATCCACCCCCGGTCGCTGGCCGGTTCGCGCACGGCGGTGTACGCCGGCACCGGTGGTCAGGACTACCTGACCGTGCTGGCGGGCGACCCCGAGGCCGGCGAAGGCTACCTGGTCACCGGCGGTTCCCCCAGCGTGCTGTCCGGCCGGGTCGCCTACGCCTTCGGGCTGGAGGGCCCGGCGGTCACCGTGGACACCGCCTGCTCGTCGTCCCTGGTGGCCCTCCACCTGGCCTGCCAGTCGCTGCGGTACCAGGAGAGCGACCTCGCCCTGGTCGGCGGAGTCAACGTGCTCTCCATGCCGTCCGTCTTCGCCGAGTTCAGCAAGCAGCGCGGCCAGGCCGCCGACGGCCGCTGCAAGGCCTTCTCCGCCTCCGCGGACGGCGCCGGATGGGGAGAGGGCGTCGGCGTACTGCTGGTCGAGCGGCTCTCGGACGCCCGCCGGCTCGGGCACGAGGTGCTGGCCGTGGTCCGCGGCAGCGCCGTCAACTCCGACGGCGCCTCGAACGGCCTGACGGCGCCGAACGGGCCCTCGCAGCAGCGGGTGATCCGCGCCGCGCTCGCCTCGGCCGGACTGGAGGCGACTGACGTCGATCTGGTGGAGGCGCACGGTACGGGCACGCGGCTCGGTGACCCGATCGAGGCGGAGGCGCTGCTCGCGACGTACGGCAAGGACCGCTCGGAACCCCTCTACCTGGGGTCGGTGAAGTCCAACATCGGGCACACCCAGGCCGCCGCCGGTGTCGTGGGCGTGATCAAGGCCGTCATGGCGCTGCGGCACGGGGTCCTCCCGGCGACGCTGCACGTGGACGAGCCGACCCCGGAGGTCGACTGGTCGTCCGGATCGGTGGAACTGCTCACCGAGAACCGCACCTGGCCGGAGGCGGCCCGTCCGCGCCGGGCCGGCGTCTCCTCCTTCGGGATCAGCGGGACCAACGCGCACACCATCCTGGAACAGGCTCCGGAAACGGCAAAGACACCCGTCGGTGCACGAGGCGAGCGCCCGGACATCCCGCTGCCCACCCCGTTGTCCGGCGCTACGCCGGATGCACTCGCCCGGCAAGCCGCCCTGCTCGCCGGACTGGACGCGGACCCCGCCGACCTGGCGCACTCCCTGGCCACCACGCGTGCCGAACTGGCACACCGAGCCGTGGTCTTCGACCCCCACGCGGCCGCACTGACGGCCCTCGCCTTCGGTGAGCACACCCAGGACGCGGTGT
>NZ_JAZDCX010000052.1:0-3942 GCF_036323805.1 Streptomyces rubellus
CGTTGACCTACCACGCCCCGCAGATCCCCGTTCTCACCACCGCTCCCGGTGACCTGGCCACTCCCGCCTACTGGGTGGGACAGGTGCGGGAGCCGGTCCGCTTCGCCGACGCGGTGCGCCAGGCTCACGAGGCGGGCGCCACCCGCTTCCTGGAACTCGGCCCGGACGGTGTGCTCTCCGCCCTCGTCCCGCACCTCATCGAGGACGTGACCGCCGTCCCCGCCCTGCGCTCCGGCCACGACGAGCACGCCACACTGCTGCGCGGCATTGCCGAGATGTACGTACACGGCACCGACGTCGCCTGGGACCGGTACTTCGCGCCGCTCGGGGGCCATGCCATCGAGTTGCCGACGTATGCCTTCCAGCACCAGCGCTACTGGCCCGACACCGTCGCCGACGACGGCATCACGGCCCCCCGCGAACGGGCCGAGGCCGGATTCTGGACGGCCGTCGCCGGGCGCGAGGTCGACCGGCTCGCCGACACCCTGGGGCTGCCCGACGACGAAACACGACGCGGGCTGGCCGACCTGATGCCGCACCTCGCGTCCTGGCACGACCGCCGACGCACCGAGGCGGCCGTCGGATCCTGGTACTACCGGGCGGTCTGGCGGCCCGTCGCTCCGGCGCCCGCCGTGCTCGACGGCGTCTGGCTCGTCGTCGGCCCGGACAGCCCGGATAGCGCAGACAACCCGGACAGCCTGGACGCCCAGGTCGCCGACGCGCTGCGGCGAAGCGGCGCCACCGTCCTCGCACTGCCGGACCCCGGCGCCGACCGGACCGCCCTCGCCGACCAGTTGCGTTCCTGCGGCGAACTCGCGGGCGTCGTCTCGCTGCTGGGGACCGACACCGGCGTGCTGCGCACGGGGGCGGCCCTCGGCCGGGGGCTCGCCGCCACGCTCTCACTCACCCAGGCCTGCGCCGACGCCGACGTCCCGCTGTGGGCCCTCACCCGGGGCGCGGTTTCGACCGGCCGCGCCGACGGCCCGCCCGACCCCGCCCAAGCCCAGATCTGGGGCTTCGGCCGGGGCGCCGCCCTCGAACTCCCGCACGTCTGGGGCGGGTTGATCGACCTGCCCCAGATCCTGGATGCCCGCTCCGGGAACCGGCTCTGCGCCGTACTCGCCGCCGGGGATGCACGCGCGGGCGACGAGGAGGACCAAGTGGCGATCCGGGCCGAAGGCGTCTTCGCCCGCCGCCTCGTCGCTGCCGTACCGATTCCCCTGGCCACAGCCCCCGCGCCCCGCAGCAGCGGCACCGTGCTGGTCACCGGCGGCACCGGCGCGCTCGGTGCCCAGGTGGCCCGCCTGCTCGCCGCGCGCGGCCACACCCGGCTGCTGCTCGTCAGCAGGCGCGGACCCGAGGCGCCCGGCGTCGCGGAGCTGGCTGCCGAACTGGCGGCAATGGGCACCACGGCGACGGCCGTGGCCTGCGACGTCGCCGACCACGACGCGCTCGCCGCCCTGCTCGCCGAGATACCGGAGCAGCACCGGCTCACCGCCGTCGTCCACGCAGCCGGCGTGCTGGACGACGGGGTACTCGACGGCCTGACTCCCGATCGTTTCGAACAGGTGCTCCGGGCCAAGACCCTGGCCGCCGAGAACCTCGACGCCCTCACGCGCGACCTCCCGCTCGACGCCTTCGTCCTCTTCTCGTCCTTCACCGGCGCCGTCGGCACGGCGGGCCAGGCCAACTACGCCGCCGCCAACGCCCACCTCGACGCACTCGCCGAGCGCCGCCGCGCCCAGGGACTGCCCGCCACGTCGATCGGCTGGGGGCCGTGGGCCGAGACCGGCATGGCCGAGGACGAGGCCCTCACTCAGCGGCTGCGCCGTTCCGGACTGACCCCCCTGCCACCAGACCTCGCCGTCACCGTCCTCAGCCGGATGCTCGGCGGCGCGGTCGCGGACGGCGACGGGACGGCCGGCGCTGCCGTCGTTGTCGCGGACGTCGACTGGACACGGTTCGCAGCCGGCTTCACCGCGGCACGACCGAGTCCGCTGCTCCGCGAAATCGTCCCCACCGACACACCGGACGGTGCCGACGACTCCGGCGGTGTCACCGACCTCGCGGCGCGCCTCGCCGCCGCAGGTGAGGGCGAGCGACGCCGGATCTCCGAGGAACTGGTGCGCACCCTGGCGGCCTTCGTGCTGGGCCACGGTACGGCGGCCACCATCGCGCCCGACAAGGCGTTCCGCGACCTCGGCTTCGACTCACTCACCGCCATCGAGTTGCGCAACGCTCTGCGGACCGCCACCGGGCTCCCGCTCCCGGCAGGCCTGATTTTCGACCACCCCACACCGGCCGCCCTCGCCACCCGGCTGCGCGCCGAACTGACCGGAGGCGCTGACACCGCCGCCTCTGCCACCGTGACCCCTGCTCTCCCTGCCTCTCCCGCGTCCGAGGACCCTGTCGCCATCGTCGCGATGGGCTGCCGGTTCCCCGGTGCGGCCACCCCGGAGGAATTCTGGGAGCTGCTGTCCCAAGGCCTCGACCTGGTGGGCGACTTCCCCGCCGACCGGGGCTGGGACCTGCGTGACGCCCCCGACTTCGCACGTCGCGGCGCCTTCCTGCCCGACGCGGCCGGCTTCGACGCGGATCTGTTCGGCGTCTCCCCACGCGAGGCGCAGGCCATGGACCCGCAACAGCGGCTGATGCTGGAGACCTCCTGGGAGACATTCGAGCGGGCCGGCCTGGACCCCGCCTCCCTCAAGGGCAACCGTGTCGGCGTCTTCGTGGGCACGAACGGCCAGGACTACGCCGGGCTGTTCCCCGCCACTGGATCGGGGCTGGAGGGCCACGTGGCCACCGGCAGCGCGGCCAGTGTGCTGTCCGGCCGGATCTCCTACACGTACGGGCTGGAGGGCCCGGCCGTCACGGTGGACACCGCCTGCTCGTCGTCACTGGTCGCCCTGCACCTGGCGGCGCAGTCACTGCGGTCGGGGGAGTGCTCGATGGCGCTCGCGGGCGGCGTCACGGTCATGGCCGCACCCACCGCGTTCCTCGAGTTCGCCCACCAGCGCGGCCTGGCGGCCGATGGGCGCTGCAAGGCCTTTGCGGCCTCGGCCGACGGCACCGGCTGGGGTGAGGGCGCCGGGCTGGTGCTGCTGGAGCGGCTCTCGGACGCCCGGGCCCACGGCCGTCGCGTGCTCGGGGTGCTGCGGGGCAGTGCGGTCAACCAGGACGGTGCGTCCAACGGCCTGACCGCGCCGAACGGCCCCGCGCAGCAGCGGGTGATCCGCGCCGCGCTGACCTCGGCCGGACTGTGGCCGTCGGAGGTCGACGCGGTGGAGGCACACGGCACGGGTACGAAGCTCGGTGACCCGATCGAGGCGGAGGCGCTGCTCGCGACGTACGGCAAGGACCGCTCGGAACCCCTCTACCTGGGGTCGGTGAAGTCCAACATCGGGCACACGCAGGCGGCGGCGGGCGTCGCCGGCGTCATCAAGATGCTGCTGGCGATGCACCACGGTGAGCTGCCCCGCACCCTGCACGCAGCAGAACCGTCACCGTCCGTCGACTGGGACACGGGCAGCCTGAGTCTCCTCACCGAGACCACTCCGTGGACGCCACGGGCCGACCGGCCGCGCCGGGCGGCCGTCTCCTCGTTCGGAATCAGCGGCACGAACGCCCATGTCGTCCTGGAACAGGCTGATGTCGCCCTACCCTCGGCGCCTGCCCAGCACTCCGTACTGCCATGGGCCTTCTCAGCCCACTCCGGCGCGGCGCTGCACGCGCGGGCGAAGGGGCTCATGACACTCTGCGACGACCCCGGCGTCTCCGCCGTTGCGGCGGGCCGGGCACTCGCCACGACGAGCCTCGGACTGGCACACCGCGCCGTCGTGCTCGCCGAGGACGCCACGGGATACTCCGACGGCCTGGCGGCGCTGACGACGGACGAGCCGTCCGCCAGGGCCATCCGAGGAACAGCCCGTGAGGGATCCA
>NZ_JAZDCX010000053.1:0-3658 GCF_036323805.1 Streptomyces rubellus
GGCCTTGCAGCGGCCGTCGGAGGCGAGGCCTCCGGACAGGGCGAAGTCGACGAAGGTGTTCGGAGTGACCATGATCGCGACGCCGCCGGCCAGCGCCAGTGAACTCTCCCCGCTGCGCAGCGACCGCATGGCCAGGTGAAGCGCCACCAGCGACGAGGAGCAGGCGGTGTCCACGGTCAGGGCCGGGCCCTCCAGCCCCAGGGTGTAGGCGACCCGGCCGGAGACGACGCTTCCGCTGTTGCCGGTGCCCAAGTGCCCGGCGACCTCGTCCGGGACGGACATGACGCGCGAGGCGTATTCGTTGTACATGACACCGGTGAAGACGCCGGTGCGGCTCCCGCGCAGGGACAGCGGGTCGATGCCGGCGCGTTCCACGGCCTCCCAGGAGGTCTCCAGCATCAGCCGCTGCTGGGGGTCCATGGCGAGGGCCTCGTGGGGCGAGATGTTGAACAGCGACGGGTCGAAGTCGGCGACGCCGTCGAGGAAGCCCCCCTCCCGGGAGAACTCCACCTCCGCGGCGATACCGGTGGCGAAGGGCGTCATGTCCCAGCCGCGGTCGGCGGGGAAAGGACCCATCGCGTCAGCGCCGTCCCGCACCAGGCGCCACAGGTCTTCCGGGGAGCGGACGCCGCCGGGGAAGCGGCAGGACATACCGATGATAGCGATCGGCTCGTGCTCGGTGGACTCCGCGGCACGTAGCCGCTGACGCACCGAGGCGAGGTCCGTGGTGACCCTCTTCAGGTAGTCCCGCAGCTTGCCCTCGGTGGACACGGCACGTGCGCCGACTGTCTCGTCCGGCATCGCCTCAGGCTCCCAGTTCGTTGTCGATGAAGGCGAAGAGGTTGTCGTCGTCCGCCGCGTCGAGGTTTCCGGCGGCGGTGACCAGGTCCGAGTCGTCCGCGGTGTCGTGCCGGGCGAGCAGCGCGTGCAGCCGCGAGACCACACGGCTGCGGGTCTCGTCCCCCGGGCTGGTCTCGGCGAGGGCGGCGTCGAGCCGGTCCAGGTCGGCCAGGAGCGCGGCGGGGCCGGTCTCGGCGCTCTCGACCACCAGTTGT
This sequence comes from Streptomyces rubellus, assembly GCF_036323805.1. Classification (NCBI taxonomy): domain Bacteria; kingdom Bacillati; phylum Actinomycetota; class Actinomycetes; order Kitasatosporales; family Streptomycetaceae; genus Streptomyces; species Streptomyces rubellus. The sequence goes on from NZ_JAZDCX010000053.1 coordinate 1,056, forward strand.
TCCAGCAGGTGGTCGGCGAGGCGGGCGGCGCTCGGGTGGTCGAAGACCAGCGTGGTCGGCAACCGCAGGCCGGTGGCGGCACTGAGTTGGTTGCGGATCTCGATCGCGCTGAGCGAGCTGAACCCCAGGTCGGTGAAGCCCAGTTCAGGGTGGATGGCTTCGGCGGAGGCGTGTCCGAGGACCGCGGCCGCGTGGCCACGGACCAGGTCGAGCACCACCTGCCGCCGCTCGGACGGGTCGAGGGGAGCCAGGCGGGCGCTGAGCGACGACGTGTCCGGCCTCTCCCCCTCGGCCGTCCGCCGGGCCGGCGGTGGAACGAGGGTACGCAGCAGCGCGGGCACCGGAACACTGTGCGCGTGGGCCCGCACGGCGGTCAGGTCCAGGCGTGCCGCCACCAGGTGGGAGCGGCCGGCGGTGAGGGCGGCGTCGAGCAGGGTGAGGCCGTCCTCGTCGGACAGAGCGGTTCCGCTGCCGGTCGCGTCCTCGCGTTCGGCGTCGGAGAGGTGGCCGGTCATGCCGGTGCCGGTGGCCCACATGCCCCAGCCGACGGAGAGGGCGTCCCGGCCCCGGGCGCGGATTCTGGCGGCCAGCGCATCCAGAGCGGCGTTGGCGGCGGCGTAGTTGGCCTGACCGGGTGCTCCGAAGGTGCCGGTGGCGGAGGAGAAGAACACGAACAGTTCGGCCCCGGCCAGTTTGCTCAGGTGGAGCGCCGCGTCGGTCTTGGGGCGCAGCACGGCCGCGACGCGCTTGGGTGTCATCGACTCGAAGACGCCGTCGTCGAGGACGCCCGCCGCGTGCACCACGGTGGCGATCCGCCGGTCGGTCAGCACCTCGGCGAGGCGGTCCTCGTCGGCGGCGTCGCAGGCCACGATCTCGGCCCGCACGCCGAGAGCGGCGAGGTCGGCGGCGAGATCGGCGGCTCCGGGGGCGTCCGGGCCGGAGCGGCTGAGCAGGAGCAGTTCGGTGACGCCGTGAGCGGCGGCGAGGTGCCGGGCCACCAGGCCGCCGAGCCCTCCGGTGCCGCCGGTGACCAGGACGGTTCCGGCGGGCAGCGCGGGCTCGCCCACCGGCCGGGCCCGGACAAGGCGTGGCACCAGCGGGGAACCGCCGCGCAGCGCGGTCTCCGGCTCGTCGGGGACGAGTGCCTCGGCGAGCCCGGTGAGGTCGCCGTCGGTGTCGACGAGTACGAACCGGCCGGGGTGTTCGGAGTGTGCCGACCGGAGCAGTCCCCGGGCGGCCGCGCCGGGCAGGTCGGTGATGTCCTCACCGTCCCGTACGGCGACGGACCCGCAGGTGAGCAGCACGATGCGGGACTCGTCGAAGCGCCGGTCCGCGAGGAGGGTCTGTGCCGAGTCGAGCACCTCGGCCACCCGGCGGTGCACCGCCTCCACGTCTTCGTCATCCGGTGTTCCCGCCCCGGAGAGGAGGACGACCTCGGGTACGTTCATGCCCGCGTCGGCGTATTCGATCAGCGCGGCGGTGTCGGCGTGCCACTCGACGGCGAAGTCCTCCTCGGCCAGATGGTCGGCCGCGCCGAGGATGTCGCCGCCGACCACGGCCCACGACGCGGGGAACGGGCCGGGGGCGGCGGATGTCCAGTCGGTGGTGAACAGCGCGTCGCCGGGACCGTTCTCGGAGGTCAGTTGGGCGGCGGAGACCGGACGGAACTCCAGCGACTCGACGTGGACCACCGGAGCGCCGGTGGTGGTCACGGCCTCCAGGCGTACGGACTCCCGTTCGGCGGAGCGGCTCAGCCGGACCCGCAGTTCGGTGCTGCCTGCCGCGTGCGAGGTGACGCCCTGCCAGGCGAAGGGGATCTGCACCCCGCTGGTGCCGGGGAGAAGCTCCCCGGCTCCGATGGCGTGCAGAGCGGCGTCGAACAGGGCGGGGTGCAGACCGAACCCCTCGGCGCCGGCGCGAACTTCCTGGGGAAGCGTGACCTCGGCGAACACCTCGTCGTCCCGCCGCCAGACGGAGCGCAGGCCCCGGAAGGCGGGACCGTACCCGTAGCCGCTGTCGGCGGCGGGCTCGTAGAACCCGGTCAAGTCGACCGGTTCGGCGTCCGTGGGTGGCCACTGGACCGGCTCCGGGACGTGCCCGGCCGGGTCGGCGGCACGCACCGTGCCCCTCGCGTTCCGGGTCCAGGCTCCGTCGTCGCCCTCGAGGCGGGAGTAGACGGTGAGGGTGCGCGTGCTCTCCGTGGGGGCGCTGTCTCCGACGACGACCTGGAGGACGACCGCCCGCCCCTCGGGCAGGGTGAGCGGGGCCTCCAAGGCGAGGTCGTCCAGGTGCGGGCAGCCGGCCGACGCGCCGGCCCGGACGGCGAGTTCGACCAGGGCGGTGCCGGGCAGCAGGACGGTGCCCAGCAGGACGTGATCGGTGATCCACGGGTGGGTGTCCGCGGCGATCCGTCCGGTGAGCAGCACCCCGTCCGTGCCGGCCACCGGCACCGCCGCGCCGAGCATCGGGTGGTCGGCGCGGTCGAGGCCCATGGCGGAGACGTCGGCGGGCAGCGCCCGGCTCTCGGGCCAGAAGCGTTCCCGCTGGAACGGGTAGGTGGGCAGCTGGACGCCGCTGCCGGTGCGGTCCTCCAGAACGGTGCG
>NZ_JAZDCX010000054.1:0-3447 GCF_036323805.1 Streptomyces rubellus
CGGGAGGCGTTGGCGTCGCGGGTGGTGGTGGCTGATGGGGCGATGGGGACGATGTTGCAGGCGGCTGATCCGTCGTTGGAGGATTTCCAGCGGTTGGAGGGCTGTAATGAGGTGTTGAACGTCACCCGGCCGGACGTCGTGCGTGCGGTGCACGAGGAGTATTTCGCGGTGGGTGTGGACTGTGTGGAGACCAACACCTTCGGGGCGAATTTCTCGGCGTTGAACGAGTACGGGATCGCGGGTCGGATCGGGGAGTTGTCCGAGGCCGGGGCGCGGATCGCGCGGGAGGCGGCGGATGCCTTCACCGCGCGGGACGGCCGGGTGCGGTGGGTGCTGGGGTCGATGGGGCCGGGTACCAAGCTGCCGACGCTGGGCCATGTCGACTACGTCACGTTGCGGGAGGGTTTCCGGGCGAATGCCGCGGGGTTGATCGCCGGGGGTGCGGATGCGCTGCTGGTGGAGACCACCCAGGATCTGCTGCAGACCAAGGCGGCGGTGGTCGGGGCGCGCCGGGCGCTTCAGGAGGCGGGGCTGGAGTTGCCGGTGTGGGTTTCGATGGCGTTTGAGACCACCGGCACGATGCTGCTGGGCAGTGAGATCGGTGCGGCGCTGACGGCGTTGGAGCCGTTGGGTGTGGACATGATCGGGTTGAACTGCTCGACGGGGCCGGCCGAGATGAGTGAGCATCTGCGGTATCTGGCCCGGCACGCGCGTATCCCGTTGTTGTGTCTGCCCAATGCCGGGCTGCCGGTGCTGACCCGGGAGGGGGCGCATTTCCCGCTCAGCCCGGGTGAGCTGGCCGATGCCCAGGAGCGGTTTGTGGCCGATTACGGGTTGTCGCTGGTGGGGGGGTGCTGCGGTACCACTCCGGAGCATCTGCGGCAGGTGGTGCAGCGGGTGGGGGGCATGGTTCCGGCCGGGCGGGAGCCGCGTCCGGAGCCGGGTGCGGCGTCTCTGTACCAGAGTGTGCCGTTCCGGCAGGATGCGGCGTTTTTGGCGATCGGGGAGCGGACCAACGCCAACGGGTCGAGGAAGTTCCGTGAGGCGATGCTGGCCGGGCGCTGGGAGGAGTGTGTGGAGGTGGCCCGGGAGCAGATCCGTGAGGGCGCGCACCTGCTGGATCTGTGTGTGGATTATGTGGGCCGGGACGGGGTGGCCGACATGGCCGAGCTGGCCGGGCGGCTGGCCACCGCTTCCACGCTGCCGATCGTGCTGGACTCCACCGAGCCGGCCGTGATCGCCGCGGGGCTGGAGAAGCTGGGCGGCCGGGCGGTGATCAACTCGGTGAACTACGAGGACGGTGACGGGCCCGGCTCCCGGTTCGCGCAGATCACCGCGCTGGCCCGGGAGCACGGGGCGGCGCTGATCGCGCTGACCATCGACGAGGAGGGCCAGGCCCGCACCGCCGGGAAGAAGGTGGAGGTCGCCGAGCGGCTGATCGCCGATCTGACCGGGAAGTGGGGGATCGCCGAGTGCGACATCATCGTGGACTGTCTGACGTTCACCATCTGCACCGGCACCGAGGAGTCGCGGCGTGACGGGCTGGCCACGATCGAGGCCATCGGTGAGCTCAAGCGGCGCCATCCGCAGGTGCAGACCACGCTGGGGCTGTCGAACATCTCCTTCGGGCTGAACCCGGCCGCCCGGATGGTGCTCAACTCCGTCTTCCTGCACGAGTGCGTCAAGGCCGGGCTGGACTCGGCGATCGTGCACGCGGCCAAGATCCTGCCCATCGCCCGGATCCCCGAGGAGCAGGTCGAGGTGGCGCTGGATGTGATCTACGACCGGCGTGGTGAGGGCTATGACCCGCTGCAGCGGTTCCTGGAGCTGTTCGAGGGGGTGGATGCCAAGTCGGTGCGGGCCTCGCGGGCCGAGGAGCTGGCCGCGCTGCCCTTGGAGGAGCGGCTGCAGCGGCGGATCATCGACGGCGAGCGAGGCGGTCTGGAGGCCGATCTGGACCAGGCCCTGGCGGCCCGTCCGGCGCTTCAGATTGTCAACGACACCCTGCTGGCGGGGATGAAGGTGGTCGGGGAGCTGTTCGGCTCCGGGCAGATGCAGCTGCCGTTCGTGCTGCAGTCGGCCGAGGTGATGAAGGCCGCGGTGGCCTACCTGGAGCCGCACATGGAGAAGGTCGAGGGCGCCGAGGGCAAGGGCACCATCGTGCTGGCCACGGTGCGCGGTGATGTGCACGACATCGGCAAGAACCTGGTGGACATCATTTTGTCCAACAACGGCTACACCGTGGTCAACCTCGGTATCAAGCAGCCGGTGTCGGCCATCGTGGAGGCCGCCGAGCGGCACCGGGCGGATGTGATCGGGATGTCCGGGCTGCTGGTGAAGTCCACCGTGATCATGAAGGAGAACCTTCAGGAGCTCAACGCCCGGGGCCTGGCCGGAAAGTATCCGGTGATCCTGGGCGGGGCGGCGCTGACCCGGGCCTATGTCGAGCAGGACCTGCACGAGATCTACGACGGCGAGGTCCGCTACGCCCGCGACGCCTTCGAGGGGCTGCGCCTGATGGACGCGCTGATGGGCGTCAAACGCGGCGTGCCCGGGGCGAAACTGCCCGAACTGCGCCGACGCCGGGTGGCCCGGCGGGAGGCCCCGGCGGAGCCCTCCCCGGTCTCCCCGGCGCGCTCGGACGTGGCCACCGACAACCCCGTGCCCGTCCCGCCGTTCTGGGGCACGAGGGTGGTCAAGGGCATCCCGCTGCGGGAGTACGCCGCCTGGCTGGACGAGGACGCCCTGTTCAAGGGCCAGTGGGGACTCAAGGCGCCCCGCACCGGGCCGGGCCCCTCCTACGAGGAACTGGTCGCCACCGAGGGCCGCCCGAGGCTGCGGGGCTGGCTGGAGCGGCTGCACACCGACAACCTGCTGGAGGCCGCCGTCGTCCACGGCTACTTCCCCTGCCACTCCCAGGGCGAGGACCTGATCATCCTGGACGAGGCCGGCCAGGAACGGTGCCGCTTCACCTTCCCCCGCCAGCGCCGCGGCCGCCGGCTGTGCCTGGCGGACTTCTTCCGCCCCAGGGAATCCGGCGAAACCGACGTGGTCGGCCTGCAGGTCGTCACCGTCGGCAGCCGGATCTCCGGAGCCACCGCCGAACTGTTCGAGGCCGACTCCTACCGCGACTACCTGGAACTGCACGGCCTGTCCGTCCAGCTCGCCGAGGCCCTGGCCGAGTACTGGCACGCCCGGGTCCGCGCCGAACTCGGCTTCGCCGCACAGGACCCCGACGCGATCGAGGACATGTTCGCCCTCAAGTACCGCGGCGCCCGCTTCTCCCTGGGCTACGGCGCCTGCCCCGACCTGGCCGACCGCGCCAAGATCGCCGACCTGCTCCGCCCCGAACGGATCGGAGTCAAACTCTCCGAGGAGTACCAACTCCACCCCGAACAGTCCACCGACGCCATCATCGTCCACCACCCCGAAGCCAAATACTTCAAC
>NZ_JAZDCX010000055.1:0-3379 GCF_036323805.1 Streptomyces rubellus
ACCAGAGGTACTGGCCGCTGCCCGCGTCTGGCACCGGCGGGGCCGGCGGGCAGGGCGCCGATGACGCCTTCTGGGCCGCGGTGCGCGGTGGCGACGCGGACGCCGTGGCCGGACTGCTCGGTGTGGACCCCGGCGAGGACCGGGAGCGGCTCGACGACACGCTGTCGAAGCTCATGGGTTGGCACGACCTCTACTCCTCTCAAGGCCTGCGGTACCGGGAGGAGTGGCAGCCCGTCTCCGTTCCTGTGGACCCGGTTCTTGTGGGCAGCTGGCTGGTGCTGGCACACCTCGAACACGAGGAGACCGCCGCCGACTGTGCCGAGGCGATCCGCCGCAGCGGCGGAACCCCGCTCATCCAGTTGATTGACCAAGCTGACGCGGCGGCCGAACTCCGGCAACTGGTGGAGCGTTTCTCCTCCGACCGCCCCTGGGCGGGGGTGCTGTCACTGCTCGGCCTGGCCGAGGACACCGCCGTAGCCACCGGACTCGCCCTCGTCCAGACGCTGGCCGACACTGACACGCGCCTGTGGTGCGCCACCCGTGGTGCCGTGGCGCTACCGGGCGAGGAGCCCCCTGCGGCGGGCGGCCACGCCCTGTGGGCGCTGGGTCGGGTGGCCGCGCTGGAACATCCCTCGCTGTGGGGAGGGTTGATCGACCTGCCCATGACCGGGGTCAGCGATGCCTCACTGGTCGCGGTCCTCTCCGGGGTCGCCGCCGAGGACCAGGTCGCCCTCCGGGACGTACCGCTCGCACGACGGCTGGTCACCGCGCCTCCGGTCACCACCACGCCCTGGTGCCCCCAGGGCACGTTGCTGATCACCGGCGGAACGGGTGCGCTCGGCTCCCGCGTCGCCCGGTGGGCGGCCCTCGGCGGTGTCACGCGACTGGTGCTGGCCGGCCGGCGCGGTGCCGCCGCACCGGGCGCCGGCGAACTGGTCACGGAGCTGACGGAGCTGGGGGCGGAGATCGCGGTGGTCTCCTGCGACTTCGCCGACCGGGACGCCGTCGCCGCGTTGCTGGCCGAGTACACGCCGAACGCCGTGGTGCACGCCGCGGGCGTCGGGGGCTTGGGAAGGCTGTCCGAACTCACCGAGGAGGACCTGGCGGCGGCTCAGGCGGGAAAGGCAGCCGGCGCCGAGAACCTGGACGAACTCTGCGGCGACCTTGATGCCTTCGTGCTGTTCGGGTCGGTCGCCGCTGTCTGGGGCGGCGCCGGACAGGCCGCCTACGCCGCCGCCAACGCCAGGCTGGAGACCCTGGCCCTGCGGCGGGCGGCCCGTGGGGCGCCCGCGACCTGCGTCGCCTTCGGCGCCTGGGGCGGAGAGGGCATGGCCGAGGGTGCGGACACCGAACTCGCCCGTCGGGGAGTCCTGATGATGGATCCGGACCTGGCGCTCGCCGCCATGGCCGACGCGGTCGCGGATACGGCCCCCACGGTCACTGTGGCCGACGTCGACTGGCCGGTGTTCGCGCAGACGTTCACCTCCTCCCGGCCCAGTTCCCTGCTGGCCCAGCTGGAGGGCGGCGCAGCCTCCAACGGGGCGGAGGCGGCCGGAGCACCCGGCGACCTGCGCGCCGACCTTCTCGCCCTGCCCTGGTACGAGAGGTCCGACACGGTCCTGGAACTGGTGCGGACGCAGACCGCTCTGGTGCTCGGGCACGTGCACGGCGGTGACATCAAACCCGACCGCGCTTTCCGGGACCTCGGCTTCGACTCGCTCACCGCCGTGGAGATGCGCAACCGGCTCACCGCGGTCAGCGGCCTGTCGCTGACCGCCACGGTGGTCTTCGACTACCCGACGCCCGCCGAACTCGCCGAGCACCTTCTCGAGGAGTTGGGCATCGCCCCGGACGTCGACGAGGGCGAGGCCGACGAGGAGCAGCGCGTTCGCGCCGCCCTGGCCGCCGTGCCGACGGCCCGGCTCCGGGAGGCCGGACTGCTCGAACCCCTGCTGAGACTGGCGGGGGAGAAGACCGACGACGTGGAAGCGCCGACCGCGCACGCGGTGGACGAACTGGACGGCGAGGCACTGCTGAAGCTCGTCGAAGCCAATGACGGGGAGCACTGACCATGGCGGCGTCCGCCGACGAACGTTACGTCGAAGCCCTGCGCACCCTGATCAAGGAGAACGAACGGCTCAAAACCCGCAACCAGGAGCTGGTCGTCGCCGGGCACGAGCCGATCGCCATCGTCGGGATGGCCTGCCGGCTGCCAGGGGGGATCGACTCGCCCGAGTCGCTCTGGGACCTGGTGTCCGCCGGAGGCGACGGCATCAGCGAGTTCCCCGCCGACCGTGGCTGGGATCTCGGCTCTCTGTACGACCCGCACTCCCGGGGTGAGGGCACCTCGTACTCCCGACAGGGCGGCTTCGTCCACGACGCGGGACGCTTCGACGCGGACTTCTTCAGCATCTCGCCCCGCGAGGCCGCCGCGATGGACCCGCAGCAGCGCCTGCTCCTGGAGGCCTCCTGGGAGGCGTTCGAGCGAGCCGGGATCGACCCGAAGGGAGTCAAGGGCAGTCCGGTCGGCGTGTACGTCGGAGCCGGGACCTCCGGCTACGGCATCGGCGTTCCCGTCGCCGAGGAGGCGGCGGGCTACGCGCTGACCGGTACCGCGACCAGCGTGCTCTGCGGCCGGGTGGCGTACAGCTTCGGCTTCGAGGGGCCGGCGGTCACCGTGGACACGGCGTGCTCGTCGTCCCTGGTGGCGCTGCACCTGGCCGTACGCGCGCTGCAGGCCGGCGAGTGCTCGATGGCGCTGGCGGGCGGGGTCACCGTCATGGCCACCCCGGCCGCCTTCGTCGAATTCAGCAGGCAGCGCGGCCTGGCACGTGACGGCCGCTGCAAGGCGTTCGCCGCCGCCGCCGACGGCACCGGCTGGAGCGAGGGCGTCGGTGTGCTCCTGGTGGAGCGGCTGTCGGACGCGCGGCGCAACGGGCACCGGGTGCTGGCGGTGGTGCGCGGCAGCGCGGTCAACTCCGACGGCGCCTCCAACGGCCTCACCGCCCCCAACGGACCCGCCCAGCGACGCGTCATCCTGGACGCGCTGGCCGCTGCCCGGCTCTCTGCCGCTGAGGTGGACGCCGTGGAAGGCCACGGCACCGGTACGACCCTGGGTGATCCGATCGAGGCGCAGGCGTTGCTGGCCACCTACGGTCAGGAGCGTGCGGAACCCCTGTATCTGGGCTCGCTGAAGTCCAACATCGGGCACACACAAGCCGCTTCCGGCGTGGCCGGAGTGATCAAGATGGTCCAGGCCATGCGGCACGGCGTGCTCCCCAGGACCCTCCACGTCGACGAGCCCACCCCGCACGTCGACTGGTCCTCGGGCAGGGTCGAACTGCTCACCGAGAACCGATCGTGGCCCGACTCCGGAGAG
>NZ_JAZDCX010000056.1:0-3284 GCF_036323805.1 Streptomyces rubellus
GGGCGCGCTGTTGGGTGTCTGAGGGCACGGCCGCATGGTCGTTGGTCCTTGGTGCCGGTCCCGGTGTACTCGTCCTTGGTGGGCGGGGTGGCGGGTGGCTGGTCGTTGTTTGAGAACTGCACAGTGGACGCGAGCATCTGTGGCCAAGTTGTTAAGGGCGCACGGTGGATGCCTTGGCACCAGGAACCGATGAAGGACGTGGGAGGCCGCGATAGGCCCCGGGGAGCTGTCAACCGAGCTGTGATCCGGGGGTGTCCGAATGGGGAAACCCGGCAGTCGTCATGGGCTGTCACCCGCTGCTGAACACATAGGCAGTGTGGAGGGAACGCGGGGAAGTGAAACATCTCAGTACCCGCAGGAAGAGAAAACAACCGTGATTCCGGGAGTAGTGGCGAGCGAAACCGGAGGAGGCTAAACCGTTCACGTGTGAGACCCGGCAGGGGTTGCGTGGGCGGGGTTGTGGGATCTCTCTTTTCATGGTCTGCCGGCTGTGAGGCGAGTGAGAAACCGTTGATGTAGGCGAAGGGCATGCGAAAGGCCCGGCGTAGAGGGTAAGACCCCCGTAGCTGAAACGTCAGCGGCTCGTTGGAGAGACACCCAAGTAGCACGGGGCCCGAGAAATCCCGTGTGAATCTGGCGGGACCACCCGTTAAGCCTAAATATTCCCTGGTGACCGATAGCGGATAGTACCGTGAGGGAATGGTGAAAAGTACCGCGGGAGCGGAGTGAAAGAGTACCTGAAACCGTGTGCCTACAAGCCGTGGGAGCGTCGCCGTGAGTGCTTGCGCTTGCGGTCGTGACTGCGTGCCTTTTGAAGAATGAGCCTGCGAGTTTGCGGTGCGTTGCGAGGTTAACCCGTGTGGGGGAGCCGTAGCGAAAGCGAGTCCGAAGAGGGCGTTTGAGTAGCGTGTCCAAGACCCGAAGCGGAGTGATCTAGCCATGGGCAGGGTGAAGCGGCTGTAAGAGGTCGTGGAGGCCCGAACCCACCAGGGTTGAAAACCTGGGGGATGACCTGTGGTTAGGGGTGAAAGGCCAATCAAACTCCGTGATAGCTGGTTCTCCCCGAAATGCATTTAGGTGCAGCGTCGTGTGGTGCTTGCCGGAGGTAGAGCACTGGATAGGCGATGGGCCCTACCGGGTTACTGACCTTAGCCAAACTCCGAATGCCGGTAAGTTGAGAGCACGGCAGTGAGACTGTGGGGGATAAGCTCCATGGTCGAGAGGGAAACAGCCCAGAGCATCGACTAAGGCCCCTAAGCGTGTGCTAAGTGGGAAAGGATGTGGAGTCGCAGAGACAACCAGGAGGTTGGCTTAGAAGCAGCCATCCTTGAAAGAGTGCGTAATAGCTCACTGGTCAAGTGATTCTGCGCCGACAATGTAGCGGGGCTCAAGCACACCGCCGACGTCGTGTCACTCACACATGAGGCCCAACGGCCGTGTGGGTGGGTAGGGGAGCGTCGTGTGCCGGGTGAAGCTGCGCCGGAAGGCAGTGGTGGACGGTTCACGAGTGAGAATGCAGGCATGAGTAGCGATACAGGAGTGGGAAACTCCTGCGCCGATTGACCAAGGGTTCCTGGGTCAAGCTGATCTGCCCAGGGTAAGTCGGGGCCTAAGGCGAGGCCGACAGGCGTAGTCGATGGATAACCGGTTGATATTCCGGTACCCGCTGTGTGGCGCAAGGGCCGAGTCCGGTGATGCTAAGTCCGTGAAGCCGGCTGTTTCCTTCGGGGAGCAGTGTGGTGGAGCCGACGGTCCGATCCGGTAGTAGGTGAGTGATGGGGTGACGCAGGAAGGTAGTCCAGCCCGGGCGGTGGTTGTCCCGGGGTAAGGGTGTAGGACGTCACGTAGGTAAATCCGCGTGGCATATGAGTCTGAGACCTGATGCCGAGCCGTTGTGGTGAAGTGGATGATCCTATGCTGTCGAGAAAAGCCTCTAGCGAGTTGCATGGCGGCCCGTACCCTAAACCGACTCAGGTGGTCTGGTAGAGAATACCGAGGCGTTCGGGTGAACTGTGGTTAAGGAACTCGGCAAAATGCCCCCGTAACTTCGGGAGAAGGGGGGCCATTTCTGGTGATCGCCCGTGCGGTGTGAGCTGGGGGTGGCCGCAGAGACCAGCGAGAAGCGACTGTTTACTAAAAACACAGGTCCGTGCGAAGCCGTAAGGCGAGGTATACGGACTGACGCCTGCCCGGTGCTGGAACGTTAAGGGGACCGGTTAGCTCACTTTCGGGTGGGCGAAGCTGAGAACTTAAGCGCCAGTAAACGGCGGTGGTAACTATAACCATCCTAAGGTAGCGAAATTCCTTGTCGGGTAAGTTCCGACCTGCACGAATGGCGTAACGACTTCTCGACTGTCTCAACCACAGGCCCGGTGAAATTGCACTACGAGTAAAGATGCTCGTTTCGCGCAGCAGGACGGAAAGACCCCGGGACCTTTACTACAGCTTGATATTGGTGTTCGGTTCGGCTTGTGTAGGATAGGTGGGAGCCGGTGAAGCATGCACGCCAGTGTGTGTGGAGGCGTTGTTGAAATACCACTCTGGTCGTGCTGGATGTCTAACCTGGGTCCGTGATCCGGATCGGGGACAGTGTCTGGTGGGTAGTTTAACTGGGGCGGTTGCCTCCTAAAGGGTAACGGAGGCGCCCAAAGGTTCCCTCAGCCTGGTTGGTCATCAGGTGGTGAGTGTAAGTGCACAAGGGAGCTTGACTGTGAGACTGACGGGTCGAGCAGGTGCGAAAGCAGGGACTAGTGATCCGGCGGTTACGTGTGGAAGTGCCGTCGCTCAACGGATAAAAGGTACCCCGGGGATAACAGGCTGATCTTCCCCAAGAGTCCATATCGACGGGATGGTTTGGCACCTCGATGTCGGCTCGTCGCATCCTGGGGCTGGAGTCGGTCCCAAGGGTTGGGCTGTTCGCCCATTAAAGCGGTACGCGAGCTGGGTTTAGAACGTCGTGAGACAGTTCGGTCCCTATCCGCTGCGCGCGTAGGAGTCTTGAGAAGGGCTGTCCCTAGTACGAGAGGACCGGGACGGACGGACCTCTGGTGTGCCAGTTGTTCTGCCAAGGGCATGGCTGGTTGGCTACGTTCGGGAGGGATAACCGCTGAAGGCATCTAAGCGGGAAGCCTGCTTCGAGATGAGGACTCCCACCCCGTATGGGGGTAAGGCTCCCGGGAGACGACCGGGTTGATAGGCCAGATATGGAAGCCCTGTGAGGGGTGGAGTTGACTGGTACTAATAGGCCGAGGACTTGTCCATGGCTGCTTGCGTCCACTGTGCGG
>NZ_JAZDCX010000057.1:0-3133 GCF_036323805.1 Streptomyces rubellus
CGCCGCCACGCGCCGGCACGGCCCGGGAAGCGGACGGCGGAAACGCACGACGACCGTCAGGCCCCCGCTCCACGGCGGGGGCCTGACCCGTGAAGGACGACCCACCATGCCCCGCGGCCGCTACTCCCTCCACGACCCGTACGACCACACCCCGCTGGGCGAGGAGCACTTCCAGTGCGCCCCCGGCCCCACCGGCTGGCGCTACGTCTCCCGGACCACCGCGCCCTCCGGCGACCACACCGGCTCCCTCGACCTCACCCTGGACGACCTCGGCCGTCCGCTCCGCCTCGAACTGCGCACCGCGCACTGGCAGGTCCGCGGCGCCGCCCTGGACGGTGTGACCTGGGTGCGCACCGACCCGGCCGGCGAGCGGGCACAGGAGGGCAACGCACCCGCCCACGCCTTCACCGGCACGTCCCCCGCCTTCCTCGTCGCCGCGGCCCGGCTGCTGCGCCCCGCGCCCGGCACACCCGCCACCCGCGTCCGCCTCGTCGCCTTCGCACCCCCCGCACTCGCTCCGCGCACCCTCGACCAGACCTGGGAACTGCTCGACAGCGAAGCACACGCCACCGACAGCGGCCCGCTGACCGTGGACGCCTACCGGGTCGGCGACCCGGAGACGGGCGAGGCACACACCGTCCACATCGCCGGGGACGTCGTCCTGGCGGCCCCCGGCGTCGAGCTGGAGGACCTGGAATCCCCGCCCTCGGCATTCCCTGACCACGGGTGACCACGGACGCCGACCGGACCGGGCAGGCGGATCAGGCCGGTGGTACGAAACCGGTGCGCCGCTCCCCGTCGCCCGGCCCCTCCCGCTCCGGGCCACCGGCGGACGGCGGCTGCCCGGCGGGCGGCCCGGACGGCACCGGAGGCGTCCGAGAGGGCGGTGCGGTGGGCGGAGGCGGCCCGGGACCGTCCTGTCCGGAACCGTCCGGCTCGGAACCGTCCTGCCCGGCCGCGGTACCGCCCGGCCACCCCGCCCCCGGGCGGGCTCCGAACGCCCGCCGCGCGTCACGCGTCTGCCGCTCGGCCACCACTCCGGACAGATACGTCGCGGGCGGCATCCCCTCGGGCACCGGCGCCCCCGTGCAGGCCGCGAGGTCGGCCGCCAGCCGCTGTGCCATCGACCAGCTCACCTGCGGGTCCAGCTGGTCCACCCGCAGCAGGTACTGCCGTACGGCCAGCCACAGCGCCTCCGGCACCCGCGACAGGTCCAGCTCCGCGAAGTGCCCGGCCAGCCCGGGCGGCGGAGGCGGCACCGGGGTCGGCCGCGCCACCGGGATCCGCTCCCGCACCACCAGCGTCCCGGCGAACACGTCCCCGAGCCGCCGCCCCCGCGCGGACACCAGCGAGGCGATGCACGCGACGACCCCCACCGTCATCTGGATCTCGACGAAACCCAGCGCCCCGCGCACCAGCGCGTGCCGGAAACGGATCGGTCCGCCGTCCTCCCGCACCACCCGCAGCCCGCACACCAGCTTCCCCAGCGAACGGCCGTGACTGAGCGTCTCGACCACGACCGGCCCGCCCATCAGCACCAGCACCAGCAGTGCCACCGCCACCGCCGCCGTGGCGGCCTCGTCCAGCGAGCCGGTGGCCGACAGCAGCGCCATCGACAGGGCCAGATAGGTACCCCACAGCACGACCAGATCGATGAAGACGGCCAGTGCCCGGCTCGGCAGCCTCGCGGGCCGCAGCCCGAGAACCACCGCATCACCCGTCACGAGCTGACTCACCCGGTACGCCCTCCTCGCCCTCGCCGCCGACCGGCACACACCCCCTGCGCGTACCCCGGATACGGACAGTCTGCCGTCCGTGCCCGGCCGGCCGCCAAGCAGCCCACGCCCGGCCGGCCGCGATCTGCGAAGCTCTCCCCATGGACCTCGATGTCTTCGTCACCGCGCACCGGTCCGAGTGGGACCGTCTGGAGGAGTTGCTGCGCCGCCGACGCCGCCTCACCGGGGCCGAGGCGGACGAGCTCGTCGCCCTCTACCAGCGCACGTCCACCCATCTGTCGCTCATCCAGTCCAGTGCGCCCGATCCCGCGCTGACCGGCCGCCTGACCGGGTTGGTCGCCCGGGCCCGCAGCGCGGTCACCGGCACCCGTCGTGCCGGCTGGCGGGACGTGGGGCGGTTCTTCGCGGTCGGTTTCCCCGCCGCCGTCTACCGTGCCCGTCACTGGTGGGTGCCGACCGCCCTGCTGTCCACCCTGGTCGCCGTCCTCATCGGCTGGTGGATAGGCACCCACCCCGAGGTCCAGTCCGCCATCGCCGCCCCGGACGAACTCCGCGAGCTGACCCGTCCCGGCGGCCAGTACGAGACGTACTACTCCAGCCACCCGGCGGCCTCCTTCGCCGCCCAGGTGTGGACGAACAACGCCCAGGCAGCGGCGATCTGCCTGATCTTCGGCGCCTTCCTCGGCATACCGGTGCTGTGGGTCCTCTGGCTGAACATGCTGAACATCGGAACAGGCATCGGCCTGATGACCTCGGCGGGCCGCCTCGACACCTTCCTCGGCCTGATCCTCCCGCACGGCCTGCTCGAACTGACCGCGGTCTTCGTCGCCGCGGGCACCGGACTGCGGCTGGGCTGGACGGTCGTCGACCCGGGACCGCGCAGTCGGCGGACCGCCCTCGCGGAGGAGGGACGCGCCGCGATGGGCATGGCCCTGGGGCTCGCGGCGGTGCTCTTCGTCTCCGGGGTGATCGAGGGGTTCGTCACCCCCTCCGGCCTGCCCACCTGGGTCCGCATAGCCATCGGCGTCGGCGCGGAACTGCTCTTCCTCGCCTACGTCTACGTGCTGGGCGCACGTGCGGTGCGGGCGGGGGAGACGGGCGACATCGAAACCGCCGACCGTCCCGCGGAGCTGCCCACGGCGGCCTGACAGAGGGCCGACCGGGGCGGATGTGCGCCGGGGCCCCCGAACCTGCTACGGTTCTGCTCGTCCCGAGGGGCCCTCTTGACGGGGGGTTCCGTGGGAGGTAGAGTTCAGAAGTTGCCCGGGGGTGGAAGCCCTGAGGGCAGGGAGAAGAACATCTGCTCGGTTCCGGCCGTGAGTCGAAGGATTCCGGCGGACCACTCCGAATTCCTGTCGGAGCGCAAGGCCGATTTCAATCCGCCGGAGTCGCTCTGA
>NZ_JAZDCX010000058.1:0-2994 GCF_036323805.1 Streptomyces rubellus
TCGCTCCTGCCCGTAGGTGGCCAGCAACGCCTGCGCCTCGATCGGATCACCCAGCCTGGTGCCGGTGCCGTGCGCCTCCACCAGGTCCACCTCGTGCGGCTCCAGACCAGCCGTCGCCAGCGCCGCCCGGATCACCCGCTGCTGGGAGGGGCCGTTCGGCGCCGTCAACCCGTTGGAAGCACCGTCGGAGTTCACCGCGGAGCCACGTACCACCGCTAGTACCTCGTGCCCGTTGCGGCGCGCCTCGGAAAGCCGCTCTACCAGCAGCAGTCCAACCCCCTCGCCCCAACCGGTGCCGTCCGCGTCAGCGGAGAACGCCCTGCAGCGGCCATCGGACGCCAGACCGTCCTGCCTGGCGAACTCGGAGAAGACTCCGGGACTGGTCATCACCGCGACACCGCCGACGACGGCCATGGTGCACTCGCCGGCGCGCAGCGACTGCGCCGCGAGGTGCAGAGCCACCAGGGACGACGAGCAGGCGGTGTCCACGGTCAGCGTCGGGCCCTCCAGCCCGAAGACATAGGCCACCCGGCCGGACAGGACGCCGCCCGACATTCCGGTGAGCAGGTGCCCTTCAGAGCCGGGGGCGGCGACGCCCACTCCGTACCCGGACGGTGAGGCGCCGATGAAGACGCCGGTGGAAGTCGAGCGCACGGCGTGCGGGCCCAGCCCGGCGCGCTCGAACAGTTCCCAGGAGGTCTCCAGCAGCAGCCGCTGCTGCGGGTCCATCGCCATGGCCTCGCGCGGCGAGATGCCGAACAGGTCGGCGTCGAAGGAAGTGGCGGTGTGTACGAAGCCTCCGACGCGGGTGTAGGGGTTACCGGGACCCGAGTCGTCGTCGGTAGGCCATCCGCGGTCGGACGGGAAGCCGCCGACCGCGTCGATGCCCTCGGTGACCAGCCGCCACAGTTCCTCCGGCGAGGAGGCGCCGCCCGGATACCGGCATGCCATGCCGACGATCGCCAGGGGCTCGTCGGACACCTCGGCCGTCGTGACCGCCTCACGGTCGTCGCCGCTGACCAGTGAAAGCACGTGGCGGGAGACGTCCGAAGGGGTTGGATGGTCGAAGACCAGCGTCGTGGGCAGGCGCAGATCGAGAGCGCCGGCCACCCGGTTGCGGACGGCCACGGCGGTGAGGGAGTCCACGCCCAGGTCCTTGAACGGGCGCTCGGCGTCGACCGGTTCGGAGTAGCCGAGGACCGCCGCGGTCTCCCGGCGGACCAGGTCGAGGACGGTGCGGGCCCACTCCGACTCCGGCAGCCCGGCCAGCAGGGTCCGCACGGCCGAGGCTCCGTCCTCGGCGGCCGGTCCCCCGGCCAGGGCCTCGGTGACCTCAGGCAGGGCCGAGAGCAGCGGGCTGGGCCGGCGGCTGGTGAAGGCGGGAGTGAAGCGTGCCCAGTCGATGTCCGCGACGACCACGCAGGTGTCGTCGGTGTCGATCGCGCGCTCCAGCGCGGTGACGCACAGACCCGGCGGCATAGGTCGCAGGCCCCGGCGCTTCAGGTACTCGTCGGCACCGTCCCGGGCGGCCATGCCGATCTGCGCCCAGGCGCCCCAGGCCACGGCGGTGCCGGCCCGGCCGGCCGCCCGGCGGGCCGCGACGAGGGCGTCGAGGTGGGCGTTGGCGGCGGCGTAGGCGGCCTGACCGGCGCTCCCCCACACTCCGGCGATCGAGGAGAACAGCACGAACAGTTCGGCGTCGGGGAGAAGCGCGTCGAAGTGCTCGGCCCCGACGGACTTGGCCCGCAGTCCCTCGGCCAGGACGGGTACGGATGTGGAGTCGAGCGGTATGGCTGGATCGGTTCCGGCCGCGTGCACCACTCCGGTGACCGGGTGCTCGGCAAGCAGGGCGGCCAGTGCGTCACGGTCGGCGACGTCGCACGCGAGGACGACCGCGGTGGCACCCAGATCGGCGAGTTCGGCGACCAGCTCGGCGGCGCCGGGCGCGCCGGGGCCCCTCCTGCTGCTCAGCACCAGCTTCCGGGTGCCCCGGCGGGCGAGCATACGGGCGGTCTCGGCGCCCAGCGCGCCGGTGCCACCGGTGATCAGCACCGCCTCGGGTGCCGCTTTCCGGGGCAGGGAGTCGGCGGCCGGCGCGTGGAGCAGGCGGCGCACGTAGACGCCTTCGGCGCGTACGGCGACCTGGTCCTCGGCGGCGGCGAGCACGGCGGCGAGTCGGGCCATCGCCCGGGGCTCGGGGTCAACGGGCAGGTCGATCAGTCCGCCCCACCGCTCGGGGTGCTCCAACGCGGCCACCTGGCCCAGTCCCCAGAGGCGGGCGGCGGCGGGGTCGACGATCCGGTCGGCGCGGTTCGTGGAGACGGCGCCGGTCGTGACGCACCACAGCGGGGCGGTTACCTCGGCGTCGGCCAGTGCCTGGACGACCGTGAGGGTCGCGCCGAGGCCGACGGACACCGCCCCGTCCTCGGGATGTGCCCGGCGGTCGCCGGCGAGGAGCGACAGGACTCCGGTGACCGGCTGGGCCCCCTCGGTTCCTTCGGCGGCCTCGCGCAGGAGTTCGCTGAGCCCCCACCGGTCGAGGGCGTCGTCGGGAACCGTGACGACGGTCGGTTCCGCGCCCGCCTGCCGCAGCGCCTGGGCGCAGCGTTCGGCGTGGCCGGTGTCGACGCCCTTGGTGTGCAGCAGGAGCCAGCGCCCGTCGAGGGTGCCGGCCGGGGCGCGGTCAGCGGGCTGCCAGGCGACGCGGTAGCGCCAGGAGTTGATGGTGGAGTGTTCGGCACGGTCCCGGCGCCACCCCGCGAGGGCCGGCAGGACGGTCTCCAGGCCGTCGCCGGAGTCCAGGCGCAGGGTGTCGGCCACCTGCTCGTGGTCGAGCCGGTCGACGGCTTCCCAGAAGTCCGCCTCACCCGGGTCAGCGTCCGTGGTGCTGCTCGTGGCGTGTACCGCCTCGGGTGGGTCGGTCATCCAGTAGTGGGCGCGCTGGAAGGCGTAGGTGGGCAGGTCGACGAGGTCGGCCTGCGGCAGCACCCGCGC
>NZ_JAZDCX010000059.1:0-2675 GCF_036323805.1 Streptomyces rubellus
GTGAGCACTTCTGGGCAGTACAGCCTTCCCCCGAAGGCGCCGACCCAGCAGATTGGCGGTACGCGGTCACCTGGCAGCCTCTGCCGGAAGCCGAGCAGCCGGTACTGCGTGGGACCTGGCAGGTACTGGCAGACCCCGATGCGCTGGACCACGAAGTGGCCGCCTGGTGCGCCGAAGCGCTGGTTGGACACGGCGCCACCGTCGTCGTCGGCCGCACACCTGCTCCGGATGTCGACGGGCTGATCCTCCCGCACGACCCCCGGCCGCACTCCGCCCATCCGGAGCTCTCCCTCGGGCTGGCCGCACTGCTCGACGCGGTGCGCGGGGAGGGTGCCCCGGTATGGGTACTCACCCGAGGTGCGGTCACGACCGGTGCGGATGAGTCCGCCACCGACCCAGGGGCGGCACAGCTGTGGGCGATGGGCCGGGCAGCCGCGCTGGAGAAGCCGCACCGCTGGGGCGGCGCCGTCGACCTCCCGGAAGAACTTGACGCGGACGCCGCACGGAGACTGACGGCCGTGCTCGCCGGCACGGGCGAGGACCAGGTGGCCATCCGTGCCGAGGGTGCCTTCGGCCGGAGACTGGCTCCGGCGCCCGTGAGTCCGGCCGAGCCCTGGCGGCCGCGCGGCACCACCCTGATCACCGGCGGCACCGGCGCGCTCGGCGCCCATGTCGCCCGATGGCTCACGGCCCGCGACGCCCCGCACCTGGTGCTGGCCGGCCGACGCGGCCCCGAAGCCCCGGGCATGACCGACCTCACCGCCGAACTCACCGCAGCGGGAACCGAGGTCACGATCGTCGCCTGTGACGTCAGTGACCGCGTCGCCCTCAACGAGCTGCTGGCCGCGCACCCGCCGAGCGCCGTGGTGCATGCCGCCGGAAGCGGTGAGTTCGCAACACTCGACGACGCGAGTGAGGCCGACATCGCCACCGTGCTGGCCGCCAAAGTCACCGGAGCCCTCCACCTCGACGACGCGCTCCGGGACGCGGATCTCGACGCCTTCGTGCTCTTCTCATCGGTCTCCGGCATCTGGGGCAGCGGCAGCCAGGCCGCCTACGGGGCGGCCAACGCCGCCCTGGACGCCATCGCCTCCCGTCGCGCCGCCCGGGGTCTGCCCGCCACCTCGGTGGCGTGGGGCCCTTGGCACGGCAGCGGTATGGCCGGAGCGGAGGAGACCGCCGACTACCTGCGGCGTCGCGGACTGCGCACCATGGAACCGGCGAAGGCACTGGACGCTCTGGGTGCGGCGGTGGACGGCGGGGACGTCTCCGTGGTCGTGGCCGACGTGGAATGGGCACGCTTCGTTCCCACCTTCACCGCCGCGCGGCCACAACGGCTCTTCGACGGGCTGCGCGGCGCCCCGCCGCAGGGCGGGGGAGACGAACCGGCCGGCAAGGCCGACGCGGAGGCGGGTTCCGCGTTCGCGGTCCGCCTCGCCGCGCTCGGGGCCAAGGAGAGGCGGCGTGAACTGGTCGAGTTGGTGCGTGCCCGCGTCGCCGTCGTACTCGGTCACCACGACGCCGATGTCGTCGATCCACGCAGGGCCTTCAGGGACCTGGGTTTCGACTCGCTCACCGCCGTCGAACTGCGCAACCTCCTCGCCGAAGCCACCGGCTTCAGCCTGCCCGCCACCGTCGTCTTCGACCACCCCACCCCCGCCGCGCTGGCCGACCACCTCGACGACCTCATTCTGGACGTGGACGGCGATGGGGGCGTGGTGGCCTCTGCCGCCGCCGACGAACCCATCGCCATCGTCGGCATGGCCTGCCGCTACCCGGGAGGCGTCACCTCGCCGGGCGAGTTGTGGCAGCTGGTCGCCGAGGGCCGCGACGGCATCACCGACTTCCCCGAAGACCGGGGCTGGGACACCGCACGTCTCTACGAACCCAACGGCAGTCCGGGCACCTCCTACGTCCGTGAGGGCGGATTCCTCAGCGACATCGCCGAGTTCGACGCCCGCTTCTTCGGCATCTCACCCCGCGAGGCAGTGGCCACCGACCCGCAGCAGCGCCTGATGCTGCAGGTCGCCTGGGAGGCCCTGGAGCACGCCGGCATCGATCCCGCCGCGCTGCGCGGCAGTGACACCGCCGTGTTCGCGGGCACCAACGGGCAGGACTACCCGGTACTGCTCGTCGGAGATCCCGAAGTCAGCGAGGGACACCAGGGCGCCGGCAATGCGGCTGCCGTGCTCTCCGGCCGCGTCGCGTACACCTTCGGCTTCGAGGGACCCACCCTCACGGTGGACACGGCGTGCTCGTCGTCCCTGGTGGCGCTGCACCTGGCCGTACGCGCGCTGCGGGCCGGCGAGTGCTCGATGGCGCTGGCGGGCGGGGTCACGGTGATGTCGACACCGACCGCCTTCGTGGAGTTCAGCCGACAGCTCGGACTGGCGGCCGACGGTCGCTGCAAGGCGTTCGCCGCCGCCGCCGACGGCACCGGCTGGGGCGAGGGCGTCGGTGTGCTCCTGGTGGAGCGGCTGTCGGACGCGCGGCGCAACGGACACCGGGTGCTGGCGGTCGTGCGCGGCAGCGCGGTCAACTCCGACGGCGCCTCCAACGGCCTCACCGCCCCCAACGGACCCGCCCAGCGACGCGTCATCCGCAAGGCGCTGGCCGACGCGGACCTGCGGCCTTCCGACGTCGACGTGGTGGAGGCGCACGGTACGGGCACGAAG
>NZ_JAZDCX010000060.1:0-2481 GCF_036323805.1 Streptomyces rubellus
TTCTCCGTCAAGGTCACCGGCGACGAGACGGATGGCGCCCTCGCGCTCATGGACGGACTCATCGAACCCGGACACGGCAACGTCCCGCACATCCACTCCCGGGAGGACGAGGCGTTCTACGTACTCACCGGGGAGTTCGAATTCCTCAACGGAGATCAGAGGTTCACCGCCGGCCCCGGTGACTTCGTCTACATACCCAAGGGCACCCGGCATGCCTTCCGGAACCGAGCGAAGGAACCGGCCCGCCTGCTCGTCTTCTACACTCCGGCCGGACCCGAGTCCTTCTTCCTGAGCTACGGTGCGGCGGACGGTCCCGCGGAGCCCTGGCCTGAGGAAAAGTTCGATGAACTGATCGATGCCATCGGCACGCACAACATGGTCCTCCTGCCCGGGGACGACTGGCACTGATCCCGGATCGCCCGTCCTGCGAGCACTTCCAGGCCGGTGCGCCTCCGCCGCCCCGCACGTCACCGGCCGGCCCGCGCGGCGGCCGGTGACGTGCGGGGTCGACTGCGCCTCCGCCGGCCGGGGGCTCCATACCGCCGCGCGAGAGCGTCGGTGGGATCGACGGTGTCGTCGGCACACAGCAGAAGTCACCGATGGCCCAACTCAAGGCCTGCTCCAGCCCCGTAGAAGAAAGCCCAGTTCAGAGCACATCCCGAGGCAGGGCACGGGACTAAGGGGACTGCTGCTGGTTGTACGCATCGGGCGCGCGCGTATGCGCGCCCGATGGCAAAGGGGCTCTCCCACACACTGGTGGACAACTCATATCTGATCTGGCAGCCTCGGTCCCGTCAGTCATCGACCTGCACCAACCGAAGCAGCGGTCAAGGGACTGAACAGGGGGCTTCGACAAGACCCGAAGGACGCCCTAAGTGCCTGGCTCGGCTGCGACCCGTTCCACGGCCCCAACAGGGCCTGCAGACAGCCTTGCTGTGGCCCGCTGGCGGTCAGAGCGCCGCCAGGCCAGGACGTGGTCGACGGGTGCGGGTCGTCGGTCGGCGAGGCGAGTGATCAGGCGTCTGAGCTCGGCGAGGCTGTAGTGGATGAGCTGGGAGGAACCATTTCTGCTGCCTCAAAATCGAGTTGGTGGGCCGCGCAGGACGGTCGGACAGGCGTGGCGGCCATGGCTAACGTCATGTGGCCGTGCCAGCCGGGGCAGCGGCGGACCTGGTAGTCGTCCAGGCCCCCACTCCTGCTTCGCGCTCTGGAAGCATTCCTCGATCGCCCAGCGGCTGTCCGCGATGCGGACCACCTCGTCCAACGTGGTGTCGGCGGGGCAGCAGGAGATCTCCTCGGATCTGCTCACATTGCGGCTCGGCTCGCCGCATGGATCAAGGACCACTGGAAGATCGAGAATCCTCTGCACCACGTCCGGGACCGCATCTTCCGCGAGGATGCCTCCGAGATCCATGTCGGTCAGCTCCCCACGCGTCATGGCCGACCTGCGCAATCTCGCCATCGGCGTCCACGGCCAGAACGGCAAGACCAACAGCGCCGCCGCACTACGCCACACCCCACACAGCCCCCCGACTACCGCAGGCCCCCGGCTGCCCTCGGCCTCACCGGATAGATCCGGACAGAAGGCAAGTAATCACGCAACAGGCCCTGACTCAAGGTGTGCCCGGATGGCAGGAATCTACCGTTGACAACCCGTCACATGTGCGAGATCTTGAGATAGTAAATGATTCAACTTTGTGCACACCGAGGAGAGTTATCCCCATGCGAAGGATCAGGGGCATGCGTCTGGCTACCGTAACCGGTGCGATAGCCACGGTAATGCTGCTGGGCGCAGGCGCCGGGCCGGCAGCGGCAGACGAGCAGCTTCCCGGGCAGGTTGTCTTCTACGAGGGAGACTATGGCGGTCGATACGTCCTTGACTCCCACCCCACCACCGAATGTACCAACCTGCCCTTCGCTACAAGGCTCATCGCCAACCTGGCCGGTCCCATCGAGGTCTTTTCGGAGGCCGACTGCAGGGGCAGCATCTACCACTCCCCCACCAGCGACCTGCACAACTTCCCGAAGAACTTCAGTGGTCTGAGTTATCGACTGGCCGGGTGACGAACAATTCGGATCACTCGTCGGATCCGCCGTGACGGCGATCTTGTCCGCAAAGGATCACCGGGTGGGGCACGGCTCGAGACGCCACTGCTACAGGGCGAAAGGCGGGTGAAACCGTAGGTGAGATCGGTGGTGTAGCACCAGAACGGCACAGGATGAGGCGGACCTACTCGCCCCGGGACGGCACCCACGGCTGGAGTTTCGCCCCGACGAGGCAGGGCGCCCCGAAGGTCACAGAAAAACGTTTCCTCCAGCTGACTCCGTATTCGGTCTCGAACCCGACAAAGGATAATGGGCCCTGAATATTCCGCCCTCCATCACGAGATCATTCACAGGGCGCCTCGCGCACCTTTCTTGTTTCCCTCGGAGTCATCACCGATCTATCCGGGCAGGAAATCGCCACCCAACCGGATCGTC
>NZ_JAZDCX010000061.1:0-2154 GCF_036323805.1 Streptomyces rubellus
CACACCCGCGCAGCCAGGGCCTCCTCGAAGAGGGAGAGCCGGGTGTGGGGGTGCGCCCCGGCACGGGGATCCACCGGCCGGGGCCCGCCGAAGGGCTCCTCACCGCAGAGCACGGCCACCACCAGGCGCAGTTCCAGCGGACCCAGATCGTCGCGCGGCACGGCCCGCCCCTGCCAGGGATGGGCGCGGACGACCGGCTCCAGCGCCCGGAGCAGCTTCTCCCGCTCCTGGTACCCGTGCCGGACCAGCCCGTCCAGCGCCCGCTCGAAGGCGGCGGCCTCGACGGCGGACTCGACGGTGGCCGCGGCGGTGCCGGGCCGTGCCGCCCTCCGCGCGGCGGTCAGGACGGCGTTCACCTCCTCGGCCACCTCGGCGGGGGTGGCGAGCGGCGGCGCCATCGGCTGCGGCACGGGAGCGGGCGGCAGGACGTCCGCCGTCCCGGTGGACCCGGCCGCGGTGGTTTCCAGCCCCAGCAGTTCGGCGGCGCGGGGCCGCAGCACGGGGCTGACCGCCTCCGCCGCGGCGGCCAGTTCGCCGCTCACCGCGTCCCCGGCGTGCGGCAGGTGACGGGCGATCAGGTCCAGGGCGAGCTCCTGGATGGCCGTGTCCTGGTGGCCGAGGGCGTCGGCGGCGGCGAGCACCACGGCCCCGGCCCGCTCCCGGTCGCGGCGGGCGGCGGTGTCCAGCCACTTGAGCTGGGCCCGCACCAGCTTCTTCTCCCGCCGGAACAGCGCCGCCCGGGACGCCTCGGCCAGCTGCCCGGCGTCGAGCCGTCCGGCGGTGTCCAGGGCGACGAGGGTCTCCTGGGCGTGGACGGCGATGTCGGTGGGGGCGTCCGACAGCATCCGCAGCAGGACCGTGACGCGCCCGGCGTACTCCTCCTCGGTGGGATCGAGATGGATGAGGAGGAGGTGGAAGCCGCTCATCTCCTCCCGGCGCCCGCTGCGCAGCAGCCGCGACAGGCAGTCGTCGATCAGCGCGGCCCGGTCCAGCCGCCCCTCGGCGGCGAGTTCCGCCAGGGAGGCGCTCATGCTGTTGCTCCCCCCGAACCAGGCGATGAGCGGGGAGCCGACGCCGTTCACCTCGAACAGACGCGGCAGGAGCGTGTCCAGGAACGGATCGGCGCACAGCCGCTCCGCTCCTCCGTAGTGCGGCGCGGGGGCCGGGGCCAGGGCGCCGTCCACGACCACCGGCCAGTCCGTGGCCTGGGGCCAGGGAAGATCGCGGACCCAGCCCTGGACGAACACCTCGGTGGTCGGCACCGGGCACCCGGAGAGCAGCACCAGCCGCTTGACCAGGGGGTAGTGCTTCCCCCAGGAGTACTCCAGGCGGGGGCCGACGATGCGGTGGGCGACGTCACCCAGCCACTCGGCCGGGCGGGCGGCGAGGATCGTCAGCAGCGCGGTGGCGTCGTCGGCCTCGATCAGGTCCAGGTGGGGGTGGCGGAGCCACCGGGCGGCGGCGGACGCGCCCGTGTGGCAGCCCGCGCCCGCCACGACCAGCGTCCGGGCGTACGGCCGGAGTTCGTCCTGCCACGCCTCGTCCCACCGGGCGCGCAGCGCCTCCAGATGGGGGACGCAGGAGCGCCGCTGCCGGTCGGAGAGCGCGGCGATCAGGGCGGGCAGCCGGTGGGAGGCGCGGTCCGCCACGGCGAGCAGCACCGCGTACGCGTCCGGGTCGAGCTCTCGTGCGGCGGCGTCGAGGACCTGCCGGTCCGCCGCGGACAGGTGCTCCGTCACCGGGCATCCGCCCCGAGGTGGCCGCGGCCGCGGCGGCACGAGGCCGGGGGGCGGGGGAGGGCGCGCGTCCGCGCGTCCGCTGTTGGTGGTGCCGGTGGCGTCGGTGCTGTCGGTGGCGTCGTCATGGCGCAGAAGCTAGGAGCGGCCACCGACAGTCCGGCCCCCTCCCGTCTCTCCCCGATCCTCCCGGCTCCGGGCGCCGGACGGTCCTGACGTGCCCGGATACCCGTACGGTCGCCGGGGGTGCCCCCGGGGACTGCCCCGGGAGCACCCCGGACACTGCCTTCACGGACCACGGCCCCACGGCCCCACGGCCCTCATGGCCCCACGGTCCTCCCGAGCGAGGGGGACGCCTCCGGCACCGCCGTGAGCGGGCACCGGCCGTACCGCACCGGCTCACTGACCGGCGGGCGGT
>NZ_JAZDCX010000063.1:0-1661 GCF_036323805.1 Streptomyces rubellus
GTCGTACTCACGGACGTGCCCTGCCTTTCCGGCGCCCGGCCGCGGTGCCCGCCCGCCCGGAGGTGTCGGTGGCGGGAGGGCCGGGGACGGGCGCGCTGCCGTTGGGCTGTCGATCGGGGCTGTCGTTCGGGCTGCCGGGCCGTCCGTCGGGCCGGCCGGGCTGCCGAGTCTGCCGACGGCCGCTGACCGGGCGCTGACGGATGGCTGACCGGCGGCTGACCAGCACCGGGGCGGGCCCGGCGGGCGCCCCGGCCGGATCCGGTCCGGCGCCGGCGCCGCGGCCCCGCCCGCCGGGCCCCGTCTCTCTCCGTCTCTCCCCCGGTTCTTGCCTCTCCCCGGCCGCCCGCCGCGGCGGGTCAGCCGGCCGTCAGCGCTCGGTCAGCGCCCGGTCAGCGGCCCCGCACACACTCGGCTGACGCACCGTCCGTACGGCCCCGGACCGGGACATCCGGCCCGGCGCGCCGCATGGGCGCACCGCGGAGCACACCGCGGGACACACCGCCGGCCGAACCGGACACGAGGGGGAGGAACACCGCGTGGTCGTACACCGCAACAGCCGCCCGGCACGCCGGGCCGCCACCGGGAACCGCGGACCGCGCGGCGGTGCCCGGTGAACCGGGCCGCGGTGCTGACCGGGATCGGCAGCCGCCTGCCGTCCAGGGCGGTGTCCAACGACGAGCTGGCCGCCGGTCTGGACACCTCCGACGAGTGGATACGGTCGCGGACCGGGGTCGGGCGGCGGTACTTCGCCGCACCCGGCACGGCCACCTCCGACCTGGCCGTCGGGGCGGGCGCCCGGGCCCTGGTGTCCGCGGGCGACCCGGCCGTGGACGCCGTACTGGTCGCCACCACCACTCCGGACCGGCCCTGCCCGGCCACGGCCCCCCTGGTCGCCGCGCGGCTGGGACTGTCCGGGACGCCCGCGTACGACGTCTCGGCGGTCTGCACCGGATTCGTCTACGGGCTCGCCACCGCGGCCGGGCTGATCTGCGCGGGCATCGCCGGACGCGTCCTGGTGATCGGCGCCGAGACCTTCTCCAGCATCCTCGACCCGCGCGACCGGACCACCTCGGTGATCTTCGGGGACGGCGCGGGCGCGGTGGTGCTGCGGGCCGGCGACCCGGCCGAGCCGGGCGCCCTGGGACCGTTCGACCTCGGCAGCGAGGGCGAGGGCGGCGACCTGATCACGGTGCCCGCGGGCGGCTCGCGCCAGCGGCTGTCCGGCGTCGAACCGGGCCCCGGGGACCACTACTTCACCATGGCCGGCAAGAAGGTCTTCCGGCTCGCGGTGGAGCGGATGAGCCACTCGGCGCGGACGGTGCTGGACCGCGCGGGGTGGAAGACCGGGGACGTCGACCGCCTGGTCGGCCACCAGGCCAACGCCCGGATCACCCGGCACCTCGCCGACGAGCTCGGCATCCCGCCCGGACGCTGCGTCAGCAACATCGCCGAGGTGGGCAACACCGCCGCCGCGTCGATCCCCCTCGCGCTCGACCAGGCACACGCCGCCGGTGGGATCGGGCCGGGCGACC
Source organism: Streptomyces rubellus (assembly GCF_036323805.1). Classification (NCBI taxonomy): domain Bacteria; kingdom Bacillati; phylum Actinomycetota; class Actinomycetes; order Kitasatosporales; family Streptomycetaceae; genus Streptomyces; species Streptomyces rubellus. Next base: position 1,533 of record NZ_JAZDCX010000063.1, read on the forward strand.
GCGTCCTGCTCACGGCGTTCGGCGGCGGTCTCACCTGGGGTTCGACGGTACTGACCTGGCCCGTGATCGCCCGTCCCGGAGACGGCCCGCACGAGACCGATCCGCACGAGAGAGCAGGAGTGCGCAGAT
>NZ_JAZDCX010000064.1:0-1437 GCF_036323805.1 Streptomyces rubellus
GGACTTCAAGGTCGCGGATCTGTCCCTGGCCGGGTTCGGCCGGAAGGAGATCACGCTGGCCGAGCACGAGATGCCCGGTCTGATGGCGATCCGCCGCGAGTACGCCGAAGCCCAGCCGCTGGCCGGGGCGCGGATCACCGGCTCGCTGCACATGACGGTGCAGACCGCCGTGCTGATCGAGACCCTGGTGGCGCTCGGCGCGCGGGTGCGCTGGGCGTCCTGCAACATCTTCTCCACCCAGGACCACGCCGCCGCGGCGGTGGTGGTCGGTCCCGAGGGCACGGTGGACGATCCGCGCGGGGTGCCCGTCTTCGCCTGGAAGGGCGAGAGCCTCCAGGAGTACTGGTGGTGCACCGAGCAGGCGCTGACCTGGCCGGATGCGGCCAGTGGCGGGCCGAACATGATCCTGGACGACGGCGGGGACGCCACCTTGATGGTCCACAAGGGGGTGGAGTACGAGAAGGACGGCGCCGTGCCCGATGTGGCCGGCGCCGAGAGTGAGGAGCACGCCGTCGTCCTGGAGCTGCTCACCCGCACCCTCGCCGAGAACCCGGGCAAGTGGACGGCGCTGGCCTCCCGGATCCGGGGGGTGACGGAGGAGACCACCACCGGGGTGCACCGGCTGTACGAGATGCAGCGCGAGGGCGCCCTGCTCTTCCCGGCCATCAACGTCAACGACTCGGTGACCAAGAGCAAGTTCGACAACAAGTACGGCTGCCGTCACTCGCTGATCGACGGGATCAACCGGGCCACCGATGTGCTCATCGGCGGCAAGGTCGCGGTGGTGTGCGGTTACGGCGATGTGGGCAAGGGCTGCGCGGAGTCGCTGCGCGGTCAGGGCGCCCGGGTGATCGTCACCGAGATCGACCCGATCTGCGCGCTGCAGGCGGCCATGGACGGCTACCAGGTGGCCACCTTGGAGGACGTGGTCGCCACCGCCGACATCTTCGTCACCACCACCGGGAACAAGGACATCATCCTGGCCGGGCACATGGCGCGGATGAAGCACCAGGCGATCGTGGGCAACATCGGCCACTTCGACAACGAGATCGACATGGCCGGCCTGGCGAGGATTCCCGGCATCGTCAAGGACGAGGTCAAGCCCCAGGTGCACACCTGGACCTTCCCCGACGGCAAGTCGATCATCGTGCTCTCCGAGGGGCGGCTGCTGAACCTGGGCAACGCCACCGGGCATCCCTCGTTCGTGATGTCCAACTCCTTCGCCAACCAGACGATCGCGCAGATCGAGTTGTTCACCAAGCCCGACCAGTACCCGACCGGGGTGTACGTGCTGCCCAAGAAGCTGGACGAGAAGGTCGCCCGTCTCCACCTGGAGGCGCTGGGCGCGAAGCTGACCGAGCTGCGCCCGGACCAGGCCGCCTACATCGGCGTCCCCGTCGAGGGCCCGTACAAGCCCGACCACTACCGCTACTGACC
>NZ_JAZDCX010000065.1:0-1161 GCF_036323805.1 Streptomyces rubellus
TACTGATCTTTTCGTAAGTTCGGTGGGTGGTGTGGGTGGATGGTCAGGCCGGTGTGGGCGAGGAAGGACCATGGCAGTTGCGGGTTGTGGTTGATGCGGTGGATGCCGTGCTCGGTGGCGTCGGCGACATCGGCGAGGTGGTCGCCGGCGAGGTTGGCGAGTTCACGTTTCTTGAGTGAGGACCACAGCAGCTCCACCGGGTTGAGCTCGGGAGCGTAGGCGGGTAATCGCTCCAGGGTGAGCCAGTCCTGTTCGGCGACCCAGGCGCGCATCGCGCGGCTCCAATGGGCGGACAGCCCGTCCCAGACCAGCACCACCCGCTCACCGCGGTAGAACACCTTCATCTGCTCCAGGACCTCGATGAGGGCGGCGGTGTCGTAGCTGCCGGGCTTGAGATGGAAGCACAGGCGGGCCCCTCGATCGGGGTCGGTGGAGTGGTATCCCAGGGCCCCGGCCATCGACGCCCGCTTCCAGTTCAGCCGGTGCCGTAGCAGCGGGGTCCGCCCTCGGGGTGCGTAGGTGCGGCGGATCTGAGGCAGCAGGGAGACGCCTGATTCGTCAAGGAACACGATCCAGGCACGTGTGTTCACGGCCCCTTTTTGATCCGCGGCCACTCGTGCGTGATCCAACGGGCGATCTCCGACTCGTCCCTCTCAACCGCCCGGCGCTCGGGCCGCTGCAGACTCCATCCGAGCCGACCGGTCAGCAACCGCCACACTGACGCTCTCGACAGCACCACTCCCGTCACACGCTCCACGACGGCGCCGACTCGCTCCAGGGTCCACAGGTCGGCCTCGAAACCATGGGCTCGGGCTCCTCTCTCCAACGCGGCCCGGACGGTCTCAACCTGGGCGTCGTCCAGTTTGGGCGGACGACCGGTAGCCGCACGGCGTCGCAGGGCCGAAGCACCACCTTCCTCCCACACCCGCCGCCATCGGCGCACGCTCTCGGCACACACCCCCACTGCCCGCGCGATCTCCGCATTCGGGACACCGTCCTCGAACAACTCGACCGCCCGAACACGACGCGCCTCCGACAACTGAGGCCGCGACAACGGAGGAAGAGAGACGCCGGCCTCAGGAGGCGAAGGTCGATAAGCCATTCCGATAGCCTCCCACCCACACCGCCCCCAAACCCACCGAACTTACGAAAAGATCAGTA
>NZ_JAZDCX010000066.1:0-1086 GCF_036323805.1 Streptomyces rubellus
CCAGTTGACGGGGACGCCGTGTACGTGGGCCTCGGCCAGCGCGGTCACCCAACGCTGCAGACCACCCTCACCACGACGCAACGTACCCAACACCACCCCAGCACGCCCCGCAGCCTCCATACTCTCCTGCACCCCAACAGCCAGCACCGGATGCGCACTGACCTCCAAGAACACCGTCCGCCCCTCAGCCAACAAAACATCAGTGACATCCCCGAACCGCACCGCGCTCCGCAAATTGTCATACCAATAACCCGCATCCAGCCCCGCCGTGTCCCTCCGCCCCCCCGACACCGACGAATAGAACGGCACCACCGAAGACACCGGCGAAACCGAACCCAGAACACCCAACAACCGCTCCCGAACCCGCTCTACCTGCACACCATGCGACGCATAATCAATCGCCACCCGCCGCGCCCTGATCCCCACACCCTCACAATGCGCCAACACCCCCTCAACACCCGCCACATCACCCGAAACAACCGTCGAACCCGGCCCATTCACCGCCGCCACCGACACCCCCTCCCACCCCCCCACCAACTCCTCAGCCACACCACGAGAAACACCCAACGACACCATCCCCCCCAACCCCACCAACTCCTCAGCAATCACCCGCGCCCGCAACGCCACCACCCGCGCCCCGTCCTCCAACGACAACCCACCCGCAACCACCGCCGCCGCGATCTCCCCCAACGAATGACCCACCACCGCAGACGGCACCACCCCCACCGAAGCCCACAGCCTCGCCAGCGACACCATCACCGCCCACAACACCGGCTGCTCCACCTCAGCCCGCTCCAACTCGGCGCCCTCCCCGCGCACCACCCCCAGCAGCGAGAAATCAGTGAACGGCTCCAACGCCCGGTGACACTCCGCCATCGCCTCGGCGAACACCGGCTCCCGCTCCAACAACTCCGCACCCATCCCCACCCACTGCGCCCCATGCCCCGGAAACACAAACACCGGAGACACCCCAGAACGCCCCACACCACGCACCACACCCGGATGCGGAACACCCCCCGCCAACGCCCCCAACGCCCCCACACGATCCGACCCCAACACCACCGCACGGTGCTCCAACACCGCCCG
>NZ_JAZDCX010000067.1:0-935 GCF_036323805.1 Streptomyces rubellus
ACCGGAGGACGGGCATGACCACACTGCGCGAGATCCTGGCCGCAGGGCAGCGCTCGTACTCTTTCGAGTTCTTCCCGCCGAAGACCGGGGCGGGCGAACGCGTCCTGTGGGACGCCGTCCGCCGGGTGGAGGCCGTCGGCCCGGCGTTCGTCTCCGTCACCTACGGCGCCGGCGGCTCCTCCCGCGACCGCACCGTCGAGATCACCAAGCGGATCGCCACCGACACCACCCTGCGACCGGTCGCCCACCTCACCGCGGTCGGCCACTCGGTCGCCGAACTGCGCCACATCATCGGCCAGTACGCGGACGCCGGCGTCCGCGACGTCCTCGCCCTGCGGGGTGATCCGCCCGGTGATCCCCGGGGCGCGTGGATCCCCCACCCGGAGGGCTTCCGCCACGCCCACGAACTGGTCGAGCTTGTCCGCTCCCTGGGCGACTTCTCCATCGGGGTGGCGGCCTTCCCCGAGATGCACCCTCGCTCGGCCGACTGGGACAGCGACATCCGGCACTTCGCCGCCAAGTGCCGGGCCGGCGCCGACTACGCCATCACCCAGATGTTCTTCCACGTCGAGGACTACCTGCGACTGCGGGACCGGGTGGCCGCGGCGGGCTGCGACACCCCGATCATCCCCGAGATCATGCCCGCCACCGACGCCCGGCAGATCCGCCGCTTCGCCGAACTGAGCAATGCCGCCTTCCCCGAGGACCTGGCCCGGCGCCTGGAGGCCACCCGCGGCAACCCGGCTGAAGGGCACCGCATCGGTGTCGAGTACGCCACCGTCATGGCCGAGCGTCTCCTGGCCGAGGGCGCCCCCGGGCTGCACTACATCACCCTCAACCGCTCCACGGCCAGTCTTGAGATCCACCAGAACATCCAGAGCCCCCAGACCTCGAGGAGTACCGATCATGTCCCCGCAACCGCCCGCTGACTTCAC
>NZ_JAZDCX010000068.1:0-887 GCF_036323805.1 Streptomyces rubellus
TGAGGTGTTTCCAACCTGACGCGGTGAGCGGGCAGTTGGGCTGAGGGCGGTGTCCGGACGTGAAGAAGCTCCTGGTAGACGGGTGATTGCCTAGATCAACTGTCCTGCCAGGAGCTTCCGCGTGCTTGTCTACCCGTCTGGCGTCGATGTGTCCACCTCGACCCTGCGCTACCTCTCCGCCCGCCTTCGGGCCCGCCGCCAGGAACTGGGAACACGCTGGCGCCGACTTCCTGCCGGACGACAGGCCCTGCTCGTGCTCGCGCATCTGCGGTGCGGCCACACCTACGCGCAGCTCGCGGCCGGGTTCGGCGTAGGCACCACCACCGTCTACCGGTACATCGCCGAAGCGGTCGAGGTCCTGGCCGCCCTCGCCCCGGAGCTCGCCGGAGCGATGAAGGCCGCCTCCACCAAGGCGTTCGTGGTGCTCGACGGCACGGTGCTGCCGATCGACCGCATCGCCGCCGACCGTCCCTTCTACTCCGGGAAACACAAGAAGCACGGCATGAACGTGCAGGTCATCACCGATCCACGCGGTCGGCTGCTGTGGGCCTCGCCGGCACTGCCCGGAGCGGTCCACGACCTCAGGGCCGCACGCACCCACGGAATCATCGACGCCCTGGCCCAAGCCGGCGTGGAGTGCTGGGCCGACAAGGGCTACCGCGGTGCCGGCGGCACCATACGCACGCCCTACTGGGGCCGCTGGGACACGCTCTCCGCAGGTCAGCAAGCCGTCAACCGCTCGCACGCGAAGATCCGCGCGCTCGTCGAGCAGGCCATGGCCGCCCTCAAGACCTGGCGACTCCTGCGCAAACTGCGCTGCTCCACCAATCGCATCACCAACCTCGTCCAAGCCATCCTCACCCTGCACCTGACCTGCTCAAACTGAG
>NZ_JAZDCX010000069.1:0-822 GCF_036323805.1 Streptomyces rubellus
GCGATGTGGAGTCCGGCCAGGTAGATGGTCGCGGTCTTCTCGTAGCGGGTGGCGATGCCGCGCCGCTGCTTGAGGCGGTTGATGCACCGCTCGACGGTGTCGCGTTGCTTGTGTGCCTCGCGGTCGAAGGCCGGCGGTCTGCCACCGGCCTGTCCGCGCTGCCGCCGGTTGGCCTGCTCCGGGATCACCGCGCGGATACCGCGTCTGCGCAGGTGGTCGCGGATCGCGCGGGAGGAGTAGGCCTTGTCGGCCAGGACCAGGTCCGGCCTGGTGCGGGGCCGTCCAAGAGGGCGGGGGACACGCAAGCGGGCCATGACGTCCGTGAAGGCGGGTGCGTCGCCGGCCTGGCCGGCGGTGAGGGCGAACGCGAGTGGCCGGCACCGGCCGTCGGCCGCGAGATGGATCTTGGTGGTCAGTCCGCCGCGGGAGCGGCCGATGGCGTGGTCGTCCGGCTCGCCGGCCGGGGCCCCTTCTTGCGGGCCCCGGCCGCGTGCTGGTGAGCCCGCACGATCGTGGAGTCCACCGACACGGCCCAGCTGACGTCCTCGTCCGCGTCGGCCCGGGCCACCAGGGCGGTGAACACCCGCTCCCAGGTGCCGTCGACGGCCCACATCCGCAGCCGGTTGTGGACGCCCCGCCAGTTGCCGTACTTCTGCGGCAGGTGCACCCACTGGGTCCCGGTCTGGAACTTGAAGGCGATCGCGTCGATCACCTCACGGTGGTCCCGCCACCGGCCGCCCCGCCTCGGCGTCCGGTCCGGGAGCAACGGCTCGATCCGCGCCCACTGCGCATCAGTCAACGGCACACCCGGACCAACGACCG
>NZ_JAZDCX010000070.1:0-742 GCF_036323805.1 Streptomyces rubellus
TTCCCCGTCGAAGCCGCCGGCCTGACGGAGCTCCGCGAGACCGGCGGGGTGATCACGCCGGAGGTGCTGTGCGCCTCGCCCCGGCTGCTCGTGCTGGAGAAGATGCGGCCACGCCGCGACGACGAGCCTTTCTGGGAACGGCTCGCCCGCACGGTCGCCGCCCTGCACACCTCCACGACCGCCGAGCGGTTCGGCTGGCACCGTCCGGGCTGGCTGGGCCGGCTGCGCCAGGACAACACCTGGGACAGCGACGGCCACGCGTTCCTCGCGGAGCGGCGCATCCTGCGCTGGCTGTCGGAACCTCTGGTCGAGGCGGCCTTCGACACCGCGGAGCGGCAGGCCCTGGAACGGCTCTGCGCCGCCCTGCCCGAACTCGTGCCGGACCGGCCCCCGTGCCTGACCCACGGCGATCTGTGGCAGGAGAACATCGTCGCCACCGCCGACGGCGCGCCCGCGCTCATCGACCCCGCCGTGTCCTACAACTGGCCGGAGATCGACCTCAGCATGCTGTGGTGCTCCCCGCGCCCGCCCGCCTCGGACCGCTTCTTCGCCGTGTACGAGGAGATCACCGGGATCGACGGCGGCTGGCGGGACCGGATGGACCTCTTCCACCTCCGGGAACTCCTGAGCATCATCGCCCATGACGACGACGACTGGGGGGCCGCGGAGGCCGTACGGAAGATCATCGCCCCGTTCCGGCGAAACGGTGGCCCGGCGACGGTGTGACCGGCGTGCCGCCGCC
>NZ_JAZDCX010000071.1:0-676 GCF_036323805.1 Streptomyces rubellus
CTACTCCAGGGCCGCCCCGGCGGCACGCCGTTCCTCCCGGCGGGCGGCGTCGTACGCGCGGAAACGGCGGCGCAGCGCGGGCCCAGTACGCCCTGGCCAACACCGTCGACCGGATGCACCAGGCCCACGCCCTGCACGCCGAGAGGTCCGACGCGTCCACCGAAGCGGCGGCCGTCGTCCGGGACTGCGAGCAGGAGCTCGCCCGGTACCGGAACCTGACCGACTCCGGAGCCGCCGCCTCCGAGACCAGGGCCCGCCGGGCCGCGCCCTCACGCGAACGGATCATCGAGGCCGTCGACGCGGTGCGGGATGTCGCGGAGACACTCCGCAGCGCCGACGAGCGGCAGAAGAACCGTCTGTACCGCAAGCTCGGGCTGCGCCTGTCGTACGAGCCCGGACAACGCAGAGTGCGGGTCGAGATCGCTCCCGACCCGCACTCCCTTGGTGAATGGTCTGTGTCCGAGGGGGGAATTCAACCATTCACCAACGAACCGTGGTTTACCGGCGAAATCGATCTCTCGTAACGAACTCGCGCATGGTTGGCCGTGGTGAACCGGCGAATAACAGAAGTGTCGGCGCAGCTAGAAGGTACCTGAGAAGCTCACTGATCTGAGCAAGTGCAGATCGAACAGGACCGGCCCGCACGGTCAGCGGTGGATCTTCGAGGGGAAAGCAG
>NZ_JAZDCX010000072.1:0-658 GCF_036323805.1 Streptomyces rubellus
GTAGGAGCCGTCGTCGCTCTCGCGGCCCTCGGTGCCCTGATCGAAGCTGGCGAAGACCCAGGTCCCGAACCAGCCGCAACGTCAACTGTCACGGTCACTGAGACAGAGACCACAACCGAGCCGGCCCAAGAGCCACCGACCCAAACGGCGACATCCACCGTTACGGAAACAGCTCCGCCCCCCGATGCTCCTGAGGACACCCCAGAAGAACCGCCTGGAGATACTCCAGATACCGACGTGTACTACGAGAACTGTGATGAGGCACCAGGGCCACTCACGCCAGGCGACCCCGGTTACCGAGCAGAACTCGATCGGGATGGGGACGGTGTTGCTTGCGAGGCGAACTGAATCCCAGTCTACCCACGACCCACCCGCATCAGGACAGGGCCCTATCCGCAGCCAACACCGGGTAAAGGTACTAACCCTGCGGATGCGGTGAGCAGATGTCCACGAAACACTTCCTGGCCAAGCCAATCGGGACCATCTCCACGGGTGCAGGGCCAGCTCTCCCACGCTTTTTCGCCCAGGCCTTCCCACTTCCGCGGCTGTTTGCCCGTCGCAGTCGTTGTCGGCTCTGTACCTGTGTGGATCTCCCGGTTTCTTGGTAGGTTTCACTTCCGCAGCCTCGGCTGGACAGGTGCAGTCTGTCGTCAAGTAC
>NZ_JAZDCX010000073.1:0-634 GCF_036323805.1 Streptomyces rubellus
ATGGGGGACCGTGTGGGAGAGTAGGACGCCGCCGAACAATTCGTGGAGGGCCCTTGGCCCCAGCGCGCACGCTGGGACCAGGGGCCCTTTTCTTTTGTCTGCCTCAGAGTGCGCTGTTTGCTCGATGCGCGCAAGAATGAACGTGTAGTACCCCAAGACAGGAGCCACGGCGATGTCCAACTCACCCGAGGAACGGCCCGGTAGGTCCGAGCGATCCGACAGGCCGCGACGCCAGAGCGGTGGTGACAGGCAAGGCAGCGGTTTTCGCCGGGACGACAGCCGCGGTGGTGGACGGGGTGACGGCCGAGGCGGTTTCAACCGCGGTCAGGACCGAGGACGTCAGGACCGGGACCGCGGTGATCGGCGGGACTTCCGGCGGGACGACAGTCGTCGTGACGAGCGTCGTGGTGATGAGCGGGGCGGTTTTGGCCGCGGCCAGGACCGTGATCGGCAAGGCGCACGGGGACATGACCGCGGGGATCAGCGGGGCTCCAGGCGTGAGGACGATCGTCGGGGGTTCCGTCGTGACGACGACCGTCGCGGTGATTGGCGGGGGGAGCGCCCCGCGCATGAGCGTTCCTCGTACCGCCGTGATGACCGTGGTGGCGAGCGCAGGGACGAGCGTTCCTCGTAC
>NZ_JAZDCX010000074.1:0-573 GCF_036323805.1 Streptomyces rubellus
GCACGTGACGGTCAACTTGTCCAAGGGACAGGCGATCAGCCTGCAGAAGTCCGACGGGGGCACCCTGACCGCGGTGCGGATGGGACTCGGTTGGCAGGCGGCCCCCCGCCGGGGGCTGTTCGGCAGGCGCACCCAGGAGATCGACCTCGACGCCTCGGCCGTGCTCTTCGCCGGGCAGGAGCCGAAGGACGTGGTGTTCTTCCGGCACCTGGTCAGCGATGACGGCTCGGTGCGGCACACCGGCGACAACCTGGTCGGCGGTGCCGGACAGGGCGGCGACGACGAGGCGATCCTGGTGGATCTCCAGCGGGTGCCGGTCCACATCGACCAGATCATCTTCACCGTGAACTCCTTCACCGGGCAGACGTTCGCCGAGGTGCAGAACGCCTTCTGCCGGCTGGTGGACGAGACCAACGGCCAGGAGCTGGCGCGCTACACCCTGACCGGCGGGGGCCAGTACACCGCGCAGATCATGGCCAAGGTGCACCGCCAGGGCAGCGGCTGGCAGATGACCGCCATCGGCGCCGAGGCCAACGGCCGCACCTTCCAGGACCTGATGCCGTCGATGCTGCC
>NZ_JAZDCX010000075.1:0-498 GCF_036323805.1 Streptomyces rubellus
CGGCGGCGCGGCGCTGCTGCCCGTACTCGTCGAGGGCGGCGGCCCGGCCGGACAGGCCGTCCACCTGGGACTGGCCCACGGGCTGGGGGCCCGGCACACCGAGGACCGCACGGCCGCCGTGGACGCGCTGCTGACCCTGGCGGCCCGCGGCGAACTGGACACGGCACTGCTGGGGCGCGTCCTGGCCGGGACGGCGGAGCTGGGCACCGTCAAGCCGAACCGGTTGGCGGAGTCGCTGCGCGAGGTGTTCCGGGCGGGAGCACCGGGAGTGGTGTGGTCGGTGCTGACCGCCGCACTGCCCGGCCTGCTGGCGGGAGCCGAGCCGCGGAAGGCGGTACGCGGCCTGCCGGACCTGCTGATGCTGGGCGCGGAGTGCGCCGGGGCGGCCGGGGTGCGCGGGCCGGTGGACGAGGTGAGGGCCGCGGCGGCGGAGCTCGCCGCCCGGGGCGGCACCGGCCGCCTGGTGAAGGAGGCCCGCAGACTGCGGGACGTACTGGA
>NZ_JAZDCX010000076.1:0-490 GCF_036323805.1 Streptomyces rubellus
GAGCGCGAGATCGCCGCGTACAACAAGAAGCTCGGGATGTTCGAGCTGACCGGGCTGCCCCCGGCACCGCGCGGCGTGCCGCAGATCGAGGTCACCTTCGACATCGACGCCAACGGCATCATGCACGTCTCCGCCAAGGACCTGGGCACCGGCAGGGAGCAGCGCATGACCGTCACCGGCGGCTCGGCGCTGCCCAAGGACGACATCGAGCGCATGATGCGCGAGGCCGAGCAGCACGCCGAGGAGGACAGGCGCCGGAAGGAGGCGGCGGAAGCCCGCAACCAGGCCGAGCAGCTCGTCCACGCCACCGAAGGGTTCCTCAAGGACAACGAGGACAAGGTGCCCGGTGATGTGAAGTCCGAGGTCGAGGCCGCGGTGGCCGACCTGAAGGAGAAGCTCAAGGGCGAGGACACCGCGGCGATCCGCGAGGCCTCCGAGAGGGTCGCCACCACCAGCCAGAAGCTGGGCCAGGCGCTGTACGCCGACGCCC
>NZ_JAZDCX010000077.1:0-467 GCF_036323805.1 Streptomyces rubellus
GACGATCAGCGTGAAGCGGGAGGGGAACCGCTGGTACGCCGTCCTCGCCTGCGACCAGGTGCCCGCCCAGGAGCTGCCGCCCACCGGGAGAAGTGTCGGTATCGACATGGGCACCGTCCACTTCCTGACCACCTCCGGCGGCGAACACCTCGCCAACCCGCGCTTCCTTGACACGATGGCCGACGAGCTGGCCGAGGCGCAGCGGCACCTCGCCACGTTCCCCAAGCGGACCCGGCAGCGCACCAAGCGCCACCGGGCAGCGGCCCGGAAGGTCGCCAAACTGCACGGCAAGATCCGCCGTCAGCGCGCCGACTTCCACCACAAGACCGCCCGCGCGCTCGTCGCCGACCACGACGTGATCGCGCACGAGCGACTGAACACGGCGGGCATGACCAAGAGCCCGGCATCCGAGGCCGACCCGGACACGCCCGGCGGCTTCCTGCCGAACGGTGCTGCCGCGAAGGCCG
>NZ_JAZDCX010000078.1:0-461 GCF_036323805.1 Streptomyces rubellus
CCGACGAACCCTCGTCGCACGTGGACTGGTCGGCGGGAGCAGTGGAACTGCTCACCGAGGAGCGGGAGTGGCCCTCGGCCGGGCGACCCCGACGCGCGGCGGTCTCGTCGTTCGGGATCAGCGGCACCAACGCGCACACCATGATCGAACAGGCACCGGACGAACCCGCCTCCCTCCCGGGCCCCCGGATGCCGGACACGCTCGTGCCCTGGGCACTGAGCGGTGCCTCGCCGGAGGGCCTGCGCGCCCAGGCGGCCCGGCTGCGCGCCACGGCCGCAGCCGAGGAGCCGACCGATGTCGGGCTCTCTCTGGCGACCCGGCGTGCGGCGCTGGAGCACCGGGCGGTGGTGCTGGGGACGGGGCGCGAGGAACTGCTGCGCGAACTCGACGCGCTGGCGGCAGGACGCGGCAACGCGCCAGACGGTGTCGTGGCGCCCGGGCGTACGGGGTTCTTGTTCACC
>NZ_JAZDCX010000079.1:0-450 GCF_036323805.1 Streptomyces rubellus
GCCCAGGCCGCGTCCGGTGTCGCCGGCCTCATCAAGATGGTGATGGCCCTGCGCGGCGAGGAGCTGCCGCCAACCCTCCACGTCACCGAGCCCACCCCGCACGTCGACTGGTCCCAGGGCCAGGTCCGGCTGTTGACCGACCCGACGGCCTGGCCGCAGGACCCGGAGCGGCCCCGCCGAGTGGGCGTCTCCTCGTTCAGCATCAGCGGAACCAACGCTCACCTCGTCCTGGAGAGCGCCGACGCCACGGCCGCACCGACCGACGACCAGGCCGAGGACAGGGCCGACGACACCGACGAGCCCGCGCCGGGCGTCGCCGGCACCACCACGGTGCTGCCCTGGATACTGTCCGCCCGCACTCCTGAGGCACTGCGGGGACAGGCCGAACGGCTGGCCGAGGTCGCCGACGGCCTTGACCCGGTGGGTGTCGCCCGCACCCTGGCGGTCTCC
>NZ_JAZDCX010000080.1:0-448 GCF_036323805.1 Streptomyces rubellus
TGACCGAGCCCACGCCCGAGGTGGACTGGACGACGGGCGCGGTGGAACTGCTCACCGAGGACCGTCCGTGGCCGGAGCTGGACCGCCCGCGCCGTGCAGGGGTGTCCTCCTTCGGTATCAGCGGCACCAACGCGCACGTGGTGCTGGAGCACGCTCCCGCTCCGACAAGCCCTGAAAGCCCCGCACGGCGGGCGACCCCACCCCTGGTTCCGTGGGTGCTCTCGGCCCGCAGCCCGCAGGCGCTGCAGGAGCAGGCCGTCCGACTGGCCGAGCGGATCACGCGGGACGACAGTCTCCACCCGGCCGACGTGGCGGTCTCCCTGGCGGGCGGCCGGGCCCACCTGGAACACCGGGCCGTGGCCGTAGGACACGACCGCGAGGCCCTGCTCACCGAACTCTCCGACCTCGCTGATGCCGGCCACTTGACAGTCCGCGGCGTCGCCGAATC
>NZ_JAZDCX010000081.1:0-409 GCF_036323805.1 Streptomyces rubellus
GACGAACGGGAGTGGGAGATCGTGGCGCTCGAGGTCATGCCCGACCACGTGCACCTGTTCGTCAAGCACGATCCGAAGTCGTCGGCCTCGTACGTGGCCAACCAGTTCAAGGGCTTCACCTCTCGTGTACTTCGCGAGGAGTTCCCGCATCTGAGGTCGCGCCTGCCCACGCTGTGGTCGTCGTCGTACTTCGCGGCATCGGTCGGCGCCGTCTCGGCGGACACCGTGCGCCGGTACATCGACACCCAGGGGGAGCGGCCGTGGAAGAAGCAGAAGGGGGACGGCTCGTGATCCGGGCGTACAAGTTCCTCCTGCGCCCCACGGTCCGCCAGACGGTCGCGCTCGGCGAGATGCCGGCCGATCACTGCTCCCTGTACAACGCCGCGCTGCAGGAGCGGCGCGACGCCTG
>NZ_JAZDCX010000082.1:0-385 GCF_036323805.1 Streptomyces rubellus
CCTCGTCGGGCTGGGGTCTCCTCGTTCGGTGTCAGCGGTACCAATGCGCATGTGATCGTGGAGGGGGTTCCGGCTGAGGATCCCGGGGCCGGGGCTGTTGGTGGGGGGTCGGGTACTTCGTCGTCTGTCGGTCTGTGGGTGCTTTCCGGGCGTGATGAGCGTTCTTTGCGTGCTCAGGCTGAGCGGTTGCGTGGGTTTCTTGTGGCGCGGCCGGAGTTGGCTCCGGTGGATGTGGGGTTGTCGCTGGCGACGACGCGGGCTGCGTTGGAGCACCGTGCGGTGGTGGTGGGCGGTGGTCGTGACGAACTGATCGCTGGGTTGGGGGCGTTGGCTGAGGGTGTGCCGGGTGTGGGTGTGGTGAGTGGGGAGGTTCGTCCGGGCAAGT
>NZ_JAZDCX010000083.1:0-364 GCF_036323805.1 Streptomyces rubellus
CACGGACCGGCCCCGCCGGGCCGGGGTCTCCTCGTTCGGCGTCAGCGGCACCAACGCGCACGTGGTGCTGGAGGCCGTTCCGGCAGCGGAACACACGGAAACACAAGCACCTTTGAGCGACAGCACCCCACTGCTCCCGCTGCTGCTCTCCGCCCGTACGGCAGACGCCCTTCCGGCGCAGGCGGAGAAGCTGCGAGCGGCCCTTGACGGGCACCGGATCGCTGACGTGGCCCACTCCTTGGCAACGACCAGGGGAGCGCTGGAGCACCGTGCCGTGGTGCTGGCAGCTGACAGCGAAACTGCGGACGCAGCACTGCGGAACCTCAGCAGCGCTGTCGTCGGACGGGCCGAGGAGGACGGTTCT
>NZ_JAZDCX010000084.1:0-351 GCF_036323805.1 Streptomyces rubellus
TTGACCCGGCCCTGCACGGGCCGGTGCCGGTGCACGCGAACGTGCCCCACCCCCTGGAGACGGACACGGGTCTGGCGGTCATGCGGGGTGGAGTCCCAGCGGCAGCCGTCGCCGTCCTTGGGGAAGGTGACGGTGTCGAAGTGCCCGACGCCCTTGAAGCGCGGGTGGCCCGGAGTCTGCCCGGCCTTGACCCGCCGGAAGAACGCGGCGAACGCCTTGTCCAGACGTCGCAGCGTGGCCTGCTGGGAGGAGAACGACCAGCGGCCCTGGCGCTCGGAGTCGAAAGCGCGGATCTCCTTGAGCTGCGCGGACTGGTCGCCGTACCGGACGGTGGTCTTCGAGGCGTGCCGC
>NZ_JAZDCX010000085.1:0-351 GCF_036323805.1 Streptomyces rubellus
CTGACGCGGCCCTGCACGGGCCGGTGCCGGTGCACACGGATGTGGCCGACACCTTGCAGGCGGACACGGGTCTGGCGGTCGCTGGGGGCGGAGTCCCAGCGGCAGCCGTCGCCGTCCTTGGGGAAGGTGACGGTGTCGAAGTGCCCGACGCCCTTGAAGCGCGGGCAGCCCGGAGTCTGCCCGGCCTTGACCCGCTTGAAGAACGCGGCGAACGCCTTGTCCAGACGTCGCAGGGTGGCCTGCTGGGAGGAGAACGACCAGCGGCCCTGGCGCTCGGAGTCGAAGGCGCGGATCTCCTTGAGCTGCGCGGACTGGTCCCCGTACCGGACGGTGGTCTTCGAGGCGTGCCGT
>NZ_JAZDCX010000086.1:0-350 GCF_036323805.1 Streptomyces rubellus
CGCAGCTCCTCGTCGGCCGCCGCCGCGAAGGTGGGCTGGAGGTGCAGGGCGAGCAGTTCGCGGTGGGCGGGCAGCACGGACGGCCACAGCCGGGCGGCGGGGTTCCAGGAGGTCTGGTCCCGCTTGCCGCTGCCGATGTACGCGCCCAGCAGCGGCCGGGCCCACGGCCCGATCTCGCACGGCAGTGCCGGCGCCTCGCCGGAGAGCAGCACCCGCCGCAGCGGATCGACCCGGCCGCCGTGCTGGTGCGGCCTGCCCACCGCCCGGACGAACTCCGGCACGGCCGGGCCGCCGGCCGTCAGCCAGGCGTGGATCTTCCGCCCGGCCGCTCCTACCGCTCCGGCCGCTGT
>NZ_JAZDCX010000087.1:0-350 GCF_036323805.1 Streptomyces rubellus
GCAGCGGCCGGAGCGGTAGGAGCGGCCGGGCGGAAGATCCACGCCTGGCTGACGGCCGGCGGCCCGGCCGTACCCGAGCCCGTCCGCCGGGAGGGCCCGCCGGGGCCGCCCGACGGGTACGAGCCGTCGGGCGGCCGGCTGGTGCTCCACCGTGCCGCCGCGAAGACCCCGTTCGCGCTGAGCGCGGCGTTCGGGCGGTTGCTGGACGCGTACAGCGCTCACGGCAGGCGGGACGAGACGGTCTGGAAGACGGGGGTCCATCTGTGGCCGGCCGTGCTGCCCGCCCACCGCGAACTGCTCGCCCTGCACCTCCAGCCCACCTTCGCCGCGGCGGCCGACCAGGACCGGCT
>NZ_JAZDCX010000088.1:0-323 GCF_036323805.1 Streptomyces rubellus
ACCCAGGCCGCGGCCGGTGCCGGTGGTGTGATCAAGATGGTGCAGGCGTTGCGGCACGGGGTAATGCCGCGGACCTTGCACGCGGACGAGCCGACGCCGCACGTGGACTGGTCCTCCGGGGCCGTCGAGTTGCTGACGGAGGCGCGGGAGTGGCGGAGCGGGCAGCAGCCGCGCCGGGCCGCGGTGTCCTCCTTCGGCGTCAGCGGCACCAACGCGCACGTGGTGCTGGAGGAGTACCGCGCGCCGCAGCCGGCCGACGCGCCCGTGACGGAGAGCGGACCGGGGCGGCCCGCTCTCCCGGTGCTGCCCTGGATCCTGTCCGG
>NZ_JAZDCX010000089.1:0-317 GCF_036323805.1 Streptomyces rubellus
GCTGGAAGGCGTAGGTGGGCAGGTCCACGACGCGACCGCCGAGGCAGCCGAAGACCTCGCCCCAGTCGAACCGCACCCCGGCGACATGAGCTCCCGCGACCGCGGCGAACAGAGCACCCACACCGTCACTGCCCGAACGCTGCAAAGGCAGAACGGTCACCTCGGAGTGCTCAGCCAGACAAAGCCCCGCCTGCGCCGACAACACCCCATCCGGACCGAGTTCCAAGAACCGACTGACCCCGGCGTCATGGGCCTGACGCACCGCGTCCGCGAAACGCACCGGCTCGCGTATCTGCCCCACCCAGTAGGCGGGAGTG
>NZ_JAZDCX010000090.1:0-257 GCF_036323805.1 Streptomyces rubellus
CTGGGTGATCCGATCGAGGCGCAGGCGTTGCTGGCCACCTACGGTCAGGAGCGTGCGGAACCCCTGTATCTGGGCTCGCTGAAGTCCAACATCGGGCACACCCAGGCCGCCGCCGGGGTGGCGGGTGTGATCAAGATGGTGGAGGCGATCCGTCGGGGCGTACTCCCGGGGACGTTGCATGTCGACGAGCCCACCCCCCAGGTGGACTGGTCGGCGGGTGCGGTGGAGCTGCTGACCGAGGCACGTCCCTGGCCGGA
>NZ_JAZDCX010000091.1:0-239 GCF_036323805.1 Streptomyces rubellus
GAGCGCGACGTACGACAGGCTGGTCGACATCCTGGTCGGCCGTTTCGAGGTGGACCGCGCGGAGATCGGTCCCGACACCAGCTTCGAGGACCTCGACATGGACTCGCTGTTCCTGGTGGAGCTGCTGCTGGTGGTCCGCTCCGAGCTCGGCGCCCGGATCGGTGACGACGACGCCTCCCCGGGCGACACCGTCGCGGCCGTCGCCGAGCTGATCGACAGCCGCACCGGCACCTCCGCCG
>NZ_JAZDCX010000092.1:0-223 GCF_036323805.1 Streptomyces rubellus
GGAGATCGCCTGGCGGGTGGTGAACGATCCGGTGCCGTTCCTGCTGGCCACCCCCACCCGTGCGGACGGGCGGCTCGATCCGGCCGAACTGACCGCCCGGCTGGCCGAGTACGAGCGGCTGGACGCCGAGCCCGGCCCCTGCGACCTGGACCAGGCCCTGCTGCGCCTGGACGTCACCGCCGCCTCCGCCCCCGAGGCCCTGGACGCCGCCGAGCGGCTGTCC
>NZ_JAZDCX010000093.1:0-203 GCF_036323805.1 Streptomyces rubellus
CCAGATCCGTTTACCGGTTCCGGTCCCCGCCGACGGGGTCAAACCAATTTCCTGCTCGCGCCTTCCGGCGCGGCCACCACCGTAGCGGATTCCCTTCCCGGCACATAATCGAGCCGGCCCGGAAAAGGATTACGGCATGCCGCAATCCACCCCCGGAAGGGAGGTCACACCAAGTGAGTGGTCGCCACCGGACGTGGCAGGAA